>NZ_JBVJMV010000019.1:0-175807 GCF_055584025.1 Streptomyces sp. NPDC104309 | reverse complement strand
TCGATCAGCGTTCGTCCGAGCGGGGCCGCATAGGCGAGGAAGACACCGACCTGGCAGTTCTCCGTGCGGCCCGCGGTGCCGGAGTACTGCCGCTGCACCCCGGCCGAACCGGTGCCCTTCTTCAGAAAGCCGGTGTCGTCCACGATCAGGACCGCTCCAGGATCACCGAGATGCTCGACCACGTAGTCACGCACATCGTCCAGAACCTCGTCGGCGTCCCACTCGATCCGGTTCAACAACCGGTGGATACGGTCCGGACCTGCGTGGCCGGCTTCTTCGGCCAGCGTCCAGCCGTTCTTCCGCTGCAACGGGGCTATGAGCCCCCGCATATAGGCAAGAGCGGACTCACGCGGCTCCGACCTGTTGAATCGGTGAAGGAACCGCCCTTGCACCACATCCAACTCAACAGCCCACGACCTGACCTCAGCAAGATCCCCACCCATGACAACACCAACGATCGACCTGCCCACCCGTCACGGCAAACACCGTTGCAGTACTAGCTCGCGGGGCGTGGCAGCCCTGAGAGCTGGGAAAACAGCCGTTCTGGCCGCCCGGATGCGGAATACCCAGAGTCCCACGTTGATTGGTCTCTTTGCAGGGATCACGGGAGGGGGGACGCTGGTGGCCGAGCTGATGTTGTTCCGGCGGGACGCGAACGGGCAGGACGTCGAGCTGCCCGGCTCAACGGTGGCGCTGGAGGTAGAGCTGCAGCGGCGGGTCGAGGCCGGCCTGGAGCAGATGCTCGGCATCCGATTCCTGGCGTCGGAGTACCCGACCGGTCCGTGGCACCGGGGCCGGATCGACACGCTGGGGCTGGACGAGAACGGCAGCCCGGTGGTGATCGAGTACAAGAAGGGCTCCGACAGCGGCGTGCTGTCGCAGGCCGTCTCCTACCTGTCCTGGTTGGAGTCGGCGCACCACGAGATCGAGGCGCTCGTCCGGAAGGTGTCGGGCCCGGAGGCCGCCGAATCCATCGACTGGCGTCGTCCGCGGATGGTCTGCATCGCGGCCAGCTTCTCCCATCACGACCGCGTAGCCGTGCAGCGGCTGCCCGAGCGGATCGACTTGGTGCGCTATCGCGTCTTCGAAGGGGACCTGCTGAGCCTGCTGCTCGTGGACTCCTCGCCCGGTTCGCCGAGCGCTGCTTCGTCTCGGCGGAACAGGGAGCGGGACGCGGCGACCGACAGTGTGCCGGCGGCTCCGGTGGTTCCCGCGTCGGCCGGGCCTAGCCTCGTCCCGGATTGCCTGCGGGACCTGTACGCGGAGCTGGACGAGGCTCTCACGGCGTGGGGCGAGGTCGAGGTGGCACCCCTTCGGCACTACATCGCCTACCGGCGGCTGGTGAACGTGGCGTCGGTGATCTTCCGCCCGAAGCACGAGGCGATCCTGGTCTACCTCAGACTCGACCCGGACACCGTCACGCTGGAGGAGGGCTTCACCAGGGACATGCGCGGCATTGGGCATCTCGGGACCGGCGACCTGGAGGTACGCCTCGCCTCAGCGGCCGACCTGGAGAAGGCGGCACCGCTGATCCGGCGAGCGTTCGAGGCGGCCTGACGCAAGCGAAAGGGCGGCTGGCGCATCGGTTACTCGATGCTCCAGCCGCCCTTTGGCGTCTGCGGTCCGTTGGCCCTGGGCTCTCTGCTCTCATGCTCATTCCTCCGGTCCAGCCAGGACGAAGTCGTCCTGCGTCAGCTCCGCGCGGAGCCGCTGCTCGGCCACGTCGGCGTAGTGCGAGGACAACTCGACACCCACGAACCGCCGGCCCTCGCGGAGGGAGGCGACTCCTGTGGAGCCGCTGCCAGTGAAGGGGTCGAGGACGGTGCCGCCCTCGGGGCAGATCTGCACGAGCTGCTGCATGATCTCGACCGGCTTCTGGGTGATGTGCACCCGGTCCTTGCGCGGCTGGGAGGCGATGAAGTGGCCGGGCAGGTACAGGTCCCGGTCCTTCGCCAGGCTTCCCTTGACGCCCCAGGTGATGAACTCGGCCGACTGCTTGAATCCGCCCTTGCGAGGCCGGCTGGCGGGCTTGATCCACGGGATCGTGCCGCTCCAGGTCCAGCCCGCCATCTGCAGGGCGTCGGACGTGGTCGGCTCCTGGCGCCAGTCCGAGAAGACGATGGCGACCGAGTGCTCGGTGGAGGCCCGGTACGCCTCGGTGAGCAGGGCGGTCAGCCAGCTTCGATAGCTCCTCTGGTCGCGGTTCTCTCCGGGGAAGTTCTGCAGGTCGTGCGCACTGTTGCTGGTGACGTACTTGGCTCGCGCGGTACGGCCGGTGCGGTCCGAGCTGGTGCGTCCGCCGGAGTTGTACGGCGGGTCGGTAATGACGGCGTTGACGCTCTCGTCCGGGAGGGTCTTCAGCACGGTGAGGGCGTCGCCTCGGTGCAGCGTGTAGCTCATGTGCGGGGCCTCTTTCAGGGCACGGGGGGACTGGGCCCGCTCCGGACGGCGCTCAACAGCGATCGTTTCGAGCGGGGTTGCGCCGGACGTTAGCCGCGATTTCCGGCCGCACCTAACGAACCGTGTCGTGCTCCCCGCCCGGGTCCGAGAGCCGTTTGGCGCGGCCGGAATCCCGGTCTACTGTCTCGCCATGTCACCAGGCCGGAGCCCCGCTCCACCCCCGCTGGCCTGTGCTTATCCGTGTTGTCTCGTCCAAAAGAGCGGCACGGAAGGCCCGTTGACCCTTCGTTCTCGAAGCCGTGAGGAGACCCGGTGTACCGCCTGAGATTACGAGCGCGGCTGGCTGCCGCGCGTGACCCGAGACCGGCGTCCGGGAGCTACCAACTCCTCTGACCCGGGCCCGCCCTGAGAGGCGGATTCACATCGCCGCGGTGTCGACGGCTTTGCACGAGAAGTCAGCACCGCGCCTCCTACGAACCACGAGGAGCCGCTGCGATGCAGCATGCCCTGATACCCCTGTGCCCCGACCCAACGCCGTTGTCCGGCTGGCACCGCCGTCTCGGTGAACGGCGGCGGCGATGAAGAAGACCACCGGAGCCGTCGTCGGTCTCTTCGCATCCGGTCCGCTGTTGCTGGCCGTTCCGATCCTCGCCATCGGTGCCGGGACTGCTTCGGCCTCTTGCTCGGCTGGCGGTGCACAGGCTGTGGATACCTCAGCCGTTGCCGCTCAGGTGAAGGCGATCCTGGACGGCGGCGCCAAGGGGACGGTCTCCGTGCAGGGGCTGGACGATCCGGCAGAGCAGGTGCCCAACGCCAAGACGATCCAGGCGACCGGCGTCGCGTTGAACATTCCGGCCCGGGGGCAGATCGTGGCCCTGGCGACAGCACTGCAGGAGAGCGGCCTGCGGAACCTGACCTACGGCGACCGTGATTCGCTGGGTCTTTTCCAGCAGCGTCCGTCGCAGGGCTGGGGCACCGCGAACGAGATCCTCGACCCGGTGCACTCCTCGACCATGTTCTACGAGGCGCTGGAGAAGGTCTCGGGCTGGCAGTCCCTGTCCGTCACCCAGGCCGCTCAGGCGGTGCAGAGGTCGGGCTTCCCGGAGGCGTACGCCAAGTGGGAGCCCCTGGCCACCGCCTTGCAGCAGGCCATCGAGCCCCTGCTGTCGAAGACCGGCGGCACGTCGCCGAGCCCTTCCCCGTCTGGCTCGGCTGGCACCGGCAGCCCTCCGCCCACTACCGCGGGCGGTTGTACGACCGGCGGGGACGGAACCGACTTCGGAACCATCCCGCCCGGCGCGGTGCCGGCCGGATACAAGATCCCGGCCGACGCTCCGCGAGAGGTCCAGACGGCGATCCGCTGGGCACTCGGCCAGCTCGACACGCCGTATCAGTGGGGCGGGAGCTGTACCGACTCCCACGGGCCCGACCCCATGGGCCGGTGTGACTGCTCCTCCCTGATGCAGCAGGCGTACAAGGCCGCCGGGGTCACCCTGACACGGACGACGTACACGCAGGTCAAGGACGGTAAGTCGGTACCGGCCGGCGCTCTCCAGCCGGGCGACCTCGTCTTCACCGAGGGGACGGCCGCAGTCCCCGAGCACGTCGGCATGTTCATCGGTCAGGGCCTGATCATCAACGCCCCGCACACCGGCGACGTGGTCCGCCTCGCGACCCTCGCGTCCTGGAAGCCGCAGATTCTCGCGGCCCGCCGAGTCGTCTGACCGGCGCTTTCTCCTCCCCCTTTCTCGCACCGCCGCTTCGCCCTCCCGGGCTCCGGCATGCAATAAACCGATCTGGAGTTCGTCATGTATCTCGCCGACAAGGTCGTCCAGCTCGCCTACGACCCCGGGATCAAGCCAAACGAGGGCGGGCTACCAGGCCTCGCCGTCCTCAAGCAGGTGATGGGATCCATCAACTTGTTCGGCATCATCGCCGTGGTCGGCGCGCTCGCCGTCAGCGCGGGCGTGTGGGCCTGGGGCCACCACTCCGGCGGCCACCAGGCCGAGGCCAACGGTAAGAAGGGTGTGCTGGTCAGCGCTGGCGCGGCCCTCCTGTTGGGTGCCGCGAACGGTGTGGTGGCGTTCTTCAGCACGCTGGGGACGCAGGTCCACTGATGCCCTCCCACTCCTCGAACCCCGGCGGCGCATCTCGCGTGCGCCGTCGGGCGCTGCTCGGCACCGCCGTCCTGGTGGTGCTCGTCGCCCTCGCCGGCCTGGCCGCCTACCTCACCCGCGATGGCAGGGGCCCCTCCAAAGCCCCTGCGCCGCGTGCGAGTTCGGCTGCTCCTTCCTCCTCGGCCGCTTCGGCGTCTGGGTCGCCCTCGCCGAGCGCACGCCCTCACGCCCTCCCAGTCCCACCGGACACCCACGACCCGATCGCGTTCGGGAAGGCAGCCGCCGCAGCGCTGTGGTCCTACGACACCCGCGCGTACTCCCAGGCAGAGCTGCTGACCGCCCTGCACGGGTGGCTGACCACCGAGACCAAGTACGCCGACCTCGCCTCGGTCGACGCGGTCGTTCCCTCGCCTGTGCTGTGGAAGGAAATGGCCGCGAACGGCCAGTTCGCCACCGCGACCGTGAACGAGGGGCACTTCCCGGACTCGTTCACCCGGGCCCTTCAGGCGAATCCCGGAACGATCACGCAGGCGTACGTCTACGCCGTGACCGTCTCTGGCAAGCAGTCGATCGCCTGGAACGGCTTGCCTGCCGGTGGTGCGGAGAACCGCGTCACCACTCTCTCGGTCCAGTGCCGCCCCTCCCATCCCTGTGCCCTGGCCGGTGTCATGCCGTCCGTCGCGCCCTGATCCCCAGCCCAGAAAGGAGGTATCGCCATGGGAGTCTGCGACTTTCCGCTGATGGACAAGGTGTGCGGTGCTGTTGACTTCGCTACCAACCCCGCCGGGGCCGTCACCGACGGCATCGGAGCATGGATCGCGAAGTCGGCGGGCGAACTGGCCGCCAGCGCTGCGGATCTCGCCGCGAAGGCCGTCAACGAGACCACCGCCATCGATCTCAATGCCGGATGGTTCCGGGACAACTACGAACTGCTGCTGCCCATCGGGCTCGCGCTGACCGTCGGCACGTTCTGCATCCAGTTGATGTTCGCGGCCTGGCGGCGGGACGAACGCGCCCTGGCTCAGGCCGCCATCGGCACCATGACCGGCGTCCTCTTCAGCTTCTGCGCCATCGCCTTCACCTCTGTGGCCATCACCGTGGTCGACGCCTTGTCCGACGGCCTGTTTCAAGCAGCCAACAGCTCAGTCGACGACGCGATCCGCCGTGTGGTGAAGGTCAACCAACTGGGGGCGATGTACGGCCTCGGCTGGGGAGTCCCAGCCCTGGTCGCCCTAGGATGCGCGATCGGCGCGTTCATGTACTGGGGGGTGATGGTCGCTCGTAAGGTCGGCGTCCTGATCCTGGTCGCCCTCGCTGTCTTCGCCGGAGCCGGCGGAGGCTGGGAAGTGGCCAAGCGATGGCGGCGTGGCTGGATCGAGGCCACCGCCACGCTGGTCGTCTCGAAACTCCTGATGACCGTGGTCTTCCTCATCGGCATCTCGGCGATGGGCAAGTCGGATGCCCACGACGGCATGGCCGCGCTGTCCGATGCGATGGCAGGCATCGTCGTGATGGTGCTGGTCCTGTTGTGCCCGTACGCCACCTATAAGTTCGTCCACTGGGCCAGCGACGGCGGCGGCCACGACGACCTGCATCGCACCAGCGTTGCCGGCATGGCGGTCGCCGCAGGGGCGGCGAAGACCGCAGGCAGCCTGGCGATGCGGGCCAGCACCGGAACCCCCGCTCCGCAGGGTCCGAGCCAGGTCCCCGGCACGGGCGCCGATGGTGTCGCCTCCGGCATCAACCCCTCCGGCGGCAACCTCAGCAAGGAGGGCATCGACGCCGGACCGCCCAAGCCGCGGACCAGCTTCCGGTACGGCGAATCCCCGAACGCCTCCGGCGACAAGGGCCGCGCCCTGATCCAGCGACCCGGCGTCCCGCCGCTCATCACCCGACCCAGCGGGGGCGAAACGGGAGGTTCCGAAGGGGGCGCCCCGGGTGCCGCCAGCGGCTCTGGTCAGCTCGCTGGCGCGTCGGCTGCGGGCGGCAGCATGACCCGCGCCGGTGCCGCGCCGCCTGCCGGCCCTGCACCCGGGGGCACAAGCAGCCCTGCCGCACCGCCGCCGCCTTCCACCGGTCCGTCGGCAACCGGTTCCCCGACGCCGACAAGCTGGGTGTACCCCAACCAGCCGCCTTCGGGATCCTGACCAACCACAGCCGGGGGCGGACTGCATCCCGCAGCCCGCCCCCGTACCCCGCGCCGCCGATCACCAGAAACGGAGCCCTGCCATGACCTCCAGAAGAACGCCGCGCGCCTCGCCCACCGCCCGCTCCCACCGTCTGGAACCACCATGTCCAACAAGCCCCAGGCCGAAGCCACCACGGCCACCGTGAAGTTTCCCCACCGCAGCAGGCGCGGCATCCTGCTCGGCCTGACCGCCCCGCAACTGATCGTCGTCAGCCTCACCGGCCTCCTCCTGCTCGCCGTGATCCTCACCCGCGACGTGGTCGGCGCTCTCGAACTCATCCCCCTCTGGTCCGCCATCGCCCTCCTCGTCTTCGTCCGCTACCGAGGCCGCGCCCTGGCTGACTGGGCTCCGATCGTCACCCGGTACGTCCTGCGCCGGATGCGGGGCCAGTTGATCTGGCTCACCCGGCCCTCCCGCCGCCCGATCCGCGAAGGGCTGCTCCACCTGCCCGGCACAGCGGCGAGCCTGCGCGTGGTCACCGCCCCCGACCGCCGATACGGCGCGGTCCACAACCCCCACACCGGCACGCTCACCGCCGTCGTCAAGGTCTCCTCCCGCGCCTACGCACTGCTCGACCCGGGCACCCAGAACGCCAACGTCAACGGCTGGGGACGCGCTCTGGCCGCGCTCGCCCGGACCGGCCAGGTCGCCCGGATCCAGGTGATCGAGCGCACCGTCCCAGACTCCGGCGACGCGCTGCGCCGGTACTGGGAGGAGCACGGCCAGCCCAATGCCCCCGTGGCCGGCGCGATCTACAGCGAGCTGATCCAGAGTGCCGGCCCGGCGGCGGCCCCGCACGAGGCTTACGTCGCGGTATCGCTCGATGCCAAGGCCGCACGACGGCTGATCAACCAGGCCGGAGGCGGCCTCACCGGCTCCTTCAGCGTCCTGGCGCAACTGGCCTCGACCTTCGATCAGGCCGCGCGTACCGCCGGGCTCAATCCCACCGGCTGGCTCACCGCCCGCGAGATCGCGGCCGTCGTGCGAACGGCGTACGACCCCAAGGCTCTCGCTACGCTGGACCGTTGGTCCACCGCCGGACGTCCCGAGGCTGAGCCCGCCGCTGCCGGCCCGGTCGTGGTCGTCGAGAAGTCGGACCACATCGCGACCGACTCGGCCGTCCACTCCACGTACTGGGTGGAGAACTGGCCGAGGACCGAGACGTCGGCGGGCTTTCTGCACCAGCTCCTGTTCACCGCCGGGGTCCGGCGCACGCTGTCGCTGTCGTACGAGCCGAAGGGACTGGATGCCGCCCTGCGCGATGTCCAGCGCAAGAAGTCCAGCGTGATAGCCGACGCCGCCGAGCGAGCCCGACGGGGCCAGGTTGATTCCGAGGCGGACTCGATCGAGTACCAGGACATAAAGTCCCGTGAGCGCCAGCTCATCGCGGGCCACGCGGATGTCGCCCTGACCGGTCTGCTGACCGTTTCGGCCGACTCCGAGGAGGAACTCCGTTCCGCCTGCGCGGTCGTGGAGACCGCGGCCGTCGGCGCCCAGCTCGACCTCCGGCCGCTCACCTGGCAGCAGGCCGAAGCGTTCACCGTCGCCGCCATGCCGCTCGCCCTCGCCGCCTGATATCGGCCTTCCTTTCCTCCGAAAGAGCACCCCCATGTCCCGCACCGCCAGCCCAACTGCGCAGGACTTCGTGCCCTTCGCCACCGCCGCGCTCGACTTCCACAGCGCGCTCAACATTCCGGGCGGTCCGCTCGTCACCGCCCGCGCCGAGCTGGACGCCCTGCACGCCCACCTCGTCTCGCTGCACGGTCTCCTCGACGCCCACGCCGCCCGCACCGGTCAGCTCGTGCCGGCCGAAGGCGACCAGCTTCGCGCCGCCCGCACACGAATCTGGCAGGCCGCCGACCACTTCCACGCCGCGTACCACGCGGCACCCCGGCCGGACTCCGGCGAGGTGCCCGAACGCGAGGAGTGCCAGGCGGGCCTGCCCGAAGGGGCGCCAGAGCTGACCATCTGCCAGCGCCACCAGCGCACCGCGCACCTGGTGCGCCGCCGCACCACCCCGGCCGACCTGCACGCGCCGTTCACCGGCCTCGTCCGCCGCTGACCCGCCTTCCGTCTGGAGAAACGTTCATGCCCCGTACTCGCGCCAGCGCCTCCCACCTGTTCGTCCCCCGCAAGGCATCACGCGCCGAGCAGCGAGCCGCCCGTGCCGGTTTCGCCGAGGCCCGCCGCCAAGCCCGCCTCGCCGGAGCACCGCCGAAGCACCGCGCCGAGGAGAACCTCGACCCGGAACTGCGGCCGGCCTACCCGCCGTCCGGACGTCCCGGCTCCTCCTCGGCCCGGGGCGGCAAGCTCAGCCTGCCCGCCCACCGCATGACCACAGCCACCGTCAGCGGTGCCTATCCGTTTCTCGCGGAGGGCGGCCTGGGCGCCGAAGGGATCTTCATCGGAAGGGACGTGCACGCGGAGGCGGCGTTCTGCTACGACCCGTTCTCGCTGTACAGCAGCGGGCGGATCGAAGGCTTCACGAATCCGAACGCCGTCTTGGCCGGGATCATCGGCATGGGCAAGTCCGCGCTGGCCAAGTCGATAGCCACCCGAGCGATTGCCCACGGCTACCGGGTCTACGTTCCCTGCGATCCCAAGGGCGAGTGGACGGCCGTCGCACAGGCCCTCGGCGGCTACAGCATCGCGCTGGGGCCGGGGCTCCCGGGCAGGCTGAACCCGCTGGATGCTCCGGCTCGGCCCGCCTCGGTGAGCGAGGGCGACTGGTCGACCGAGGTCCGAAAGCGCCGCCTCCTGCTCCTGGCGGGCCTGGCTCGCACCGTGCTGAAGCGCGATCTCCTGCCGATGGAGCACACAGCTCTGGACCTTGCCCTCGACCTGGTCGTCGCGGAGGCCGACGCCAGCGGCACGGTGCCGCTGCTCGGCGAGATCGCGCACGCCCTCGGTTCGCCCGAGCGCCTCGACCGAGCCCTCGGCGACCAGGCCGGACACATGGGGCCCGCCGCACAGGACCTCGCGCACGCCCTTCGCCGATTGGTACACGGCGACCTGAGCGGCATGTTCGACGCCCCCTCGACGGTGGCCTTCGACCCGACCACCCCGATGCTGTCCATCGACCTCTCCCGCCTCGGCGGCTCCGGCGACGACACCGCCTTGGTCCTGGCCATGACCTGCGCTTCGGCGTGGATGGAGAGCGCGCTCGCCGACCCGGACGGCGGCCGACGCTGGGTGATCTACGACGAGGCGTGGCGCGTGATGAGGCACGTCGGCCTGCTCGAACGCATGCAGTCCCAGTGGAAGCTCTCCCGCGGGCTCGGCATCGCCAACCTCATGGTCATCCACCGCCTCAGCGACCTGCTCAGCGCAGGCGATGCCGGCTCGCGAGGCCGGGTGCTGGCCGAGGGCCTCCTGGCCGACTGCTCCACCCGCATCATCTACCGCCAGGAGCCCGACCAACTCGCTGCTGCCGCTTCGCTGCTCGGCCTGACCGGCGTCGAGACCCAAGCGGTGTCCGCCCTGACCAAGGGCCGGGGCCTGTGGAAGGTCGCGGGCCGGAGCTTCATCACCCAGCACATCCTGCACCCCGCCGAGCGAGAGCTGTTCGACACCGACGCCCGAATGTCGGCCCACTCCCGTCAGATTGGCCCTGAACGAACACAGCGGCCTACAGACATAGCTCAACTGGCCTATCGATAAAGGGAGTTGAGCAATGTCGTCAACCGTACCGCGACCAGACCTCCGAGGCTACGGGGGAGGCGCCGCCTCGGGCCTGAGCCCGCGCACCGCGGCATCGGCCAGCAACTGGATCGACCGCCTTGCCGCCGCCCATCCCGAGGAGTTCGCCGGGCTGTTCCACGAGGCACTCACGGACGATCTTGGCGCGGTGGCCCGGCTGCACCAGCTCCTCGAAACCGCTTCGGAGTGGTGCCGCACACACGAAGCCCGCGACAGCGCCTCCGAGTTGGACGCCCTGGCGGAACGCCTGACCGATCTTGGCGAGGAGCTGCACCTCGTGGGGGAGGGCCTGGACGACGAGATCCACTCCCGCTCCCGACGCCCGGCAGCGGCGGCTCGCGTCTCCCCGGCCGTGGCACTCAGCGGGCTTCCCGGCGATCGGCAAATCCCGTCCCCTGCCCCCATCCCGCCCTCCGCCGTCCGCGCACTGCCGCGCTCGCGATGAGCAAAGGCACAAGCACACGAAGCAAGAAGGATCTATCGTGCCCGAAATATCCGCACCCCATGAAGACCAGCCATCCTCGACCTCCGATCACCTGGCGTGGCGCCAGCACATCCCGGCCCTGGCTGCTGCCGCCGCCGGCATCCGCCGGGCGTCCGACGACTGGGATGCGGTCTCGGATTCCTTCTGCGACCGCGACGGCTGGCCCATCGATGACGGCTACGACGACGGCAAGGTGAAACGTGACGCCGAAGCGTGGAAACACGTCGAGGTCTTCCTCGCTCACGGCCCCGAGGTACTGGCTGGTGTGCGGGCCGCCGCCGTCGGTGCCGACTACGTCGAGGGGCCGATCAGCGAGGACCTCCGGCGGCTGCGCGGCATCGACACCAACCTGGAACGAGCAGGCCAGATCCGGCACGAGTGGGATGACGTGTTGGCGCTCATGGACGCCTCGCAACCCGGTTCGCGAGAGCTGTACGTGAGCCGTGCGGAGGAGATCCGCAACGCCGACGGCTGGCACTACGCGGACGAATTGTCTTACCAAGGTCCGGCGCTCGCGCGGGCTGGCGACTACTTGGTCCGGCGGGCGGACACCGACCAGTCTCCGCAGACCGAACGCACTCAGGTAGCCCTCGCGCGGTCCTCACCGGGCAACCGCAGCACTCCTGCTGCTTCGCCTCCTGCACCGCCCGCTCCGAATCCGCCTCCCGCGCATCGTTCTCGCTGACGCCGCTAACACAGAGTTCCGGCGACGCCAAACCGGCCAATCTCCGGATCCTCGTGGAACACCAATACTTCTGCCGTCCCACGGTCTGCGGCTCGCGCCGTCGGCTGCTGGGGCGCCGGGCCAAGGAGAGGTCCATGCAATCCGACCAGCCTTTGGTCTCCCTCGAAAGCGAGAGCACTCGCATCACCGCGCGCGCCAGCGATCCTCCTCTGCGTTTCACAGCGGCATCCGTGGAACGGGAGCACGGGTACGGGCACGTCACCGTTCCCCTTCGGCAGCGCGGCCTGGAGTGCACCGTCGAGTACGGCCTCAGCGACTACATCGTCCACGTCGGGCTGCCTGACGGTAGTTCGCTGATCATCTCGCCACCCCAGGAGCCGTCCACCGAGCATCCACCCGGGCATCCGGAGAGCTGGTTGGTGACCCGTGGGCATCCTGACGACTCCGCAATCCACGAAGTGATCTACGACTCGGAGCCGGACGGCCCCCACGCGCGACACGGCGGCAACGTTCCAAGTCTGCTCGCCGCGATCGACTCGCGCCTTGATCAGCTCGGCGTGACTCCGCGGGCGGGCGCTGCCTCACCACGAGCGAGTGCCGCTCGCGCACTCTCGCCAACAGCCCAGCGCACGAAGCCGACACCACAGCCAGCCGCGTCGGCCATACGCCCGGCGCTGCCACCCGTTCGTCGCTCCTCGTCTGTACCCGGTCGCTGACCGCTTCCCGCCTCGGAGTCCGCCATGGCCCACCCCACCAGAACCATCCCGACCCTCGACCGCGCCGGCCCCCGAGCTTCCACCGGATGGATCTGCTATGCCCACCCACTACGACTCGCTCCCCGACATCGCAGTCGGCCGCCACCCCGACTACGGCATCGTCGCCGCGAACCCGAATCAACTCGCCGCAAGCACATGGATGTTGAAGGGCTTCGACTTTCACCCCGTCCCGGACCAGCCGACGCTGTACGCACTGGCCGACCAGCAGCGTGACGGACAGGGTCGCGCCACCCGGGCCGTCGCACTGCTACGTAAGTCCGGCTACCAAGTTGACGTGGACGCCGCGTTCGACCCCTCGCTGGCCTCCGGTGCGGCTCCGGCCCGTGAGCGCCCTCTACGCATAGATCCCGACGTCGCCTTCGCCGAGCATCCGCGTCTAGGCATCGTCGCGGCCACCAACGACCACTCCTCTGCGCTCGGCGGCCGACTCATCCTGGAGGAACACGGCTGGCGGCTGAACCCGGACCTGGACATCTACACGCTGCCGATCACCTCCGACCGCAGCGAAGCCCTGGAAAAGGTCGCCAGCGCCACGATGTCGATGCACCGATCCGACCTCCAGGTCGCGGTGCAGCCACGTCTCGCCCAGGACGTAACAGCCCGCCGCCCTCCTGCACCCGCGCCACCCGCACGCCACGAGCGCAGCCAGGGCTTGGCCACCCACAAGTTCCCCATCAGCGCTGCCGCGCTCGCCGCCAGCCCAGCCCGCGCCGGCCTCCCGGGCAAGGCGCCGGTTCCCGCTCCCGCCGCGTCCGCTCCGGCGGCCCGGCCGGTAGACCCGCGCATCGCCTTCTCCCGCAATCGCTGACCCCTAAAAGCTCCGGGCCCTCCTCGCCTTCGCCCAACACCCCACCGCTTTCCCGCCAACACCGATAGGAGTTCCGCCGTGCCCGACGCACCAGCAGAGCCGTTCATGCCGATCCGGCACACCGTCACCGGGGAGATCACCACCACCGGCTACAACGCCGCCGCCCGGCGAATCCTGCTCCAGGACGGCTTCGAAGAGACGCCCGGCTGCGCCTGCCGAGCGACGGAACCCGGTACGGAGCGGACGCACGGGCCTGCTCGCCAGCCGACGAGTTGCTCGTCGCCGGCCATCCCCTGCCGCTGGACCGCGCCCTCGGTCGGCCGGTGAGCGCCGACGGTACGCCTCGGTTGGCCCGGTCGCCGATGTCGGCACAGTCCGTGATCCGCTCCGAGACCGACCAGCCCCTCCAGCCCACGCCAACCCCGCCCGCCGTCCTACCTGTTGAAGGAGCCTCGTTGTGACCACACCCGGACCGCCTACCAGTCCAGCGCGCACCAAGGGCGGGGAACTACGGGCCAAGGTGGCCCGCCTGCTGGCCGACCGGCCGGCAGATGCGCTCACCATCGGGGGCATGGCCAGGCATCTGGGCCACTCCCACGGCGCCGTCCGCAACGCGGCCCTGACCCTGGTGCGGCGCGGCGAGGCCGACCAAGGCGGAAGCGGACAACCGGAGTTCCGCGCGAACGCGAAAACCGCCGCAGCCGCGCAGACCGCTGTGATCAGCCCACCGGGCACCCACGCTCCCCGCGCTCAGGCGGCCATGGCCCGCACGACCATTACCGCAGCGGCCACGCCGAAGCAGAGCGGCCCGATCCGCCGCGCGGGGGGCCAGCTCTACCACCCCCGGGAGCTGGCCGATCTGCCCGACGTCGAGGCGTTGAACCGTCTGCGCGACGCCGACGTGCCGGTGCTGCTCTACGGCCCTCCGGGCACCGGCAAGACGTCGCTGGTGGAGGCGGCGTTCCCGGACCTGCTCACCGTCGCCGGGGACGGCGACACCACGGTCGGCGACCTGATCGGCGAGTACACACAGGCCGACAGCGGGGGTTACGTCTTCCAGTACGGGCCTCTGGTCACCGCGATGACCGAGGGCCGTGCCCTGCTGATCGACGATGCCACCTTGATCTCGCCGAAGGTGTT
Organism: Streptomyces sp. NPDC104309; assembly: GCF_055584025.1. Lineage (NCBI taxonomy): Bacteria > Bacillati > Actinomycetota > Actinomycetes > Kitasatosporales > Streptomycetaceae > Streptomyces > Streptomyces sp. NPDC104309. The sequence goes on along the minus strand of NZ_JBVJMV010000019.1, from coordinate 161,509 downwards.
GGCGGCGCTGTATCCCGCGATGGACGGGCGCCGGCAGATCCAGGTCAAGGCCCACAAGGGCGAGACCATCAAGGCCGAGCCGGGCTTCTACGTGGTGGCGGGCCATAATCCCGGCGTCCACGGTGCGGTGTTGACGGAGGCGCTGTCGTCCCGGTTCAGCGTGCAGATCCAGATCGGCACGGACTATGACCTCGCCCTGGCCTTGAGGATCGATGCCCGCGTCGTCCGGGTCGCCCGACACCTCGCCCGCCAGGTCGAACTCGGCGAGCTGGGCTGGGCCCCCCAACTGCGGGAGCTGCTCAGCTACCAGAAGACCGAGGCCGTCCTCGGCACCAATGCCGCGCTCGCGAACCTGGTCGGCATCGCTCCTGTGGAGGATCGCGACGCCGTCGCCGACGCCGTCATCAAGACTGTCGGCGTCAAGAAGATCGCGCCCCTCACCCTCGGCAAGCAGCTCCCCGCCTCGGCCGTCCGGCAGCCCCCGGGCAGCACCGGCTCCGCACAGCAGGGCCGCTCGCGATGAGCGCCCACCACCACGTCCAGTCCCCCGCCGTCACGCCGGACGTCGACGCCGACCTCGCGCGATGGGACGACGACGGCGCCCCGCCCGCGCAGCCCCGTTCCTCCCCGGACGCGTGGCTGCGCGTGGGTGCCGAACTCGGCGACCGGCTCGTCGCCCTCTCCGGCCGTCAGGATCTCCTCGTCACCTGCCGTCCCGGCACGCGCAGCGGCGCACCGGCAGCGTTCTTCCCCACTTTGGGCGAGGTCGAGTTCGACGCCGCCCTGTTCTCCCCGCTGAAGGCCCACGAGATCCATCCGCGGATCGTGGGCGACGAGGAGCGGTATCCCGCCGCCTGGGGCGTGTTCGTCCACGAGGCCGCGCACGCGGCCCACTCCGTGTGGACACAGCCTGCCGGAGCGAACCCCCGTGTCGTCGAGGCCGCGCTCCTGCTGGAGGAGAGCCGTGTCGAAGGCGCACACCTGATCACGCGGCCCACGGACCGCACGTACCTGCGTACCAGTGCCCGAACCCTGGTCATGCCCGACATCGCCCATCCCACCCTTCAGGGCATCGAGCACGCCGCCGGCGTGGCGGCCCTGATCCTCGGCCGCCGTGACGTCGGCATCCTGGACGCCGGCGAGACCCGGGCCGTCGCCGACCTGTGCGAAAAGGTGCTGGGCGCAGACCTGCTGGACAACCTCACCCGCATCTGGACCGCAGCCCACCAGTGCCCCGACCACGACGCCACGACCATGCTCGCGCACGGTCAAGAATGGTGCGACGCTCTGGACGCCGCTGCCCCCGCCCTGCCCGTGCCGGAGAACCTCACCGATCTGCTGTCCGGCGCCGTGGGGGTCGTCATGGACAGCACGGCCGCCACTGACGCCGCCGACCTCGCGGCACAGGCCGCAGCGACCAACGCCGTGGCCGCGCAGTCCAAGGCGCAGGCTCAGGACCGCGCCCAGCGGGCCGGCCAGCGACGTCAAGCCGCCGCCACCGCCAAGTCGGTCTTCAACACCCGTGGCACCACCGTCACCCCCGATGGCAAACCGGCGCCCTACGGCAACCCGGTCACCGGCACCCGCAGGCCCACCGCCGCCGAGCAGAGTGCCGCCGCGCGCCTGAGCCGCGCTCTGCGTGCCGCCGCCTACCGCGAGCGGACCGAGGAGCGGACCACCAGCCCCACCCCGCCCGGCCGCCTCAACATGCGCGCGGCCCTCGCCCGCGACGCCCAGCGCGCGGCCGGGTCGGTCCCCACAGCGGAACCGTTCACCCACACCCGCCGCCGGAACTCCCCCACCCCGCCGCTGCGTGTGGGTATCGCCGTCGATGTCTCCGGCTCCATGCGCGCCGCCTGCGCACCGGTCGCGTCCGCTGCCTGGATCGTGGCACGCGCAGCAGCCCTGACCGACCCCGACTCCCTCACCGCCACCATCGCCTACGACCAGCACCTGACCGCGTTGACCCGACCCACCCACCGAGCACCAGAGCGCGTGACGACGTTCGATGCCAATGGCGGCCACCACAACCTCGGCGACGCCATCGACGCACTCGACCACGGCCTCGAACTCAGCCGCCCCGGCACCGGCCGCCTCCTCGTGATCGTCACCGACGCCCATTACGGCAGCGACGAAACCGCTGCGGCCGTCACCCGCGTCAAGCAGCTCACGACCGCCGGCTGCGCCGTACTCCAGCTCACCGTCACCGCGGAGTCCCGCCACTTGCCGGGGACCACCTTGCTGCACCTGACCCAGCCCTCCAGCGCTCCCGCCGCCATCGCCACGGCGGCCACAAACGCCATTCGCAGGACACGCTGAGACGACGCAGAAGGCGGAAGCGTCCCCGAGACCACCGCCAAGCAGTCCAGACCACCTCCGTCCGCCGCATGAATCGTGCATCTGATGCACGACCCTCCGCAGCGACGCAGGCCACCACCCCAACCGCCAACGAGAGGCACTCGATATGAAGCCCCAGACCAGCAGCCCGACCTCGAACGTAACGCCCATCAAACGGAATTCCCCGGGGGTGGCGACCATCTGGCAGATCACCCACTCCTGCGGCCACTCGGCCGAGCGCGACCTGTCCGACCGCGCAGCCGACCGTCGCGCGGGCTTCGCCGAGTGGCTCGCCAAGCAGGAGTGCACCGACTGCTGGCGGGCCGCCAAGGAGGGCGACGAGCAGGACAAGGCCGCCTGGCTGGAGGCCAAGCGGGCCGAAGAGCAGGCCGAATCCGAAGCCTGGTCTCAGCAGTACCGGATGCCTCCTCTGGAGGGGACCGAGCGAGCGGTCGCCTGGGGTGTGCGCTGTCGCCACCAGGTCCTGGCGGCTGCCTACACCGCCTTGGTCCTCGAAGGCGAGACCAGCGAGACGGAGTGGGAGGAGATCGAGGCAGCCGCTCGCGCCATCACCCGTGCCGGGTGGTGGATCGACCAGCGCTCCTCCGAGCCCGACGACCTCACGGAACTGCTCCAGGCAGCCACCGAAGCCGACCGGCCGACCGAGAACCCCCACTTCTGACCGCCCGGTGCCCCGCCTCGGCGGGGCACCGGCTCCTCTTTCAAGGACCTTGATACCCCATGCCCGAGTACCCCCTGCGCTGCGATGTCCGGCGCACCGAGAGCACCACGGACCTCCTCGGCCAACTCCACCGCAGCGAGCCCGGTTTTGCCCCCTACCTCCTCACCGCCTGGTCTTCGGAACTGACCGCCCAGGAGACCGTCGTCCTCCCGCACCTGGCTCTGCTGCTCGACGAACCCGTCGCGCTGCGGAAACCGCGGACCGGGCACACCGCGTCCCAGCGACTCACCTGGCACTGCGCCATTCGCAACACCACCGACGTGGAACTCGACGACGGCGACTGGTTCGAGCTGACGCGCGAGGTTCTCGACGCCACCGGCATAGAGCCGGACGCCGATCCGGCGGCCTGCCGGTGGGTGGCCGTGCGTAACCAGGCCAGCGGGCTCGACATCGTCGCGACCGTCATCCGCCAGGACGGCCGCTGGGCCCGGTTGCACAACGACGCCTACTTCGCCCGCGCCGCCTGCGCGAATTTCACCTACGACCACGGCCTCGACACCCCGGGATGAGCGGTGGCTTCTACCGGCAATCTCCGGCCGCGCCAAATCGCGAATCCTGCGGATCCTCTCCCTGACAGCCCGGAGACCGGGCTCCTGTTCGCCACTCCCCTTCGAGGTAACCGCCGTGATCGCCCACCTGCAGCGCGCCAGCAACACCGCTGGCCTGCTCTCGTACCTTTACGGGCCGGGCGAGCGCGGTAGTCACACCAGTCCCCGGCTGATCGCGGGCGACGGCCACGGAGCCCCGATCGACCTGCTCGCCGAAACCGGCTCGCCGCCCTACTTGGCCAGCGCCCTCGACGCTCCCGTGGAACGTCTCGGGGTCCGCGCTCCCGAACAGCCGGTATGGATCTGCTCGGTCCGCTCCGACCCTGGCCGACCGGACCTCACCGACTCCCAATGGGCCACGGTCGCCCGCCGCCTCGTGGCCGTTACCGGTGTCGCTCCAGAAGGCGATCCAGATGCCTGCCGGTGGATCGCTATGCGCAACCAGCCTCGGCAGGTGCACGTCGTGGCCACCCTCGCTCGTGAGGACGGCAGCCTCCACAACGGCTACCGAGATGCCTTCCGCCTCCAAACGGAGTGCCGCCGAATCGCCGCCGAGCTGGGTCACCTGCCCACCACGCCAGAACCGATATCCCGAGCCCCGGAGACCAACGTGCCCGCCCCCTCCATCACCATCACCGCCGAGCCCAGCGGGAGCGTCTCGGCGAAGGGCGCCAGCGACGACCTTTCCGCCACGCTCCTCAAGCACGCCGGCTTCCAGCAGATCGAGGACTGGTACGGCCGACGCCATCGCCTGCCCACCACGACCCCGGCCGTCGACCGCGCGGCCATCGCCACCCACGCGGCCGAGATGCTTCGCGCCGCCCGCTACGGAGTCGACCTCGACCCCTCCCTCGACTCCGGCCGCACGGCCACCCCGGCAAACCCGTTCGGGCCCTACATCGCCGGAGCAGAACTCCTCCGGCTCACCGACCAGATCAGGTCTGCCGAGAACGGTGACGACCTTCGACGGGCAGTCGACCACCTCCTCCACCCCGAACACGGCGCGCTGGAGCGTGTGCGGGAGGCGCTGGAGGCGGCAAGCGAGCAGATCACGGACCTCGACGACGAGGCATATCAACTCGCCGACCGGTTTGGGTTCGCTGCTGAGTTCGTCAGCTCGGCGCAGTCGGAACTCCACGACTCGGAGGTCGAGTTGCTCGGCGTCGGCCGTACACAGGAGCCGCAGGCCGAGGCACGGAAGCAGTTTCCGAGGCTCCCCGACCCCCGAGCCGCCGCTCTCGCCACTTCGCCCGCAGCGGCTAAGGCCAAGGTCTCCTCGGCCTTCGGTGGTGGGGCATCAGATACCAGCGCGGCTGTGCGCCCCTCACAGGCCCCCGGCCCTCGGGCGCGGTGACCCAGATGATCTCAACCGCTCCCGTCGCCGGGCTGCCACGCACCTATCTCATGCGGGCCACCGACGCTCTGGCCAGCGCAACGGCCACCTACGCCGTCCCGCTCTTGGTCCTGGTCACCACCGGCTCCACCGCCTTGACCGGCCTTGCGTTCCTCCTCGAATGGGCACCTCGGCTGGCGGCCTTCTCCTTCGCCGGATCGATGGTCGACCGGTGGGGTGCCGGCCGTGTCTTCCGGATGTCCAACCTGGTGCGCACTGCCGTGGTCGCCCTGGCCGGTGCCGTGCTGTTTGTCCTGCCCGGCACCGGGACGATGACAACGAGTGTTGTCCTGACTTTCGGTGCTGTCTCCGGGCTGCTCGCGGAGGTCTCCTTCGTCGCGATGGAGACGCTCGGTGCTGAAGCCAGCCGCCGGTTGGGCAACGAGGCCCACCGGGTACAGGCCGCGCAGACCGGGATCGACCAGTGCGCGATGCTCGTCGGTCCGCTCTTGGGCGGCCTACTGCTTCTCGCCGGCCCGACGTTGCTCCTGACCGCGGTCGCCCTGTTGGCTCTGACCGCTGCCGCGACTGCATCCAGCGCTGGAGGCGTCCCGGGGCACAGCTCAGCGCCCAGCAGTCTCTTGACCGGGTGGGCAACCCTGCGCCGCACCCCAGCCCTCGCGTGGTTGGTCGGCGGCCTGGCCGCCTCCAACTTGGCCACGGGCGTACTGCAGGCCGCCGCCCCGATCACCGTCATCCACCACTTCCACTACTCCACCGTCGCCGTCGGCTCGGTCTGGAGCGCGGCAGCAGTCGCCTCGTTGATTGCCGTGTGGACCAGTCGCCGTGCGATCGATCGCTTCGGTATCTGGCCGGTCGGCGCGGTGACGGCTGCCGTTTCGACGGCGGCGTGTCTGGCGACCGCCCTCGCGCCGAGCTTCGCCACGTACACCGTGGCGGTGGCGGCGGTCATGGCTGGCGAAGGCGCGATGACCGTCGTCCTGCGAACCCTGCGGTCCCGCCTCATCCCGGCGCAGGCGTTCGGCTCCACCCTGGCGGTGACGATCATCCTGGTGCTGCTTCCGCTTCCGCTGGCCGGAGTCCTGATCGCGCTCGTGCCCCCTGCTGACATTCCGCACCTGCTCCTGGCGTGCGCCGCTCTCCAGGGCCTGGCGCTGACCGCGTGCTTCGCCGGTCTGCGACGGCACCGCGCCGCCTGCGACCTCTCCGAGCCGCAGGTTCCTGCACTCCACAAGGAGCCCGCCCCAGCGCCGGATGCCGTGTGAACGGTCGCTGAGCGCCCCAGTGCACCTTGTCCTTCCTCCTCTTCCCACCACCACCTCACGGAGGCTCTCCATGTCCCGAACCACTCGCCCGCTGCTGATCGTCGTCGGCGGCACGGATCCCGTCTATCGCGGCTACTGCGTCGAGCAGGTCGCCGCCGCATACCCGATCGCGCTGATCGACACCAAGCCGCCTTCCTGGCAGCAGCACCTGGTGGTCGACCACGAGGTCGCCGACACCCACGACCCGGAGGCCGTGGTCGCTGCCGGCCTGGCCCTGGCAGCTCGTCACTCCATCGCCGGAGTCGTCACCTGGGACGAGTACACGCTCGTGCCCACCGCTGAACTCGCCGCCCGTCTCAACGTGCCCGGGAACAGCGCTGCGGCGATGACTGCCTGCCGGGACAAGGCGACCAGCCGCCGCCTGTTCGACGAGCACAACGTGCCTTCGGCCACGTCCACCCGCGTCGACAACCTGACCGCGGCGGAAACAGCCGCGCTCCGCACCGGTTTCCCGGTCGTCCTCAAGCCTTCCTCCCATGCCGCCAGCATCGGCGTGGTCCGCGTCGATACGCCCGAGGAACTGCCCTCCGCCTGGGAGTTCGCTGCCGCCGGGGCCGGTGAGCAAGGCCCGGAAGGCAGCGGTGTGCTGGTCGAGGAGTACCTGTCCGGCCCGGAGATATCGGTGGAGTGCGTCACTCAGCACGGCATCACCACCGCCCTGGCCGTGACCCGCAAGGAGGTCGCCTTCCCTCCGTACTTCGAGGAAGTCGGCCACACCGTGAGTGCCGGCGACCCGCTCCTGCCCGAGGTCGCCCCCGTCGCTGTTCAGGCAGTGCGGGCGCTGGGCGTGACGACTGGCGTCCAACACGTTGAGATGCGCCTCACCGCGTCCGGTCCACGCATCATCGAGGTCAACTCCCGTATCGGCGGCGACCTGATCGGGCAGCTCGTCCGCCTCGCCACCGGCCTCGCACTGCCCCGGATCGCGGCCGATGTCGCCTGCGGACGGATTCCCGACCTGACGCCCACGGCGCACAGCACTGCTGCGATAAAGATCGTCTATCCCCCGGCTACCGGCACCCTCTCCGCCCGCGACCTGGCGATCCACCCTGGTCCGGAGTCCCCGTGGCTGCACCAGGTGACGTGGCTCCGCGACGTCGGAGAGCGGGTCGTACTGCCGCCGGCGGGCAACCTCGACACCAGCCGGGTCGGCTTCCTCATCGTCACCGCAGACAGCGCCGAAGCGGCCCAGGGCTCTCTCTCGTCTCTCGCCGACGCCCTGACTCTGTCGGTGGCCCCGTGAACCTTCCCACTGCCCTCGGACGCCACAGATCCGAAACGCAGACCTGTGACCGTCCATCCGGGTGGGGAGCACGTCGGTCTCGTGCCCCCACCCAGCCCGGAAGTCCAGTACATGATCGAGGAGCAACCGTGCCCGAGTTCTACCCGAGCATCGGCGAGGCCATCGGTGCCGCGATGGAGCACAACATCCGGCTCGCCCATGGCAGCGAGACGTCGGGCTCCAACAAGCCGCTGCAGGTCCGCCACCTGCCCCATCCTTCCTCCGACCCGTACTCCGTTCCCGGGATGATCGCCCGGCTCACCGAGACCGCAGAGCCCAACGAGGTCGCCGGAATCGTCGAGGAGATCAACGGTGCGCTGGTCGGCGCTCTCCCGCAGCTGACCGAACTCGTCGCCGCCGCCGCCGACTGGACCCGCGTCCGCCTGACGTTCGACGACCCGAACCACAACCCCGCCTTCGAGACCTGGACGCGGCTGGCCGCCGCCCACGGCATGCTCCTGGACGTCCAAGAGCAATTGGAGGTCGCCGAGGACGGGATCGCCGCGTGCCCTGCCGAACGCACCGACCCCAGGCACCACGAGATGGTCAATGTCCTGCGAACCAGGGAGCTGCTCAGCGATGTCCTCGGTGCTGGTCCGGTCCCGCCGACCGCCGATGGCACTGCGGAAACGAATCGGCAGCGCGCTGCCCGTACCTCCTCACCGAAGGCTGTCACCCAGCGCACGACGTCACCGGTCGGCTCCGCAGTCGCTGCGCCGAGCACTCCGCCGCCCCGAGCCCCTCGCACTCGATAGCCCCGGCCGTCGACTCCCTTCCTGAACAGGAGCCTCCTCGATGATCAGCAGAAGAGCGCCGCGTGCCCCGCCCTCATCAGTCGCCTGCGCTCACTTCCAGGACTCACCATGCCCGCACCGCGTACCAGCGCGCCCTCGACCACCACCGGGTCGGACGCGCTCCTCTACCTCCTCTTCGGCATACTCGGCATCGCGCTAGCCTTCGGTTCGCTGGCCTGGCTGAGCGGTTCTCTCACCAACTCCTTCTTGGGAGCAGGGACTTGGCCTCCGTTCAGGGCCACTGACGCACTGCTTCATCCCGAGGTGCTGTGGCCGCACCTGAGCCCCACCGCCCTGCTGGTCGGCGCGCGGATCATCCCCGGCCTGCTGTCGGTCTGCCTCACCGTCCTCGGCCTGGTGCTGTGGATGCGCCTGCGTGGTGGCACGAAGAACGGCCTTGCCCGGAAGGCCGACCTCGCCCCGCTGCTGGACAAGGAGATCACCGCCAAGGCCAGGAGCCTGCGGCCGTCCTTGAGCGGCCGGGAGTGTAAAAGAGGTCGGCCCTGCTGACCGCGGCATCCTTCTCGGCACCCTTTCCCCGGGGCGGGCCCCTGTCCGCGCGTCCTGGGAGGACGTGATCGTCGCGATCATGGCTCCGCGCTCTGGAAAGACATCCGGGCTCGCGATCCCCGCGATTCTCGCGGCACCCGGCCCGGTCCTGCTCACCAGTAACAAAGCCGCGAACGACGCCTTCACCGCGACGGTGGACGCTCGGGCCGAGGTCGGTGTGATCTGGACGCTCGACCCGCAGCAGATCGCCCACCACCCGCGCGAGATGTGGTGGGACATCCTGGCTGACGCTCGCGACCTGGCCGGGGCGAAGCGTTTGGCCGGGCACTTCGTCGCCGCCAGCGTGGACGATTCGAACGGCTCCGACTTCTGGTCCACCGCCGCGAGCAACACGCTCGGCGCGCTGTTCCTCGCTGCCGCCAGCCACCGCCGCCCGATCACCGACGTCCTTGCCTGGCTCGCCTCCCCCGCCGACCGGACCCCGGTCGACCTGCTCACCGATGCCGGCCACGACGCGGTCGCGGCCCAGCTCCAGGGGACCGTCTCCGGTGCGACGGAAACGCGCGACGGAATCTTCGAGACGGCGCGGCAGTACGCGAGCTGCCTGCTCGACCCGGACGTCGCAGCGTGGGTAACCCCCGCCAAGGGTCTCCCTGAGTTCAAGCCCTTCGCGTTCGCCACGTCCCGCGACACCTTGTACCTGTTGAGCAAGGACGGCGGCGGCAGCGCGAGCGCGATCATCGCCGCAGCGGCTGACGCCGTGATGCGCGCGGCCGTGGTCGTCGCCGAGCGCTCAGGCGGACGGCTGGACCCGCCCGCGCTGTGCGTCCTCGACGAGGCCGCGAACGTGTGCAAGATCTCGGATCTCCCGGACTTGTACAGCCACTTGGGCAGCCGGGGTGTCATCCCGATGACGATCTTGCAGTCCTACCGGCAGGGTCAGCGGTGCTGGGGCGAGGCCGGCATGGACGCGCTCTGGTCTGCGGCCACCGTCAAGATCATCGGAAGTGGCATCGACGACGCGGACTTCGCCGACCGGCTCAGCAGGCAGGTCGGCGACCACGACGTCCAGACCACCTCGGTGTCGACCAGCGACGGCGGCAAATCCACCTCGGTCAGCATGCGCACCGAGCGGATCCTGCCGCCCGACGCGATCCGCGCCCTGCCCAAGGGCAAGGCTCTGCTCCTGGCCACAGGTATCCGGGTTGCCATGCTTGACCTCCGACCCTGGTACAAGGAGCCGTCCGCCAAGGTGGTCGGCCCTGCTTCGGCCCGTGCGACGAAGGCGATCACCGAACGGGCCCTCGCGAAGCCCAACGCCCGTGACGACTTCGGGTTGTCGGCATGACCGCGCCCACGCCGCGTCCGGGGCGGCTCGTACGTTCGCCGGTCGTTCTGCGCGACGGGCAGTGGTGGTTGGTCAGCGGCGCCGGTTCGATACTCGCCTCCGATCCCACGTTCACCCGCACTCTGGACTGCCTCGCGCAGGCGATGGCCGCTGCGGACCAAGCGGTCGCCGATCTCCGTGCCCGGGAGGGCGAGCCTCCTGCTTCTGACGCAGGGGGCCAGCGATGAACCCGCTGCTGGGCGCGGAGCAGGCGGTGCTCGGTTCCGTGCTCCTCGACCCGGGCCAGCTCTCGCACCTTGACTGGCTCGCGCCGGATCACTTCTACCGGCCGGTCCACCAGGCGCTGTTCGCCGCCTTGCGCAAGCTCCGGGACGACGGTCACCCCGCGTTGGCCGAAGAGTCCGTACCGCTGTCATGGGTGACCGATGCGGTCGCCGAGGCCAGCACCCACGTACGGGGGCTGACCGCGGTGTACGCCCACACCCTAATCTCGGCCTGCCCGCGTCCCGCGCACGCTCCGGTGTACGGCCGCATGGTGCTGGAGGGCGCGATCCATCGCAGCATCACGGAACACGCGATCCGTCTGCACCAGGCGGCCCGTGCCGACGCCCTACAAGGCGAAGTCGAGGGAGCCCTGCATTACGCGGACGTCCTGACCGGCGTGCTCAGCGATCTCGCACAGCGGTGGGGTACCGAACCGCGCCCGGTCGCGCCTGCTACTCCACCGGCCACCGTCCCGGTCACGCCACCTCCGGTTCGGGCCGAGCAGGTCGCCGAGGACGAGCGGTTCCTTCTGGCCGTCCTCGCCGAGCGACCGAAGGCCATGGACGAGGTAGTCGGCTGGCTGCGGCCCGGCGACTTCGCCGACCCCGCCCACGGGCAGCTTTACCGCTGCCTGGGCGCGCTGCACCACCGGGGTGAGCCCATCGATCGGGTCACCTTGCTCTGGGAGGCCCAGCGGCGTGGGCTTCTGGCCGACGGGACGCTGTCCGGCGATCAACTCGCCGCCATCTGCGATGGCGTGGGTCCAGGCAGCGCCGAATGGCTCGGCGAGTTGGTGATGCGCTCGTCGGTCACCCGCACGGCGGCGACCTCTGCGCGGACCATCCGGGCCTTGGCGGAGAACGAGGCTCTGACCCCCGGGCGGCTCATCAATCACGCGTTGCACGCGCTCGGTCCCCTCGATGAAGTGCGCTCCCGCTGGCAGGCGGTGAACGGCCGCCCCGCACCGACGCCGACGGCCCCGACTCGCTCGGCGACCGGGCCGCCCCCTGCACAGGTGCACGCGGCACTCGCCCGCAGCGCACCGCGCCCAGCCTCGCCATCCTCGGCACGGCCGGGGTCTGCCCCCAGCCTGGCCGCCCTGCGACCGCCATCTCGCGGGCACGGCTGACCCTCCCTCCCCTTACGTCGCTTGTCCCTCCCTTTGGAATTCACCATGAAGAACACCCCGGTCTCCGACGCCCTGGCCCTGCGCGCCACGGCGTCAGCATTCGATGCCCAGCGCGGCAAGCTCCCGGTCCCCGGAGACCCTCACCGCTCGCCGAACAGCGTCGCCGTCGCCCGGCAGATCTCCGAACTCGGCGCGTTGATCAACGGTTTGGGCGACGAGGTCCTCTTCCGCGCCGTCGACCAAGACCAAGAGTCCCGCAGTGCGCGGGTCATCACCGGCTTCGCCGCCGCCGTTGGCCCCGCTGGCGAAGCGGCATCCGCGCTCGGGGCAGTAGCCCATCAGCTTGCGTTCCTGAACCAGACCGAGCACCTTCGCGACCAGCCCGATGCCCGGGACGCGCGGGAGGCTGCGGTGCGGGTTACGGAGGACGCGCTCGGTGTGGCGGACACAGCCCTACGCGAAGCAGCCGATTCCCTTCACGCCGCGTCGGCGACGGTCTCGCCCCCGTTGGTTCGGCTGCAGGCAGCCCGTAGCCGGTCCGCGACCGCGGGACTCGCATCCGCTTCGCCTTCGCCTGCCGGCCCGGGAGCACCAGCTCCTGCGGACCAGATCACTCGGGGCCGGTGACATGCAGACCGCTATCGCGCTCCCTCCGCTGATCGGCTCGCTCTGCTCGGGGTACGGCGGGCTGGACCTCGGTGTCCAGTCCGCGCTCGGCGGCACGCTGGCCTGGCACGCGGAGGTCGATCCGAACGCCTCGCGCATCCTGGCCCGCCACTGGCCCGGTGTCCCGAACCTGGGCGATATCACGACCGTCGGCTGGTCCGCCGTGCCCCGGGTGTGCGTCCTGACGGCGGGCTTCCCCTGTCAAAGACGTCTCGGTCGCCGGCCGTCGGGCCGGACTCAACGCCCAGACCCGCTCCGGGCTGTGGCTGCACGTCGCCCGTGCGGTCGAAGCCCTCCGACCTTGCCTGGTTGTGATCGAGAATGTGCGCGGCCTCCTCACCTCACCCGCCGGTTCCCCTGGCGACGTGGAATTCTGCCCGTGGTGTCTGGGAGACACCCCAGGTCAGCCTCCTCTGCGGGCACTCGGTGCCGTACTCGGATCCCTGGCCGACCTCCGGTACGACGCGAAGTGGCTCGTGCTTCGCGCCTCCGACATCGGAGCCCCGCACCGTCGCGAGCGCACGTTCCTCGTCGCCTGGCCCGCCGAACACCCTGTTCAAGACGCCGACCAGCAACATCGCGAAGAACGGCGGCTCGCAACACCCTTCCAAGAGGAAGAGCGGCGGACACGGCCCGAACCTGGCCGACGAGGTGGAGTGGCTCCTGCCTACTCCGAAGGCGTCGGACGGAATCAAGGGCTCGCCCAACCAGCGCCACGGCAACGGGGACATGACCCTGCCGAGCGCGGCGGCGTCCCTGCTGCCCACACCGCGGGCCAGCGACACGGGCACGCCGGGACGCCGACCGGGCAAGGGATGGCGTCCTCCCCTGTCAGCAGTGGTTCTGCCGCTCTGGACGGAATCGGCTCCGGACACCGCGGGGCCGACCAGCGATGGGGGGCGTACGCAGCCGCCATCGCCCGATGGGAGATGCTCACCCGCCCCGCGCCACCGCCCACCGATGCGGCCGGACGTCTTCGTGCCGACTTCGTGGAGTGGATGCAAGGCCTGGAGCCCGGCTGGGTCACCGCCACCCCGGGGCTCGGACGACCGGCTCAACTCACCGCACTCGGCAACGGCGTCGTGCCTCAACAGGCCACCCGAGCAGTGCAGTTGCTGGCCCCGCCCTTCCCGCGCTGCCCTCGCTGCGCGACGGCGTAACACCCCACTACCGGGTTTTCCCGGCCGGACCAAATCGCGGTTCCTCCGGATCCTCTTCCTCATGTCGCCGTCTCACAGATGGAGCACGCCCCCATGTCCGACACCAGCACGACCGCCCCCGACCCGGAGCCGTTCCGCGTCCCCGACGGGGACCTCGACGACCTCGCCAGCACCCTCGCCAAGACGATGGCCGAGGTCAGGCAGCACGGCGTCATCCTCGACCGCCTGGGCTCCGAGCCTGCTCCCGCTTCCGCCGAGCTTCCGCCGCCTGACGGCGTTCCGGCCGCCCTGGCCGCCTCCACGCAGGTGGATGGCCCCACTTCGGTGTTCATCCTCGCCCTGGGCGGTGAGGCGTACGCGATCGAGATCGCCGCGCTCAGCGACTGGGTGAACTACCTATTCCTCCCGGTGTACGGCCGGGAGATCAGCACCAGCCGCCCGTGGTGCGAGCAGTGGCACGAACACCCCGAGGCCGTCGCCCGTCTCCACGCCCTCTGGCTCGCGTGGCAGCAGCTCACCGATGCCGAGGCCGGCCTGTCCGGTCCTTCGACGTGGCACCGCGACCACCTGGACCAGACGCTGGCCCATCTGCGCGCTCCCGATGGCCCCTTCGCCGCGTGCACGACGAGCGCGACCCGGCCCAACCATCGCGTGCTGGCCACCCCCGCACCGCAGTTGGGGCTGGCAGCATGAGCAACGAACTCGACTTCCGCCTGGAGGACTTCGAGCCCGCTGACGCGGATTCGGAGTACGCGGAGCATCGGTTCTGGGGCAGCGACTTCAGCGTCATAGCCGAGCATCACACCACGCCCAACGGCTCCCACAGTTTTGTCGTCGCCCACGACAGCTCGGTCACCTGGGGTGTACCGGGGGAACCCCAGATCGCTGCCATCAAGGTCGCACGGGATCTCAGCCTGAACACCTTCACCTTCGAGTCGACGTATCACTCCTCGGTGTCCTTCGCTCAGAACTGGCTGATCGGGCAAGGCTGCCCGCCCGAGCAGATCTCCCAGATCAGCGACGGCTTCACACAACCAGCCGATGACCTGTCGACCCGTATCGAGCAGCAGATCCGCTCCTCGGGAAGCCGGTACGAGGTGTTGGAGAGCGACACCACTGACTACGGCCCGGCCGAGAACTGGACGATGGTCCAGGACTCTGCCGCAACCCAGGCCCCGATCCGGGTCTTCCTGGAAGAGGCGGACCTCGAAGCAGGCACCTACACGGTGCGCGAAGGCGCCTTCGCCGACGAGGAAGCCGCCCAACACTGGCTGGAAACCCGCGACAGCCCACTGCCGCAGCCAGCGGAATACCGCAGCGACGCCGCCGCCCTCCGGACCCGTGCTGCCCTCACCCGGTCGGCCGGTGCCTCCGCGCTACCGAAGGCCGGCCCCGATGCCCAGAGTGCGCCGTCGGTAGCAACGGCACAGCGACCGAGCCCCGGGCGGTCGATGTGAGCCGCGCCCGCTTCGCCTTCGCCGCGCACCCCGACGCCATCGCAGACCTCCGGGAACTTCCCGACGAAATGCGCGACTTGGCTCTGCTGGAACTGCAGAACCTGGTCCACGGCAGCGACGACTGCCTACCGCTGAAAGGTCGCCTCGCGGGCTTCCACAAGGTCTACGTCGACCCGTCCGTCTCCTACCGGATGGTCATCCAGTTCCGCCCGGCCCCTCCGACCTCACACCACAAGCGCGAGATCTATCTCGTCGCCGCCGGGAGCAGGAAGGACTACGCGGTCTACCGCGCTGCGCACCTGCGCACCGGCCCCCACCAGGACACCGAGACAGCCTCTGCCTCCGAGGCGCGTGTGCAGGCAGCTCGCTCTCGCTCTCCCCACGCGGTCGACCAGCCGACCGCGGTCCCGGCAACTCCTCCCGCAGCAGTACAACCCGCTGCTGCCGCTTCTCGAAAGGTTCCCCAGCGATGACCGCCGACCGCACCCCCCTGGCCCGTACCGAGCTGGCTGGCCTACTCACCGAGGTTGCGCACAGCGTCTCCGGCATCCTCACCGCTGAGTACCCGACGGCCGCTAGCCGCTCCTACCTGCACCCCGTGCTCGGTGCACTGTCCGCCGGGCCCCAAGTCGTCTGCGAGCTGAGCGACCGGCTCGAAGGCTTCGTGGCCGACGATCCGCTCCCCACCACGCCAGCAGGTCTGTTCACCCTGGCCTCCTACGCCTCGGCGCTGGGATGGCTCACCGAGTCACTCGCCGAGCTGACCTCCTCGGTCGACCGCATCTGCACGCGCGTCGGCATCCCCACGGAGCCACCGGACCCGGCCTTCGCCGCAGCGGCCAGCGTGGAGCAGAACAGCGAGTTCGACTTCGCTTTCAGCGCACTGGAGTTGGCCGCGATCCGTACTGCGGCCGAGGCCGCCGGCCTCGCGCCGGTCGACTACGTCGAGGTGCTCTCCGAGTCCCTGCTCGCAGCTTCCCGGATCACCGACGCTTGCATGGAGATCTCCAGCGGCCTTCTCGAAGACGCCGCGTATGTCCTCGGCGAGGCGACCGACCACGTCTGGATCGGCGACGGTCCCGAGAGCCTGCCCACTCTGGTCCGCTCCCTGCTCGCCCGGATGGAGGCGACGGAGTGAACGCGCAGAACGCCACTGCGCGGCCCGGCGCAGACCTCGTTGCCGAGCTGCTCGGCGTCGAGGACTTCTGGATGCTGAACATCGCGTATCGACCAGGAGAGCCGCTGTACGGTGCCGCGACTCGCGTCATCGGGGCTGCACACGAACTCAACGCACTGCACGGTCGAGTTGCCCGTGTGGCTCAGGCTGCCGTTGAGGTTCTCGGACCCGTCAGCCGGGGCGAGTTCAACGGTTCGGCGCGCTCGTACGTACCACTGCGGTCTGCGGTCCAGCAGATCGGACAGCTCGTCTCGCGGCAGAACGAGGCTCACGAGCAGCTCAACGAGTCCATCTTCGCGTACCGCCAACTTCTGTCCGAGTCGAAGAGTTCCCGGGTCACACAGGTCAAGACCCATGAGCTGGACAACGATCACGGTGCCGGCCGGGACGATGACTGGACCGTCTCGGGCGACCTCCGCCTCCGGGCCCTCGAAGCCGTCGACGCCGTCGAACTGCGAGTCCGCCAGAGCGCGATCTACGGCTACACCTACCTCTCTGACGGAACGGGCCAGCGCCCCAACCCGGAGGTCTGGCCCGAAACCGTCCAGCGGCTGGTCGCCGACGGGCTACTGGCCCAGGACACCAGCGAGGGGCTGTACCGGCCTGGACAGCTCCTCTCACTGACACCACAGGGCGAGACGGCGCTTCGCGACCCCCGTACGGCCGCGCCACGCGTGTCCGCCGCTCTCAGCCGCAGCGACGCTGCAGCGATCTCCGGCTCCGTCGGCCCGTCGCCCGCACCTGCGACAAGCCCGACCGCCAAGCCGCTCCGTTCCCGCTGATACCCATTGAAAGGACTCCCCTCATGTCCGCCGCGATCTACACCCGCCGCCTGGTCGAGCACCGGTACGGCCGCCCGCTGGAGAAGCTGCAGCGCGGCAACGCCTCCGCCCGTTCCGACGACCCCGTCCTGCCCATTCTGCTGCGACGGCTCGACGGACTCACTCAGACCGGCGCCGCTGCCCAGTCAGCTCGCCGTCACCTCGAAGCAGCCTGGAGGGGGCACCGCACCGGTGGACCCGACCGCGACGATCTGGTGCTGCTGTACGCGACCGAAGTCGTCGACCTCGAACGCCAGGAACAGAGCGAGGCGGAAGCGGTCTGGGATCTGCTGGATGTTCGCCTCCTCCTGGACCGCGCTTCCGCTCGGCGGCCGTCAGCTCATCGAGTCGCCCCTGCTCCGGACGATCAGGATCTGCTGGACATCGCCCGCGAGGTCGCTGCTGGCCTGCACCGCCTCAACCGCGAGGCACTGCGGCGGGGCCTGCGTGAGCGCGGCGTTCCCGTCAGCAACCGCCGCCTCGGCGTTGTGCTCCAGAGGCTCCGAACCGAGAGCACCTCCCGCTGAGCGCTCGGTCGCGTCGAGAATCCTCAACCCCACTTTTTTGCAATGGAGTTCGTCCCATGCCCGCCACCTCTCCGTCCTCCGCTACGTCGATCGGCTCGGTCGATGCACGGCGTGTCGAGGACGCGTTTTCCCTGATAGCACCGAAGTGGACCACCTGGTCGGCGCAGACCCTGGCGCAGCAGAGCAGCCCCATGCGTGTGCGTGATGTCGCCGCCAGGCTTCCCTTCGTCAGCGAGCAGCTCGTCGGCAAGCGGCTGGCCCAGATGCACGCTGATGGACTGGTCACCCGAGTCGGCGACCGCCACGGGGCTCCGTATCAGCTCAGCGCCTTCGGCGAATCCCTGTCTCGGGTGCACGACACGCTCGCCGACTGGTCCCAGGCCAACCTCTCGCTAGGCGGCCGGGTAGCCGGTGCCGAACGCATCGAGGACGCCGTGCGGCGTCTGCACCTGCGGGATTCGACCGCCGTGATCCAGGCCCTCGACACGGGCGGCCCCATGCGGTTCGTCCACATCGCCGAGGAGGCCGGCCTGGACAACGGCTGGACCCGGCAGCGACTCAACCGGCTTCAGGTAGACGGCTTGGTCGCCCGTACCGGGCCCCGCCACGGCGACCCGTACGTCCTGACCGACGCCGGGCGGGCGCTCGGCCCCGTATACGCAGCCGTCGAGCACTGGAGTGACCCCGTCGCCACGCGGCATCGCTCAGCACCGCCGCCCCCTGTTGCGGCGGCCACCCGCACCCACACCGGCGTGCCGCTGGCGTCGGACAACATCCGCACTGCGGCGGCACTGCGCCGGAGCGCCGCCGCGCCGAGCGCCCTGTTCAGCCACGCGCCGCAGCCGCAGCCGCGGGTGCCCGCAGTCGTCACCGCCCAGTCGACGCCCTCTCGGGGCCGGTGATCCGGGTGGCGCTGAGAGCCGGTTACGTCTCCGCATCGCCACGGCGCCCGCGTGCAGTCAAGCAGCACTTTCCGCTGCGCACGCGGGCGCGTTCCCCTTAGCCCCGGAGCCTCGGCCATGAACACCCACCAGCCTTTTGACCAGTACCGCTACCAAGAGGTACTCGTCAGCCCCATGTACCTCGCCGGTTCCAACGGGACCGGAGAGGCTGGCTTCGCCCCCGTCGCTCACTGGCCTCACCACTACCTCGACGAGGGCCCCTGCCAACTCCTTGTCACCTCTCCCGATCAGAGGATCCGTATCGGCTGGTTCGGCGACGACTTCGAGCTGTGGAAGGTCACCGCCGCCGAGGAAGCCATGTCCGCCCCCCGATGGTCCGCAACCTTCAACCATGTCACCCCGGCCGAGATCGTCGCTGGCCTCACCACCGCTCTCGCCCACGACTACGCCGAAGCGGATGCCTACGAGGGCAACGGGCGCTTCCTGGCCAGCCCTTCGTATCGCTGGGCCGACGCTGTTCGGCCGCTGACCGACGCTGGCTGGACTCGTGACGGCGGCGCCGAGCTGGGCACCGTCGAGATCATCGCGCCGGACGGACAGGCAGGCGTCCTCCTCGACAACCGCCGCTCCCGTCCGGACGACGAAGCCGTAACGCTCTGGGCGGGTCCACCAGGGTGGGGCACTCGCGCGGAGACGATCTTCTCGGCCCGCACTCCCTCCCACCTGATCGCCGCAACGGCAGCGGCCATGGCCGATCCAGCCCCGGCGGTACGTGAGCGGCACATGATCCATCGCGAGGTTGAGCACTTGGTCTCGCTCACCCCCGTCAGCCCGCCCGTCCCCCAGGTTCCTCGGGCTCCCACCCCTCTTGACGTACGCCGTACCGCGGTCACTCAGGCCGTCCAGCGCGCCGCACGTTTTCCTCGGACCGCCGCAGACCTGCGGGTCATGGCCGCGCGCAGTCGAACGGGGGCCTCGGCACAGAACCGGTCGAGCAACCCTGCGCCTGCTGTGGGGTTCAAGTCGCCGGCCACCCCGACGCCCTCACGCCATAGCCGCTGACGGTCTCGGTCCCTCTGCGACAACCCCTCCACCCGAAGCGCCATTTCGAATGCCGGGAGTTCACCATGCCTGACGCAACCGCGCTCGATCAGGCCACAGCCATGATCGAGAAAACCTGGGGCCGCCCAATCGAGGCTCTGGAATCCCTCGCGGTCCGCAGCCCCAGCGAAGACCCCCTCTTGCGCTCGGTCATGCACATCCGCTCGTCCTTGGTCGTCACCGACAACGCCGTGGCTGTGCACCAGGACCGTCTGCACGCCCTTTCTCGGCCCGGCCGTGTGCCGGCCTTCTACGACCTGGAACGGATTACCGGCTCAGCAGCGGACCTTCGCGTCGCTCAAGCCGAGAGCCGGACTTCCCTTCAGGCCATCAGCCACGTGATCGAAGCGCGTGAATCCGCCGCGACCGCGGGCCGGGCCCCGGCAGTTCGGCTGGCCCAGGCCGCTGTCGCCCGCTCGGGGCACGCTCCACGCGCCCTGGCCCAGTCACCCGATCAGCCAGCCCCTTCGGCTGCTTCCGGCCCGTCGGTGGCCGCGCTGGGGCCGCACCGCTGATCGTCAGCTGTGGTCCTCGTCGCGGTGGGCTTCCCAGATTCGGGAGCCCACCGCGCGGGCCAGTTCGTCCAACGTCAACGCGACGCGGCGTCCATCCGCGATCCGACCCTCCGCCGTGGCGTCCTCGTCTCGCCGTCCGTCGGGCTGGACACCGACAGCCCACTGGCCGTCAGCGACCATCGCGATGTCGCCCACCGTCCACGGCCGCCCGGCAGCGCGGATCTTGCGTTCCAGCCCGGCCCCGTCCCAGTGTCTGCTCGACTCCGCCATCCCTGCTCCCCCTTCGATCCTGTGCGACCCGAAGCCGCAACCCAGTTACGACAACCGCGTTCACCGATCCATTCCCGGCGCCAGCGTCGCCCGGCCCACGGCCGCCAGTTCGCCCACGGCAGACGCCGCTCTCCGGGAAAGAACTACGCACTTCGGGACACTGCATGTCAACGTACGGGTGTTGGGAAAAACCGCAGGTCAACGAAGGGATCGTCCAACCATGAACACCTCCCCCGCTCTCCTTCCCGCCGTCGTCCGCCCGGCCGTGGAAGACCGTCCGTGGCTCTCCTCCGACCACTGCGCAGGCCCGGTGCTCGACCTCCTCGACGCCCTCGGCTGGGCGATCGTGGACACCCCAGAAGCCAACGTCCACGCGACGAGCCCGGACGGTCGGGTCTACGTCGGCTGGCTCCCCGAGGACCCCGCCGCCTGGCAGCGCGACATCGTCTGGCAGGTCCGAGTGGAGCCCACCGAAGGCCGCCCGTGGATGCAGGAGTTCGGCCTCTACACCCCCTCCGAGGCCGTTGCCGGATTCCTCGCCGCGCTCATCGCCAGCCCCACCCGCTGACCGCTACCGACCCCCGACTCGGAGAAGCCCCGTGGCACACCGCGCCCCGCTCACCAACCACCACGCCGACGGCACTCTCTGCCCGGCAGACCACAAGCACACCAGCTCCGGCAAGCCGCTCCACCCCGACTGTCCTGGCCGCGCGTACACGCAAGCCATCTGCTCCTGCGGCGGCTGGGACATGAAGCAGTCCGGCAAGGGCTACGTCAACGAGAGCCGGAAGCGGCACCTCGCCAGCCACTCCCAGGGGCCGAAGGTCCTTCGCGACCTGCTGCGTCTCGACGTGCCCTGACCTTCACGCACCAACCCCGCACTACCAGTCCGCACCGCTCTCGGAGGATCCCGTGCCCCATTACCTGACCGTCGGCCACCTGCTCCGCCAGCTCCAGGACCTTGATCCCAGCCTGCCGATTCGTCTTGCCATCAACCCGGACTTCCCCTTCACCCACTATCTCGGGGCAGAGGTCATCGTTCGGGACGGCAGGGCGTTCATCGCCGACGACGGCCAGGAGGACTACCTCCCGACGGCGGTCAGCGACGCCCTTGCCTGGGCCTGACCTGTTCCACCGAGAAGACCTGGAGGCTCCGATCTCGTCGCAATCCCGCCCTTCGCACGTCCTTCCTCTACATGGCCTCGCCATACGTCCGATGCCGAGCACCACGCGCGGCGCGCTGGTCCAGCGCGTCTCCGCACTGCCCGACGGGCCGCTCGACGTCACCTGGCTCGACCTCGAAGCCCCGAGACTCCCGCTTGGCCGCATCCGCCTTCACTGGGAGCCCGCCCCCCTCGCAGGCTGGGACGTCACCGCCCACCTGGGCCTGGCCACCACCGAGGTGCATCTCGCCTCGTGGCCCGCTGCCCCGGACGACTGGCCGCGCCTGGTCCGCCCGACCCTGCACGAGGTGCTTGGCCTCTGCGCCGCCCTCGCGGTCGCGACCGCCGCCCTCGACCTCTCGAACCGCCTCGCCCAGGTCTGACCGAACCGCAGAAGGCCGCCCCGTGCCAATCAGGCAGGGGCGGCCTTGCCGTACGCCCAGCCGCGTGTTGCGTACGCTCATCACCGACGAACGAGGAGGACACGATGGCCGACGACCAGGAACTCTGGGGGTACCCCGAGGTCGCCGCTCACCTGGGCATCAGCGTCGGGGCTACCCGTAATCGCAAGAGCCGAGGAAGCCTGCCCGCTCCCGACGACACCACCGTGCCGGACCGGCCCCGCTGGCGGCCCGCCACGTTGCAGAGCTGGACGCCGGTCGGCCGGGGGTTTCGCAGCGATCTCCATGGCGATTCGGCCTCTGATGCTCCTCCGGCGTCCGCCGGAGGAGCATCGTGAACAGACTCGTTGTCGCGTCCGCCTTGGTCGCTTCCGCTGGAGCGGTCGCCGCAATCGCCGCCGCTGTTCAGCACAACTACGGCGTCTGCAGCATCGCCTTGTTCGCCGTGGCGGCCGGTGCCTCCGGCGTCTACCTGCTCCGCCGGTCTCAGGATGCCGCGAACGACCGCACCGTCCTCCACCGGCTACGAGTTCGGCCCCAGCTCACCGTCGACGCCCTGGCGAACGAACTTGGGCTTAACCGCGCCGCAGTCCAGCTCAGCATTCACCGTCTGGCCCGTTCCGGCGAGCTGCCCCCGCCCGCCGATTCCGCTGAATGACGGATAGGTTCGCCCCTAGTCTCAAGGCATGACCGACTCACCTATGCCCGCCCCACCGTTCCCTTCGCCTGACAATGCTGCGCTCCGGGTGGTCGTCGGCAACGCTCTCGCATCAGTCCGCAACGGCGAAGCCTCCGTGGAGGACGCGATCCTCCACGCCGCCGTCCACGGCTGGTATGAGGGTCACATCCAGGGCGAGGACGAGTGCCCCGGCTGCGACTTCCGAGGAGGACTGCCGAAGAACGGGAACCGCGGCTGACCATCGCGCAACGCCGAGGAGCGCCACCGACGTATCGGTGGCGCTCCTCGGCGTTCGGCACGCCGCCGCTCGACTAGTCCAGGTAGGTGCCGGCGAAGGCCCCGTCGAAGCCGAGCGCGGCCAGGCCCTGCTCGACGCTGGAGTAAGTCGTTCCGTCCGGGATGGCGATCAGTGCGTCGAAGTCGGCTCGGCTGATCTCCGGTTCGAGCCACTGGTTGCTGCAGCGGCAGCAAACCCAGACGTTCCGTCCGTGGTTGATGAGTAGCCAGTCGCGGCGAGCGCGGCAGGCCGTGCACATCACCGGGATGCCACGAAGGGCCAGGGCACTCGGGTGGCTGAGGCAGCGCGTCGCGCCGGGGCCGCTGGGCGGCTGCGTCTCGTACTCGAGTTGCAGCAGGGGATCGGTGCCGGCGGGGAGGACGGGCAGCACGGGTGTCGGCTCTGCGGGGCGGTCGGTGGTTCTGAGCACGAGCGTCATCTCCCGGTCGAGGTACTTCTGTTTCCATCCGTAACAGCCGGTGGAGCTGCTTGTCCAGGGGTTTCTCGAAGGCCGGCGGGCCGGTCACCCGGCCCGCCGGACCCTCGTCAGCGGCGCGGTGGGCGGTTGCGTGGGTCGGAGGTGGTGGGGCGAGCTGCTGCCGTGGGTGCCGTCCGGTTGTTGGTGCGACTGGTCGGGGCCCTTGTCTGGCTGGTGCCGGCCTGCGGGCGGCGCGTCGCTTCACCCGGGTGAGCGGGAAGCTGGGCAAGGCGGCGCAGTCGCCAGACAAGCACGTCGTTCACGTCGTCAGCCGTGTCGAGTTCGCGCATCTCGATGGCCTGCTGGAGGAGGGCCTTGGGGTCGTGGCCTGCGTGCTCGGCCTGGGCAAGTGTGGCGGTCAGGGCATCGGCCGTGGACGAGCTGTCTGCTCGCATCACCCCGTCGGGTAGTGCTGCGCGGATGGTGGCTTGGTGGGCGCGGCGTTCGGCTTCCGGTAGAGCGCGACCTTGGTCGTGTAGGGCCTGCATGGGAGTGGCAGCGGCCTGTCGGTAGGCGGCTCGCAGATGCTCGGCGGTCTGTCGGGAAGCGTGAGCCTGCTGGGCGTGTCCCCGGGCGGAGTGCCAGCGGGCGGCGGCGATCGTGACCAGGACCAGGGTGGAGAGGAGCATGGCGGTGGTGCCACCGTCCTCGCCACGTCCGAGGGCGCTGCCGGCCTGGATGATGCCCCGGGCCGCCGAGCGGATCGCCCGCGTGTCGGCATGCTCCGCTCGGACGTGGCTGCGGGTGGCACGCTCGAAGGATCGGGCGGCGGCGCCCAGCTCGGCGCGGGTAGCGGCCGGGGAGGTCTGTGTCACCGCATCCAGGAGTTCGCCGATCCCCACCAGTTGACCTGCGGCTTCGTCGTCGTCGCTGTCGAGCAGGACGGCGGCGCGCTCGGCGATACCGGTGGCGTTGCGTCGTTCCCGGGCGGGCGGGGACCAGTCCGTTCGGCCGCTGGTCGCCGCCGGGTGCGTCGTCTGGTCAGCGGTGCCGTCGGCCAGTCGGCGGCGGATCTTGGGGAGTGAGAGGTCGGGGGCCAGCTTGGAGCCGGGGTACCAGATCGGTGCGCCGTCGCGGTTACGGTCACCGGGAAGCGCGACGTTGTAGCCGATGGCGTCGCCAGACGGGGCGTTTCGGACCTTCACGCGGAGGCCCGCCTCCCGGAGCCTGGTGAAGAACTCCTCTTCGGTGGCCGCCCCGGCGAGGGCTTGGCGCACGGCTTCGCGGAGAGTCTCGCGAGGGGCCTCGGACCGACCGGTGCGCTCGGCCTTGAAACGCTCCGCGCTGGTGGGGGACTTCGCTCCGGTGCCGTCGCCGGGCCTGAGCTGGCGGAACCCCATCTCCTTCTCGATGCGGCGGCATTCGGCCTGGGCCTTCTTGAAGTCGTAGTTCATCCTCGGACGGCGCAGGTCGCCTCGGACCATGGTGGCCACGATGTGGATGTGGTCGTCGGCGTGCCGTACGGCGACCCAGCGGCAGCCGTCGGGATCGCCTTCTGGGGCGAGGTTGACGGCGTGGACCAGGCGGCGGGCGACGATGTTCCATTCGGCGTCGGTCAGATGTCGGTCGCCGGGGTCGGTGCGGACCGAGCAGTGCCAGACGTGCTGGGCCGGTGCCGTGGTGCCGGCCTGCTTGACCCGCAGGTCCAGCGCTGCGGACAGGCGGGCGAGGGTGACCTTGGGGTCGGGGTCGGGGCTGGTGTCCCGTCCGGGGTCGGGGGCGAAGCCGTCCCAACTCCCAACAAGGTGGGCATCGATGTGTTCGTCGCGTTTGCCGGGGCCGTACAGGTAGACGAGTAGGCCGTGGGTTCGTGAGCCGCGTCGGATCTTGGGGACCATCAGAGTCGCTTCTTCACCAGGGCGTCGGCCGTGTCGTCGATGCGGGCCAGGAGTCGGGTCAGGGCCGTGAGGGCGTGGTCGAGCTCGCCGGGGCGGGGCTGCCCTCCGGCGTTGTAGATGTAGGCGATCTGGTTGATGTTGTTGCCAACCCTGGAGAGGGCGGTGCGCAGGGCGGCCAGCTCGTCGATGGCGGTGTCGAGTTGTTCGTTGGTGTGCAAGGCGGTGGAACCGCGGGCGGCGGCGAGGCCGGCGGCGGCGAGGAATCGGGCGACGGTGACGCCGCGCTGCGCGGCGGCGGCGACGATCTCGGCTTTCTCTGTGTCGGAGAGGCGGGTGGTCGTCTTGCGGGTGCGCTCGCTCGGGTTGCGGCTGCGGCGGCGCGGTTTGCGGTCGGGGAAGGCGGGCGTGCTCGGGCTCGGCTGCTCTCGGTGGTCGTGGCGGTCTGCTTCTCCCCCTGCGACCGGCGCCCCCTGGTGCTGGGAGTCCGGCTGGTCCCCGTGCGCCCTCGCTCGGGGACCAGCCGGACTTCCCGCGCCCTCCTGGGCGGGGGCAAGTGCGTACGACGGGCCGTAGGACCGTCGTACGCGACAACTTGCTCCGCCAGGAGCCGTCGCGGGGTCACGCTCCAGTCCGGGCGTGGTGACCGTCGGGTCGTTGGCGGTCACCGGCTCTCCTCCGGGTTCTGTTGCCGGATTTCGCGGACGAGTTCCTCGATCCAGTCCATGGCCAGGACCGGATGGTGCAGGGTCCAGGGGCGAGAATGTGGGGTTCGTTGCACTGTCCAGGTGTTGCCGGGTCCGGATTGGGCGCGGTGAAGGTGACCGCGCCAGTGCAGGACGGTCAGCCAGGAATCGACCTCGGCAGGTGTGGCCGGGTGGGTGCGCATGAGGTGCTCTCCGGTTCGCTTCGGAAGGATGTGGGGGCGTGTCCGGGAGCGGGTGACCGGCCGGGGTGTCCGGCTCGGTCACCCTCTGCGTGCTGTCCGGTCAGTTCCGGGCGGAGGTGACCGGCTGTCCGTGCTGCTTGCGGAGCTGGGCCATCAGGACGGTCAGGGTGTCGCTGGACAGCGGGATCTGCTGACCTCGGATCGCCTGGGCGACCACCTTGCGGGTCAGCTTGTCCTCGGCCCTGACCGCTGACCGGGCGATCTTCAGCAGCTCCTCGGTGTCCGGGTCAGGCCGCCGGTCACTGGTTGTGCGGGTGTCCCGGTCAGTGACCGGCTGCGGAGTGACCGGCCGGTCGGGGAGCGGCGCGAGGCTGTCCTGGCGGCCGGTGACCGGCTCGGTGCCGGCCGGACGGTCAGTGACCGGCGGCGCGGTGTCCGACTGTCCGGGCAGGTCAGCGGCCTCGTGCGGCTGACCGTGGTGACCGGTGACCGGGTTGCTGCTGTCCGCCGGGGCACTGTCCCCGGTCAGTGACCGAGGGCTCGGGGTCTGCTTGTCCAGGGACAGTCGCGGCCGGTCGGTCAGGGCAGTGACCGGTTGCCCGGCGCTGACCTGACCGGCTTGCGGCTGCTGACCGACCCGGTCAGTCCGGGTGACCGCGATGCCCTCGGGTCGGTCAGCCTGACCGAGGTGACCGGCCTGACCGAGGTCCTCGCGGTCACTACCCTTGACCGGGCCCCGGGCAATGAGGATGTAGAGGTGGACCGCTCCGGCCAGCGCGAGCGGGGCGATGGTGGACAGCACCGCGACCACTGTGTCCCCGAGCCGGAGCCCGGTGACCGCAACCGCTTCCTCGTTGAGTCGCACCGCGTGAAGCGCGTTGGCCCAGATGCTGGCGGCCGTGGCCGTACCGAAGAGCGTCCAGACGTAGAGCCGGGCGCGCAGGGGTGCGTCGCGGAGGACCAGGAGCGCCCGTATGCCGTAGGCGATGAACCCGTCGATCACCAGCGGGAAGAGGTAGGTCAGGAAACCGCGGACGTGGATGGCGACGGCCATCTGCTGGAGGGCGTCGTACGACAACGCGCATCCCGCGCCGCCCAGGGCGATGACGACCGCGCGGTCCCATCCGGTGATGTGCGCCGCCTTGGGCGCGCTCGCGATGCTCACGCCGCCGTCCCGAAGTCGTCGCGGCCCAGGCGCTCGCCGTCGGCCTCGGGAGGCAAGGTGGTCTTCGTGGTCTGCTCCAAGTCTCGGTTGCGCAGGGCGCGGCGGGTCTCGCGGTACAGCTTCTGGGCGTGCTCCTCGGTGATCTTCAGGAGCCAGGACAGGCGCTGCTCGGTCACCCCGTGGCGGTAGGCGGCGTGGACGACCGCGCGGCGCTCGGCCTTGGTGAGGTGGACGTCGCGCCCGGCGATGGTGGCGTTGACGCGGCTGTAGTCGAGACGGTTGGCGAGCTTCTCGTGCAGCGGCCCGCGCTCCTCCTCGGTCAGTCCGCCCCGGATGCCGTCGGTGTCGCCGCTTTCCAGGGCGGCGTCCAGGCAGGTGCGGCGGACGAGGCACTGGCCGCACAGCGACTTCGCGGCGGTGATCTTGTCGGTCTCGTCTGGCTCCGGGAAGAAGATTTCGGGGTCCACCGGGTTGTACTCGGTGCTCTGGCAGACGGCCTGGTCCCGCCAGGTGTGGTCGCCGAGCGACCGATGGCGGGCACTGCTGATCGTCGTGGTGGTCATGCGGGTTGCTCCGATCGCTCTCCGCGTGCAGGGGCGTCGGCGGAGGGGTGCGCTGGGTCGGGAGGTGCATGGGGCGGCGCGCTGAGGGCGCGGCCCGGCGTGGCGGCCTGCGGCGGGTCAGGCTGCGGCGCGGTGGCGTCTGCGGTCGACCGGCTCGAACTCGACCCGGGTGGTCATCTGCGCGAGCCGGGAGGTGACGCGGTCGCCGAGGTAGGCCCGGAGGTCCTTAATCGCCAGATTGGTGGTGATCAAGGTCGGGAGCATGTGGTTGTACCGGCGGTTGATCAGCCGATACGTCACTTCCTCGACCCACTCGGACGCCTTGGCCGCGCCGAGGTCATCGATGATCAGCAGCGGGCAGCGGCTGACGGCCGCCAGCTCCCGCTCGCTATCGACCCCGGGCCGGGGGCGCAGGTCTGCGTACAGGTCGGCGGCGGTGGTCGCGCGCCAGCGCACGCCGACTCCGCTCTGCACCAGCCGCCGGACCGCACCGTACGCCTGGTGCGTCTTGCCCGCGCCGACGACCCCGGCCATCAGCAGGCTGGGTCCGGTGGTGACCTGCCGTCGGGCTCCCAGGCTGGGGGCGACGGCCGCCTCGGCAACGTCCCGGGCCCAGGCCAGGACCTGGGGGTGGTCGGCGACGGCGGCCTGGTAGCGCGGGGGCATCCCCGCCGACAGGGCGTCCAGCGGGGAGAACGGCTCGGGCTCGTCGACCAGTGCAGCGACGGCGGCCGGGGCGATGTTGCGAGCGGCCAGGATCCGGGCCATCCGGTCCAGGGTGCCCTCGCCGAGGGTCTGCGGTTCGCGGTTACGGGTGCGCATCACAGCTCCTCGGCGTAGGCGGCAGCAGCGTTGGCCGGGTTGGTCCACGCCTGGTGAGCGGGCACGTTAGGGCGGATTCCCGGCCGCGCCAAACCACCGGAGCGTGCGTTCATGGCCTCGTTGACCATGCTGGTCAGCACGCTCGGGTGCTTGGGGTTGGCTGCGAAGTTCTGCAGTCCGGCCCGGATGTGCTCCGGGGCGATGCCCTCGCCCAGGAGCTTCTTGGTGATCCGCCCGAGGTGCCCGATCACGTCGCTGGGCGGGCGTTCGTCGCAGGCAGCGACGTACTCGCTGACGAGATGGTTGGCTGATACGGGGGCTGCGGGCGCTGTGCGCCCCGTAGGGATAGAAGATCCAGGATCCAAGATCCTAGATCCAGGCGCCGAGCCCTCTCCGAGGCTTCGGGGAAGGTTCGGGGAGCCCTCGGCGAATGCGTCCTGACCTGCATTTTTCGTGCCCGCGCGGCTAGGGATGCCGGCCATGCCGTCGAAGGCGTCCTGCTGGGCGGCGGGAGCCTGGTCTGCGTGGCCGCGAGGCGTCGCGGCGGGCTGCGCGGGCAGATCGAGGGCTCGGGGAGCGTTCGGCGAAGCTTCGGCGAGGCCTCGGGGAGGGGTGGGCGACTCCTTGGCCCGCTTGGTGCAGGTCCCCTTGCAGGGGCCGCACCGGTCGGCACCGTGGTGCTGCGAGCAGGAGGGCAGGCGGGACTGGCTCGGCTTGTCGATCTTCTGGTGCTCGGACCAGGTCACGATGTGGAGGTAGCGGCGGCCGTCGCAGCCGGTGTATCGGCAGATCAGGCCAGCGTTCGCGAGCTGGTGGAGGTCGTCCTCGACGTGGACCGAGGTGTGCTCGGCGCGTAGGGGCCAGAGCAGCCCGGCGATGATCGCGGCATTGTCGCGGTGGCGACCGTGGTCGTCGGCCTGGGTGAGCAGTCCGAAGAAGGTCCGCTCTGCCTCGACGCTCACTTCGGCGAGCGACTCGGAGACAAATGCCTCCGGCTTGATGGTTCGTATCCGCGCCATGTCAGCGGCCCCGACCGGCGGCGATCAGGTCGCTGCGGGTGAGGGTCGCGTCGGCGAGGTCGAAGGTGTGCGGCCGTGTCCAGTCCGCCTCCGGCCAGACCCGCAGGATCCAGCGGGCTGCGACCCTGGCGGTCGTCCGGCCCAGCTCCATGGTCTCCCCGGCCTCGTCCTTGACGATGGCGTGCGGGTGGGGCCACGCCTGCTTCGGGTCGTTGAGGCTGACCCGGATGGTCGCCGCGCCCGGAATCATGTCGGCGAGCTGGGCGGCGAGGCGGTGCTGGCGATCGGTGTCCGGGCAGGCCGGGGTTCCGCTCGGCATGGCGAGCATGCGATACTCCGTTGTTCGTAGGAGCGCGGTGTGGCGTTCTCGTGCAAAAGGCACGCCGCCCGCGAGATGTGATTCGGCCCCCTCGGGGTGCCGGCCCGGCGTCCCGGAGTTGGTAGCTCCTGGACGCCGTTGGCATTTAAGACGGTTACGGCGGACTTGCCCGAGCCTCGGCAGGTGCGGAAGTGCCCGCCGAGGACGTGGCCGGACCGCGTGTTCGTGGCACTGTGTTGCCCTCCGTTCGTCACGCTGCGTATGGGTTGGACCATGAACATACGCTGATCAACAGGGCAGCTGTCAACATTAAAGTGACCTCAGCTTCCCCGAATCTGCCAGAATCGCCAGTGAAGTACGCTGAGGCGGTCAGCGAGAGATCGGAAGCACCATGCCAAAACCCACCATCGAAGACAGCTCAGACCCCGAGGCTGGAACGATCGCCGAGCGCCTCAACGGCCTGTTCGCGTCAGTACCGGACCCCTCGACAGGCAAGCCCTACCGGCACAGCGATGTGTCGCGCACCATCGCGAAGGCCGGGGGCCCGTCGGTATCCCCAAGCACCATCAGCCAACTGAGGAGCGGAGAGCAGCGAAACCCGACGATCAATACGCTCAGCGCCCTGGCCCATTTCTTCCACGTTCGACCGGACTACTTCACGAAGGATCTCTCGACAGACGATAAAGATCTTGTCGAAGAGGGATTGGCCCTCCTCGCGACCATGCGGGACGCGGGCGTCGAGACCCTGGCGACAAGAGCCAACGGACTGAGCCGCCAGTCCCTTCAAATGATCCGCACAGTGATCGAGCAGACCCGAAAGCTGGAGGGCCTGGACGAGGGTGATAGTTGATTTCGAAACCTTCAGGCAAGTGGACTTGTCCCTATTGCCCCACAACTTCTACCGCCAGCCACCAATTACTGGATGCGCGTCGATGCGTGTGACGGGCATGTATTACGGTGCAGCGTAGAAAATGACCAACTCCCCCTTTCGCCTGCAAGAAAGACCCGTCATATGCTCCACTGGGCCATCAGGAGGCAGCGAGACCCGCTCGATGCGCGAGAGCGGGAAAAGCGAATCCGAGCTGCATGTGAAACTCACCTCCGCGGCATCCGCATACCCAGGCCGTTCAACATAGAGGCGTTCTGCGCAGAGTTGGCTGCTTCCAGGGGGCGGAAGATGGTCCTCAATGTCATGCCGGACACCGGCGGACCCGACGCGCCGTGCGGGCTGTGGCTGGCCTACGCCAAAAGCGACTACATCTATCACGCCGGCGGAACCAGCGAAAAGCATCGCGAGCATGTGATCCTCCATGAACTGGCCCATTACTTCCTGGGCCATAGCGGCAGCAGCCACGCTGCCGCGCTGGCGGACTCGCTGCCGTCAGAAATCGAACCCACAGCCCTCCAAGGCGCATTCGCGCGGACCAGCTACGCCACGCAGGACGAACAGGACGCCGAGTTCGCAGCCTCCATCCTGCGCGACATCTGCGAAGAGATAGCCGCCGACGCGGACATGGACACTCGCACCGGCCTTCTTGCCCGCGTCGATGGCGCGCTGGTGCACCCCAGAAAGAACCGCTAGCCGATGAACCATCAGATAGTCGTCGCAGGTCTGTTGTGGGCAGTGACGTTGTGGAGGCTCCCCTCCCTGCGTCACTCACGCAAGCAGCGGGCATTGAGTACCGCCTTTGCCGCCCTCGCAGTAGCCATGACATTGGAGATCCCTGCCGTTTCCTCCAGCTTCGACCGTGCGGCTGGCATCGACAACTTGTCTTACTTGATGAAGCACTTGACCGGCACACTCTCTGCAACGGCGGTCGTGGACTTCGTAATAGCCGTAGTTCGCCCCCATGGATATCTGACCCGCACGCGTTGGGCAGCACGCACAGCCGCCTGGGTACTGATGGTCTTCTTCTTTGCCATTGGACCAACCAGCAGTCAGGGCGAGGACTACCTGGAAGCCAACAGCAGCTCCCCGTGGGCACTACTGCATGTTGCCGTTTTCACGACATACATCGGCCTTTCAATGACGGTGGCGTCCTCACTCTTCTTCTACGCCGCCCGCCACTCCAAGGACGGGTGGGTTCGTGCAGGACTAGCACTACTGGGAATCGGATGCGGCATCGGCATCCTCTACGCGACTGAGCGTGCGGGCTATCTCGTTCTCTGCGCATCCAGCACCCCGTCAGTAGATATGACAACTCATCAGGAACAGCTGTCGACTGCTCTCAAGGTATCCGCCATCTTCGTTATATCGGTGGGAAGTTGCCTCCCACCCATCTCCGTAGCAGCTTCAACCGTGAGCGAATGGAGAGCGCTCAAAGAACTGCAGCCTCTTTGGTGGGGCCTCACATCCGCCGCTCCCCACGTCGTCCTTCAGACCGACCTACCTCGCCGACGCGTCCATCTCCGCTTCCATCGGTGCCTGGTAGAAATCGGGGACGCGTCTCTCGCTCTACGGGAGTACATCCCCGCCTCGGTGCAAGAACGCGCGCTCACAGCAGCCGACTCCTGCTCCCACTTCGCAAACCTGCGTGACGAGATCGCTGAGGCGTCCTGGCTCAAGGCTGCGGCACTGATTGCTCCAGACGCGCAGCCGCGCCCGGGAGACCACCCTCGCTCACTGAGGGACGGCCAGGATCCGGACAGCGAGCTCCGATGGCTACGCAACGTCAGTGCCGCTTACCAGCACTGCCCTCATGTGGCGGAATTCGCCCAGGCCGAGGCAACAAGAGCGCGACTCAACGACAGAGCGGAGATGACCGCGGCATGACTCTCACAGACATGGAAAGCAGGCCGCAGCACAGGCGTGCGACCTTGATCAGTGAATGGCTCCACCCGAAGACATGGATCGTCATCGTCTGCCTGGCCACCGGGTGGCATGCCGAGGGCTTGGTGGGTGTCGCCTGGAGCTGCGTCGGCATCCTCTTTGCCGCAGTGATACCCATGGCGTTCATCGACCACGGCATACGCAAGGGGCGCTGGGACAACCGCAACGTCGACGCGCGAACGGCCCGGCTCGTCGTCATGGCAGTCATCCTGGCGTCCGTGGCAGTCGGACTCCTGCTCATGGTCACCTTCGGCTCGCCACCCGTGCTGATCGCGCTCGTAGCCAGCATGATTGCCACGCTCGCCATCCTGATGCTGATCACTACGGCCTGGAAGATCAGCGTTCACCAAGCCGTATCAGCTGGCGCTGTCATCATGCTCGTACAAGCGATCAGCCCGTGGCTGCTGCTCGGCTACGTCGCTGTCGCGATCGTTGGCTGGTCGCGGGTCGAGCTACGCGACCACACTCTCGGCCAAGTGGTAGCCGGCACCATTCTCGGTACAGCGGTTGCCGCCGGCACCTTCGCCCTACTGCGCTGAACCAGCTTCCAGGCACAGGCGGAATAATGATCACCAGAATGGACACGGCGACGGTTCTAGCTAGCAATGCCGCCGCTGAGCCTCGATCAAACCCGGGACGGTTCACTTCGTGGCCACACCGTCACGCAGACCATTGCCGGCGCTCTGCTTGGCGGACTGGCCGCAGCGGTGACCTTCGGGATTCTCAGGTAGACCTTCTGCCGCATCGCAGTTCGTGGTGTGGCCGCCGTTGGTGACATTCGTAAGAACGTGCCAACCTCCGCGTTTCGTCTGGGGCCGATCGCGTCAGTTTGATCTTCGTTGCGGTGGTGCTCGATCTTTCGCAAGGGGGTGAACACGCCGCTCCCGTCCGTGGAAACAGTCCACGGTCCTGGTCCGATCTGTGGTCGATCTTCGCGCCGAACGGCGCAGCCACGACGCTGGCCGCGTTGCCGGAGGACGAGCAGAACCGTGTGTTCACCGGGTGGGAAAGAGTTCGGTCGTCGCGGCCCTGGGTGAGTGGCTGGCGCAGTCTCATTGACATCGCGACGGTGATATCACCAGAGGGATAGGGAGTCGGGCGGCCTGTGGCCCATGGTGGTCATCCGCCACTTGCCGGGATTTTACCGGATCTCACGGTTGCCCTGCGGGGCTACCCGGTGAGGTCGGCGAGCGATCCGTTCACTTATCGGAGATCGCGTTGACGCCCTAGCTCCTGCCCATCGAGAGGTTCCAGCTATGTCGCGCCCGCTCGAAGAATCGCCCTACGCGTTCACCGTCCCACCTCTGGTCGAGGAGGTGCCGGCAGCACGGGACCGCGTTGCGGACCGCGCTCGGCAGCTTGGGCTGCATCTGGGCGAGGAGCTGACCCACGACTTGAAGCTGCTCACCGGGGAACTGGTCGCGAACTCTGTCACGTACACGAAGGACGCGTGCGTGGTGTGCGTACGGTGGACCGGAGAGCGGCTCCGCGTGGAAGTCACTGATGCCGACCCCACCCCGGTGGCTCCGTCCCAGCCACTGTCCACGGATGAGCATGGGCGCGGCCTATTCCTCATCGCCGCATTGGCGACAGAGTGGGGGTCGAATCCGTGCACAGCGGGGAAGATCACTTGGTTCGAACTGGCAATCCCCACCTATACGAAGCAGATCGCAACTTTGACGTCCTCGCAGGGCAACGTGCCTACTGAGAGGGCGATCGTCACCTATGCAGGCAGCACCCACCCGACTGCCGCGGAAGCTATACCAATAACCCGTATGTATCGACGAGTTGAGCGTCAAGCAGCCTGAGCAGCATCCGACCAGTTCGCTAACATTCCCCCGAAGCCCGGCGTAGGCGACCGGAGATCTTCGTCCTGCTTGACTCGACGGTGTATGGAACGCCGTCGCGATCAGGCGGGTCGCGTTGGTTCCAGCGCCGTGGCCTGAATCGTAGGAAGCACTCCGACTCGTAGGGCTACAACATCGCGTCGCCGGCCGGCCGTACGGCTGAGGCTTCTTCGCCCTCTTCCGCTGTGTGAGGTGCTGGCCTCCTGGCCGGTGATCACCAGTTCAGTTCGGATTCGTATCGTGGCACTCGGTGGTTGCGGACAAGGTCGGCCAGGAATGCGGCATAGCCCTCGGTGTCGCACGGAGGTATCCCCCGCTTCCGTCCACACCAGCAAACGGCGGGCGTCACACAGGACGATACCCACGCGCTCGGCAAGCCCCCACCGGTGGCGCGGCGCGCGGGTTACCGTCTCGTAGTCGTTGGGATGGGCGGCAGATGTCGTGACGAAGCCCTGCCCTCCAGCTACGGGGGGAGCCGAAGGGCAGGGCAGCTCGTCAGTCGGGCGGCCGTGGCGAGACCGGGTTCCGTGGCGCGCTATCTAGTGCAACTCGCGAAGCAGCGAGGCTGCGGCGGCGGCCATCGTATCGGTCAACGGCGCCTTCCTGCCTGTCCGTCGGAAAGCTCGCTCGACGTTCGCGCACAGCAGCAGGCGAGACAACTTACCTCCGCGAGTCGCCAGGACATCGGAGAACAGAGCCTGTACTCGTTCTGCGAGCGCCGACACGGTCAGGGAGGCGGACCACAAACAGGCCGCATCCCATCCGACCGGGCCCATGCCCCAGCTCTCCCAGTCAATGATCGACAGGCCGGGGCCGCAAAGGTTGGCGTAGCCGAGATCGCCGTGGGCGCAGGCCCAGTCGGTGATCGTGGTGTCGATGTCCTTCCCGTAGACCTCGTGGATTCGGCGGGTCAGGTGGGCCTGGCCCATGGACACGCGGTCTGTGGAGTGCTTCGCGAGGTGGATGAGCGCGGTCCGCAGGTCGATCCACCACTGCTCGGGCAGCCCAGGATCCGCGGTGATGTCGCCGGTGGCGGAGAGGGCCCCGTCTTCCACAAGCGTCATCTCGTCCGCACGCCACACCACGCCGCGTGTCTGGTCGGTCCAGACGGCCGCGGCCGACCATTCGGGTCGAGGCACGCCCTTGATCGCGGCCGCAGCCTCGAAGCCGGTCCAGGCCTGGGTGTCGATCTTCTCTGTACGCCGCCAGGCGAGCCGGACCCATGTGGCTTCGTCGGTTCGGAATCCGGCGGTACCGTTGTACTTGCTGAAGTGGCTGTCCTCGCGCTTGAGCTGACGTCCGAGCCGCCGCTCGACGTCGTCGAGGACATCGCCGAGCGGAACGGTTGAGAGGTCATCCAAGGTGGCTTGCACTAGTGGTCCTTCCTGGACGGGGCTCCTGCGCTCACGGTAGCCCTCTCTCGCAGCAGCTCCCGGTACACCGTCACCGTTTCGGTGTTGACCTCAAGTCGCGAGCCACCGACCGCTTCAACGAGGTGCTCGACGTTGGAGGTGCCGACCGCGAGACGGGTGACTTCAGGTATCGCGAACGCTGCGGCGACGCCCGCCTGAAGCGCGCTGCGCTGCTGGCCCGGGACGAGAAACATGGAGGTGTCCACGGTCTGCCAGATCGAGTCGTCCGCGTTCCCTGCGAAGGGAGCCATTCCCCACAGTTCTGTGATCCTTGCTCGGTCGACGAGTTCGACCACTGCGTCGAGGATCCCGGCGGAGACCGTTAGGCCGGCGCGGACCATCGCCACGTCCGGGCGTGGAATCTCCCAGTCGGCATTGAGGAGAGATCGAGGGTCCCAGGTGGAAAGTCCCCAGGTCTTACAGAGCCCTGCCTCGCACATCTCCAGGAGCACGGAGCACGCGTCGGCGAAGCCGTCGACCGAGGACTCGGGGTTGTGCAGGAGCACTGTGTCCGGGGTGCGGCCGAGTTCCTCTGACGACTGCTCGACCGCAACACGAAGCCGCGCGGGGTCGAGGTCGTGGCCGTCGGGGAAGTATCCGACCTTCGTGGAGATGGTGAAGGCGGGCAGCAGGTCGTCGGCAATCGCCGCGAGGGTCCGGTGGGAGGCGAACTGGCGGTAGTTAAACGCGGTGTCGAGGTCCGTGACCCCGTGCTGCAGTGCGCCTTCTAGTAGTTGTCGGGTGTGACCAGTCCGGTATAGGCCGAGAGCGATTCGGCGGTCAGCGGTGCGCACAGCCCCTCCTGGATCAGGTGCTCAGCGAGCGTGGTGAGGTCTTGGTCATCGTCAGTGAGGTGCACCGGGTGCCCGGACAGAAGGCGACGGAGGGCGGGTTCGGCGCGGCCGTGGAAGGTGAGACGCTTGCCGCCGCCGACCACCTGGACCGTGTCACCAGAGGGTGTGATGACCGGCTCGAACTCGGTCACAGCTGCGGCGTATTCGATCGGGCCGAACACTGGGACGTGGGGCATGTGCCGAGCGGGCGGCGTGTTCGCGCGCAGTTCCGCGAGGTACCGCTTGGGGTCGTACTCGCGGGCGAGATCGGTCAGCTTCGCGGCGAGCACGTCGCCGGCGACCGTATCGTCGCCGCGCTCCAGGTCCGTACGGAAGTTCTCGTCGGCGCGCGCGGCGTCGGACAGGAAGTTGGCCCAGGTCACGCCAGTGCGCTTGGTGAGGCCGAAGGTCACGTGGAGGGAGTGGCCGTCGTCGCCAGAGCCGATCCTCGTTGCGGTGTGCCAGAAGCCGCGGGGTATGTGCATGACGTCGCCGGCCAGCATGGTGCCCTTCCAGAACACCTCCTCCGAGGGAATGAGGTTGCGTTCGGCGTCGCGGTACATGGGCGCTGGGCGGGAGGGGCCTCGGACCTCCCACGACTTCTCGCCGGAGAGCTGCACAGCGATCACGTCGTGGTCGTCCCAGTGCAGGTTGAAGCCGTCCGTGTCGCCGACGGCCAGGTAGACGTTGGCGGAGGTGAGCTCGCCGGACCACCAGCCCAGAGCGCGGCAGGCGACTTCCAGCGTCAGGTCGAAGGAGTCGACATGGTCCAACACCACGGTTCCGCCGCTGTTGAGGATCCGGCCGACGGCCGCCATGTCGGCCTGGCTGACGGCCTGCCGGCGCCGGTTGACGTTGGTGGACAGGAAGAGCGAGGGGTGTACCTCGTCTCCTGCGGCGTAACAGCGCAGCTGGGGGTTGGCGAGGTGGCGGTGCCTGATGGTCTCCAGCAGCCGGTTCGGGGTCATCAGCCGGGTGATGAGGTCCAGGTCGGCGAGGTGCCCGCGAGCGAACGCAGTGCCCACGGGCCCCGGCCCGCCCCAGCCGAGCGCCTTCTCGATACCTGTGACGAGCCGGTGCTCCATGAATTCCTCCTACTCCTTGGGAAGGTTCAGGTCACGGTTGTCGCCGTCATCGCCCGCGCTGTTCTGCGAGCTGGTGACGTCGGACCGCTCCGCCTCGCTGCGGTCATGGGCCACGGCGAGCTGCTCGACGGCGACCAGCAGGCCGACGCTGGTCCCGCCGCCCTCCTTCTTGGCCTTCTTGGCCTTCGTGCCCTTCGCGGTCGTGGTCACTCGGCTCTCCTCTCATCGGGACCTCTCGGCAAGCGAGTGGCCTGGGGATCCTGCGGTCGCACGAGACGCAACCGCTGAGTGGTGGTGCAATCTGACGCGACAGGCGCCAAAAACCGCCCCCGCCATCCGTGGTGTTTCCGGTGGGGCAGAGGCGAGGTCTGTCGGCGGCGCGATGCGTCGCAGTTGTGCGGCGTTGGTACGCCTGCACTGCGGGAACGATGCGCTCCGGACGTCACCCGATACTTGGGGGCTGCTTGTCCATGGTCTTAACCCTGCTTCTGATGAGGGGACTTCGCACATAACGGCGGTGATATCACCAGGGTGATCGCGGGGTGCCCGTCATCGGTTGCGCTCCGAGTGACACTCGGGGGTGGGTGAGCACCTCCACACTCATGACGCTCTCCGAGTACGTCGATTCGATCCAGGACGCGCGTCTCGTCATCGATATGTTGGTGGGAGCTCAGCAGGGGCTCATGGTGTACCCACGGCAAGGGTTCATGATCGAGCAAGAGATTTCCGACGACGTGGCGGCGGCTTTCGAACGGTTGCGTAGCGACGGTTTCACGAGCCGGCTCGCGCCTGAAGCGGCAGAACGGGCCTGAGGTCCGATCCGTAACCTGCCCCGGGCGCTGAGGCCCAGCGCGCCGCGTCGGTGACATCGCCCGCTGACCTGGCGGCTTGAGTGGCGCCGAATCCGGATACCGTCAGTAGGCAGACTGATACTCAGGCGCGGACAGTTTGTCCGTAGGTTATTCGCCGAAACCACTTGACTCTCGCGTTGTGAAACCTTTCGGGCGTGCCCAGTTTCTGGCTAATTAATGCGATTTACACAATCCGGAAAATGGTGTAGCGCGACCCGCATGTGACACAGAAAGATCCACTCGCCCGTCGCATGGCTGCTGGCTCGGTTGACACCTGGCGACCAGGGGCGCGGGGTAGGGGCAACTTCCGTACTCTGATTCGAGTGCTCCGTCGCGAAGGGACAGATCCACCGATGAGTGAAAACCTGACGCTGGGAGACCGTCTCCGTGTGGCACGCAGGACACGGAACCTGTCGACCGCTCAACTGGCGCAAAAGGTCGCCGTGTCCGCGAGCTACATACAAAAGCTGGAGTCCGGTGCGCGGAAGGCTTCACCGTCGCTGGTGCTGTCGCTCGCCAAGGCACTGCACTTCGGCCCCGAGGTTCTGACCGGTCAGCCGTACTATGGTGAGCCGGAGGCGGAAGACCGCGTGCACGCTGTTATCCCTGAGCTGCGTCGCCTCCTGCTTTGCTACGACAGCCCCGACGACTTGGACATAGCCCCTCGCGCGCTTCCGGTGCTCGCCTCGGAAGTCGACCAAGTGGCAGCCCTGCGTCGTGACGCCCGCTACGCCCCGATGGGGCCTCTGCTTCCGCCGATCATCACCGAGTTGACACACGTAGCCCTCGACGGCAGCAACGGGGACCAGAGCAAGGCGTTCTGGCACCTGGCTCGCGCCTACCGCGCCGTGAACTCGCTGGCCCACAAGATGGGCCACCACGATCTGTCAAACACCGCTCTGGAGCGGGTGCGGTGGGCGGCCGACCGCTCTGGTGATCCTCTGATGCAGTTCACCGGCGGCTATCTGGTCGCGGGCGCGATGCTCCGACAGGGCGCCTACTCGTCCGGGCGCCGCAAGCTCGTCGCGCTGCGGACCGAGCTGGAGCGACTCCAGCCGGAACGCTCCTTCTCCGACGATGCGCTCGCCGTCGACGGCGCGCTGCTGCTGAAGCTGGCGGTGCTCGAGGCCCGCGAGAACAATCCGGACCGCGTGGATACGTACCTGCGTGAGGCGGAGCATGTGGCGGGAATGGCGGGTAACCATGACTCGTTGGCGTACGAGATGTCGTTCGGCCCCACGAACATTCGTATTCACGAAGTGCACGTGATGATCGACATGGGTGACACCGAGCAGGCTCTCGCTCGCCTCACTGAGTGGTCTCCGGCTTCTGGTGGTGAGTGGGCTCCGTCGGCTACGACTGTCGGCGAGCGGTCCAGTCACCACTTCATCGACGTGGCTTCCGCGAAGCTCGCCACAGGTGACCGGGCTGGAGCATTCGCCGATCTCAAGCGGGCACGGAAGGTCGCTCCGAACCACACGCGGTTCCACCCCTCCGCCCGCGAGACGACTGCGGCGCTCCTCAGGCTGGATGCCCACCCCACCAACGAGCTGTCCGCGTTCGGGAGTTGGACAGGCCTTAGCGCAACATGAGGTAGTACTGTCAAGGGCTTTGACGAACAAAACCCACGGACAATTTGTCCGCGCATAGAACTCACCGAGTGGAATGGTCTCCTCACACCCAGTGGTGAGGAGACCTTTTCTGTGTCCGATTCTGTGTCCGACGCCAATCCGGCAGCTCGCGCGCTTCCGCCGCGCTGGATGCCCATCGGCGAAGAGCCCGAGCTAAGCATGGTGGGCGAGTGTTGGGACGCCGTGCGAGCCGTGGAGGCCGTGGGCCGGCGAGCGATCGAGATCCTCAACGAGCGTGAGGAACCGGTCGGCCCCGCGATCCTGGTCCACGAGGGACCGGAGCCTCGGCTGTACTTCCTGGTGCCCGTAGGCACCGCCACCCGATGGGAGGAGTCGGGAACTGTTGCACTTGGAGAGACGTGCCACGCCGTTCTTCCATCGGCCGAGAGCATGACGCCCCCAGGAATGCACTGCCACATCTTCCCCAGCGGGCCGCGATCGCTGACTCGCCCGAACGCTCGCGCCGCGCACTGAGCAGAGCCCGTAGGGAGCGGCGAAACCTGCGAAGGAAGCCGCCACTTGATGTCCCGCGTCCCGAGTCCGTCTCGCCTCTCGCTGGAGCTGTAAATGCCATTCGTTACTGGGATCAACCTGTCGTGGAACGTGCGAGTGCAGAGCGCGAGTGCAGGCCATGTCCGCAGGCCAAACCGCCTGCCGTCTGACCTGTTCGGGTGGGTTCTGGCGTCGTGATCGCCAGCTCGGGGCACGTTCACGACCAGGTCCAGGTCCAGCTGGACGCGCATTCTCGGGGCAGTAACGCGATGCCAACTGACGTTGGGGGGAGCAACTTGATCGCCCTCGCTGCCGACACGCCAGCCAATCGCAAGCCAATGGGCGAAGGCAATGCGAAGACGGAATCCAGGCCTTGGGAATACGCCCACGCACCTGATCACACTGCGGAAACAGATATAGAGCGACTCGGTCGCCGCTGCCAAAGATGCCAATGTGTCCTCAGTCGATATAACGAGGGTGCATATTGCAGCAGTTGTTCACACGGCGCACGAAATCGGCCCGAGCCTGTACCGAGTGTGCCGATCGCAGTATGGGCACGTACTGATGTTCAGGAAGCCCTGTGCACCCGCGATTTTGGCATGCTGTGCCACCTGGTTCGCGTAGCAAGCAGTCTGCGACAGAGCGACATGGCCGAACTCACGGGGTTAAGTCAGGCCTTCTTATCCATGCTGGAGTCGAGGGCTCGACGGCTGACCAATATCGACAAGATCGTCGAACTCTTAGCCGGGCTCGATGCTCCGGCAGAACTAACCGGTCCCATGCTCCGAATGCCGGATTCGACGGACGAGCCCGATCGGTGACATGGCGTGCGCGGCCGTCACGACACGCCGTAAAATCTCCACTGTTAAGAGTGTCTGGCGGCGGTTGTAACGCAGATTGTTCGACCTCGCCCTTCCTAAGTACTGCGGTGACCAATCGCCACCAGCACCTCTGCGAATCCTTATTGAGCTGGACGCGATTCCGCCTCTTATCCCAGAGTCGTCGGCTGACGGTCGACGCAGGCTTCCCCCACGTCGCGGGACTGACCCAAATGTCCGCATCACTCCGGTGATATTACCCCCGATATGTGCGATGGGTGAGCTCGGCGAGCACTCTGGGGGCACTCAAGGCGCCGTATGGGCATGCCATTTGAAGGACGAATGGGTGGCCTCATCCGCGGCGGCAGCAACAACTTGACAACTCGGCATCGCCGCAGCCGGGCCTGAAATCGGTCACGTGTCGCACGTGACCCGCATCTCACAGCGGCTTCCGCGGGATTGAAGCCGTGCTCAACCAAGGGACCACGTCTTGCGAAGGAGCAGATGATGACCTTGACGCTCAACACTGGGCAGTCAATGAGCACGCCTCGACTGCCGTGCGCCCTGGCCGTCGAACCGATCGCCGCCACCGTGGCGCTTCGCCTCACTCGTGGCGGCGGCGACGGCCACTGGCAGGCTGACGAGGGTGTCGTCGTGGAAGCGATCCATTGGGCCAGCAGCGAAGTCCCACTGAGGGGTGGCGTCGAAACCTCCGAGGCCGACT
Source organism: Streptomyces sp. NPDC104309 (assembly GCF_055584025.1). Classification (NCBI taxonomy): domain Bacteria; kingdom Bacillati; phylum Actinomycetota; class Actinomycetes; order Kitasatosporales; family Streptomycetaceae; genus Streptomyces; species Streptomyces sp. NPDC104309. Next base: position 119,147 of record NZ_JBVJMV010000019.1, on the reverse strand, counting down.
GGGAGCTGTCATTGGTCGCGGAACTCGCCCGGAACTGGAGCTGGACGCAGATCCCGGGCGGTAAGGCCGTGCGCGCACTCAGCAGTACGAACCTTGACGGCCGCGCCGTCGCGGAGCCCCAACCAGCCGAACACTGCTGAGCCCACCGCACTTCTCGTCACGTGTCGCCATGTAGTACAGCCATGTCACCTTTCGCCTCAATTACGAAGAGTGAGACACTATGGGAATCCCTTTACCGAGACGCGGCCCAGACTCGGCCCCCTTCCGGCGCGCCGTCGTCACCGGCGGCTGTGGGTTCGTCGGCTCGCACCTGTGCGATCTGCTGCTCGACAGCGGTGTCGAGGTGGTGTGCGTGGACAACTTCCTCACAGGCACGGCGGACAACGTCGTGCACCGTCAGCCGGACGACGGGTTCGAGTTGCTGGTCCACGACGTCACGGGCCCGATCTCGATACGCGGGGAGGTCGATCTCGTACTCCACCTTGCCTCGCCGGCCTCCCCGCAGGACTACCTGCGTCTGCCGGTCGAAACGCTGCGGGCCGGTTCCCTCGGAACCTTCAACGCGCTGGAACTGGCTCGGGAGAAGCAGGCCCGCTTCGTGCTCGCCTCCACCTCCGAGGTCTACGGCGACCCGCTGCAGCACCCGCAGCGGGAGTCGTACTGGGGCAACGTCAATCCGGTGGGGCCGCGCAGCGTGTACGACGAGGCGAAGCGGTTCGCGGAGGCGGTCACCACCGCCTACCGCGCCAAGCACGATGTCGACACCGCGATCGTGCGGATCTTCAACACGTTCGGGCCGCGCATGCGCGCGGAGGACGGACGGGCGGTGCCGACATTCATCCGCCAGGCGCTGGCTGGTGAGCCGCTGACCGTCACTGGTGACGGCTCGCAGACGCGGTCGCTGTGCTACGTCGACGACACCGTCCGGGCCATCCTTGCCGTCGCTACAGGCAGCCACCCCGGCCCCGTCAACCTGGGTAATCCCGCCGAGACCACGGTCCTGGAGCTCGCACACCTGGTGCGGGAACTGAGTCGGTCCACCGCGCCGATCGAGTTCATCGACCGGCCGGTCGATGACCCGGGGCGTCGCATGCCCGACATAGCGCTCGCCTGGGAGCAGTTCGGCTGGAAGCCGGAGACCGATTCCCGCAAGGGACTGAGCGCCACCATCGACTGGTTCGCCACGCAGCTCAACGACGCCGCAGCGAGGGAACGATGACGCGACACGCACCGCGACAGGCAGAGAGCGCCGAGGCGCCGTTACAGAAAAACCTTCCTGGTGACGGGCTCCAAGGCTTTCGAACGAAGGGCTACGCCGTCTTACCCCGGAGGATCGCGGAGGGCGCGCTTGAGGCCCTCCGAGCCGAGGCTGACGGCCTGATCCGGCGCTTCACCCAGGACGGGTTCCGTTCGGACGACTACTGGCACTTCAAGCCCGCGAGCACGGATGCGCCTGTTCTCTACCGCATCCACAACCTGGAGAACCAGGGCTCCCCGGCAGTGGCACGCCTCTACGCCGAAGAAGGCCCCCTGCACCCGATGGCCGCTTCCATCCTGGGCGGGCCTGTACGCGCCACCGCCTGCGCCATGATCGTCAAACTGCCGGATGTGGCCGCCCCGGTGCCCTGGCACCGCGACCGGACCAACGTTCCGCCGCACACCGTGTGCAACCTGAGCCTCTTCCTCGACGCCTCCGACGAGGGCAACGGATGCCTCGAATTCGTCCCCGGCTCTCACCTGGCGTCCGGTGCGGAGGATGCCGAGGCGCTCCAGGCGCAGGGCCCGGTCCGCGCTCTCCCGCTCGCGGCCGGCGACGTCGCCGTACACGACGTGCGCATCGCCCATGCCTCGCGCCGCAACACCTCCCCGCGGATCCGGCGCAGCATCGTCATCGAGTTCGCCCCGGCCGAGCTGGAGCTGCCATGACCGGACCCAACTCCACTGGTCAGAGCACCAAGGTGCGGGTGGCAACCATCACGGTGGGCACCAATGAGCGCCGCTGGCTGGAGCCCTGTCTCGCCACGCTCCTGGACAGCGACACCCCCGGGATCGACCTGACGGTCTGGTACGTCGACAACGACTCCCACGACGGCAGCACCGCCTTCGTGAAGGACCGCTTCCCGCAGGCGCGGATCATTCAGAACGAGAGCAACGTGGGCTTCGCCCGCGCCAACAACATCGGCATGCGTGCGGCGCTCGACTACGGCGCTGACTACGTGTTCCTCGTCAACCCGGATACCCAGACCCCGAAGTCGCTGGTACGCGAGTTGGCCGAGTTCATGGAGGCCTGGACCGATTACGGCGTCGTCGGTCCCATGCAGTACGAGTACGACGAGTCGGGCAGTACTGCTCTGGGCGCGTACAACGACTGGTCGAAGACCGCTCTACGCTGGGGCGAGCAGCACGCCTTCGCCGGAGACTGGCCGAGCCACCCCTCACCTGCCAGCTCGCCCTTCGGGCGGGCTCCGAACACCCTGGAGCACGCCTACGTCCAGGGGGCGGCCTTCTTCGTCCGCGCCGCGCTGCTGCGTACCGTCGGACTCTTCGATGAGGTCTTCCACACGTACTACGAGGAGACCGATCTCTGCCGTCGCGCCCGCTGGGCCGGGTGGCGCGTCGCCCTCCTGCTCGACGTCGGAATACAGCACTTCGGCGGCGGAGGAACCACAGGCAGCAGTTACCGGCGCATCCAGATGCGACGCAACCGCTACTACTACCTCCTCACCGACATCGACTGGCGCCCGCTGCCCATTCTGCGGCTGGCGACCCGGTGGTTGAAGGACGATCTGCGCGGACGTGGCGTGGGTGGAGTGACCACCTGGTGGCGCGGGACCTGGGAGACCGCCGAGGCGGTGTGCTGGCTTGTGCGCCGAGCACCGCTGATCCGGGCCCGGCGCCGCGCCCACCGCCGGCTCGGCCCACAAGCGGGCGGTCACGCCCGACCGCGGGCAAGGAGCGCGCGATGACCAGACCCCGGATTCTGTTCGCCGGCGTCTTCCACTGGAACGCGGGCTCCAGCCACATGATCGCCGAGTACGCCCGGGGCGCCTCAGCGGCCGAATGCGAGATCGGCGTCTCCAGCCAACTGTCGCGCCTGGACGGCACGGTGAACGTCCACCTGCCGCTCGTAGACGACATCACCTGGGCCACCCACCTCGTCCTCGTATTCGAGAGCAGGCAGTTCCTCTCGAGCCAACAGCGTGAACTCTGTGAGGCCGTGCCTCGCCGGCGACGCATCATCCTCGACCCCGACGGCCACTGGGGCCCGTACGTCACCGTCGGCGTGGACGACAACGCGGGTGCGGACACCATCGAGTCCTGGCACAAGCTGTATGCCGACCTCAGCGATCTGATCCTGCAGCCGCGCCTGAATGAACAACTCCCCGACGGAGCCGAGTTCTTCAGCTACTTCGGAATGCCGGACATCCACCAGCTCGCCACCGACCTCCCGCACCCGCAGGCACTGCCGTACCAGCTGCAGTACGTCGGCGCGAACTGGTGGCGCTGGAACGAGATGACCAGCCTCATCCGGGCCGCAGCCGCCGCCCAGCCGCTGATCGGGCGTATCCGGGTGTGCGGACGCTGGTGGACCGGCGACCCGCACCCCGACCACGTGACCGCCACCGCGAACGAGCCCGGCTGGATGCAGGAGCACGGAGTCGAGGTGGCGCCGCCCGTTCCGTTCGGCCACGTGGTCTCCGCCATGTCCCAGGCGGCGATCACGCCGGTGCTTGCCCGACCGCTGCTCGCGCAGATGGAACTGCTGACCCCCCGCATGTTCGAAACCCTGGCCTCGGGCAGCATCCCCGCGCTCTGGCCGGACCTGGGCTACCTGTCCGCGCTCTACGGCGACGAGGTGGAGCTGTTCCTGCTCGACGATGATCCGACCGACGCCCTCGCGCGGATGATGCGCGAGCCAGCCCGGTACCGCGAGCGCCTGGCCACCATCCAGCGTCGAGTCCACGAGCGCTTCAACTATCGCGCCGTTCTGGCCGAACTCATGCGGTTCACCCGATGACCCCTGCGAGGTCCGCTGTGTCCAACGTCCTGATCACCGGCATCACCAGCTGCGAGAGCCGCGGCGTCGAGGCCTTGGCCCGCGCCATCGCCGAGCAACTGAACACCGAAGGAGGCAACAAGGCCACCGTCCTCACCCAGACCCCGGCACTCGACGAGGAAGTCCTCGCCCTCACCGGCGCCCGCTGCGCGGCCGATCCGTTCGTCGTCTCCCGCTCCTGGCAGCAGATGCGCCCCCAGGAGAGCCCTACCAAACTGGCCGCACGCCGCGAACAGCTGCTCGCCGAAACCGATCTGGTCATCGCCACGGGGGGCGACCTGCACACGTCGGACTACGGGGTCTCCACGCCGTACCTGCGTGCCCTCATCGCCGCGCAAGAGCGGGACATCCCGACGGTCATGATCGGCCAGTCCGTCGGTCCCTTCGATGATCCGGTCGACGCCGAGGCATGGCTGACGGTCGCCGCCAGGTGCCATCTGCTCACCGTCCGGGAGAGCGTCTCCCACAGCTACCTCGTGGGCAAGCTCGGCTTTCCCGAGCACCGTGTGCAACTATCCTCCGACCCTGCTTTCCTGCTGCCGACAGCCACCGGCGAGCGAATATCGGCCGTGCTCAGGCCGCTGGGGCTCACCCCCGAAGACCCCTACATCTGCCTCGCCCCCAGCCAGGGCATCACCCGCTTCAGCGCCCTGGAAGAGGCCCAGCACGCAGCAGCACTGACGCGACTGGCCACCGACCTCGTCCGCATCAGGAAGGTGCCGGTCATCCTCGTGCCGCACTGCCACGACTCCCGGTCCCACAACGACGACCGGATCCTCGCCGCCGGCATCGCCGAGGCCGTCGGCATGCGCCAGGTCATGGCGCTGCCCGGCGCGCTGACGGCCTCCGACTACAAGGGCGTGCTCTCCCACGCCGAACTCGTCGTCTCCGAGCGCCTGCACGCCGCGATCGGCGCACTGTCCAGCGGCGTCCCGGCGATCGCGATCGGCCACTCGCACAAGTTCAACGGGGTGCTCGCCGAAACTTATGGCGACACCGTCGACGTCGACGACATCCACGCAGACGTCCGGGCCTTCGTCCAGGACGACACCGTCATCGACCGGCTCGTCAACGACACAGACGCGGCCGGGCTGCGCGCCACCCTGCGGCAACGGCTCCCTCTGATCACGGAACGGGCCCGCGGCGATTTCGCGCAGATCAACGAGCTCCTCGGAGCCTGAGCCCTCCAGCCCCGCAACACGATCGGCCGATCGAACCACATCTCGCACGACCTGCTGCAGCCCGCTTCTGGGCCGCAGCGGAACCCCACTCACGCAAAGGGAGACACGACATGCCCTCGCATCTGGTGACCGGCGGCGCCGGTTTCATCGGGTCCCACCTCGTCGCAGCCCTGATCGAGCACGGCGACGACGTCGTCGTCCTGGACAACCTCGACGGAGGCAAGACCGAGAACGTGCCCGACGGCGCGACCCTCATCGTCGGCTCAATCGCCGACCAGGCCGCTGTCGCCGAACTCTTCGCCTCGTACCGCTTCGACGGCGTCTACCACCTGGCCGCCTTCGCTGCCGAAGGCATCAGCCACGCCGTCAAGCACCACAACTACTCCGTCAACCTGCTCGGCAGCATCAACCTGATCAACGCCTCGCTGGCCGCCAAGGTCAGGTTATTCGGCTTCGCCTCGTCGGTCGCCGTGTACGGCCACGGACACGTCCCCATGCGCGAGGACGAGGAGCCCGCCCCCGCCGACAGCTACGGCAACGCGAAACTCGCCGTGGAGCGCGAACTCGCCGTCACTATGAAGCTGCAGGGCTTGCCCTACTTCGCCTTGCGCATGCACAACGTCTACGGCGAGCGGCAAAACATGGGCGACCCCTACCGCAACGCCGTCGCCATCTTCCTCAACCAGATCATGCGCGGAGAACCGATCAGCGTGTACGGCGACGGCAGCCAGATCCGCGCCTTCACCTACGCCCCGGACATCGTCGGCACCTTCCTTGCCGCGGCCGACCAGCCAGGCGCCTGGGGCCAGGTCTTCAACGTCGGCTCCTCGCAGACCACCACCGTGCTGGACATGGCCCACGCTGTGCGTACCGCCATGGGCGTCCCCGACCACCCGATCATGCACCTGGCGGCCCGCGACGAGGTCCACGCCGCGTACACCGACAATGGCCTCGCCCGTAAGACGCTCGGCGACTGGACGGACACCCCGCTCGCCGAAGGGCTGCGACGCACCGCGGCTTGGGCCCGCGAGCACGGCCCTGTGGAACCCTCGACCTCCCTCAGCATCGAGAACGACACCGCGGACAAGCCCGAGTGGTACACCTGGGCCGCCGGTCGGGCGGCCACCGCATGATCGGCCGCACCCTCGCCGTCGACGTCGGCGGCATCCTCTACTACGACGAGCCCTTCGACCTCGCCTGGCTCCAGGGCGTCTGGGAGCTCGCGCAGGCGGACGATCCCGCCCTCACCATGGACGCGTTCCTCCAGGCCATGCGCAACTTCTACCAGAACCGCGCGCCCGGAACACCCCCGCCCAGCCTCTTCCCGCCCAACGGCACCAAGAGTTGGCAGCGCATCCGCGATCGGTGGACCTCGCTCATCCAGCCCATTCCGGGAGCCATCGACGCGCTCAGCCACCTCGCCGGGGTGTACGAGGTGTGCATCGTTGCCAACCAGCCCCCGGAATGCCTCGCCGCCCTGCGTGTTCTCGGCATCGAGGACCAGGTCCAACTCGTCGCGCTCGACTCCCTTGTCGGCTATGCCAAGCCCGACCCTCGTCTCTTCCAGTGGGCCCTGGACCGGCTGGGCTGGAAGCCGGAACACACTGTGGTCGTTGGCGACCGTCCCGACCACGACGCTGCTCCAGCACTCGCTCTCGGCTGTTCGGTCGCAATCGTCAGCGTCGACAGTGGATGGAGTGCGCCTGCTGGGGTCGATCCCGAGATCGTGACCGTCTATCGCGAACTGAAAACCCAGCGCGGCTACACGACAGAGGGAGGCGCGGGGCACTGGGCCATCGCCGCCCTCGGAGACCTGGCCGATGTGCTGTGGGAAATCGGCCGCGAAGAGCTCAGCCCACGGCCCAGCCAGGAGGTGCGCCCGTGACCCTCGGCGCCGGCCTGCCCCTCACCATCGCCATCTGCAGCAACCGCCCCGACAGCCTGCCGGGAGCCGTCGTCCGCACCACCCCGGTCATGGGCCCCCAGGACCGCCTGCTGATCATCGCGGACATGCCGGCCCGGCATCTTCCCGCGCTGCCCACAAGCGCCTCGCCGCCTCCGTCACGCGTCCGCGTCATCTGCAACGAGGGAAACCACGGACTCGCCCACAGCCGCAACAAGGCCATGAAGGAGGCCACGACACGGCACCTCGTCTTCCTCGACGACGACATTGTCCCCACCGTCGAGGCTCTGACGCGGATACGGGCCGCGCTGACCGTCGGCGCACACGTCACCGGGACGAGGATCACCGCCCATCTTCAGGGGCGCCGCCGCCCGTGGTTCCTCACCTCGGGACAGCTGCACTACCTCGGGTCCCACGCTCCCGCCCTGCCGGCGTCGATCTGGGGCGGCAGCTTCGCTATCGACTCCGAGCACGCCCGCCTGCTCGGAGTCGGCTTCGACGAACGCCTCGGCCGGATCGGCAGCTCCCTCACCTCCGCCGAGGACACCACCTTTGTACGGGAGATGGTCGCGCGTGGCGCCACCGCGACGATCCTGCACGACGCCGAGGTCCAACATCTGATCCCCGCCCACCGGCTGACCTTGTCCTACCTGCTGCGCCGCGCCTTCTGGCAGGGGCGCAGTGAAGCACGGCGCAATGACGCACGGCGAGGCGTCGGGAAGGAGTGGAACCGCAACCGTTCAGGAGACGGCGTCCGTCCAGTACGGACCGCCCTTGCCCTGCTCTACACCGCCAGCGTCCTACTCGGAGTCTGTCGGGAGGCCATCACACGGAGCCGGACAGCGCCGCCGATGCCGGAACCGGGAGTTAACCGATGAAGGTGGCCATGGTCATTCCGCCATACCGCTACGGAGCCGACCCCAGCCAATGGATCACCGTGCCACCCCAGGGCTACGGCGGGATCCAGTGGGTCGTCGCCACGCTCATGGACGGACTGCTGGCGGCCGGTTGCGAGATCCTGCTCCTCGGAGCGCCAGGAAGCCCTGTCCAGGAGGGCGTCACTGTGTCTGCTGCGGTCGAGACAGCCGACATCCGCGAGGCCATCGAGGCGTTCGGCCCGGACATCGTCCACGACCACTCGAACACCGGCGCACTGCCAGCCGGTGACCTCAGGCCGACGGTGAGCACACACCACCTCAATGGCGTGCCTGAACGCCAGATCAACGGCATCTACCTCTCCCGCGCACAACGCAGTGCCGCGGGGTCCGTATCCGCCCCCGTAATCCGGTTGCCGGTCAACCCCTCGCGGTATCGGTTCCAGGAGGCGAAGGACGACTATCTCCTCTTCCTGGGCCGAGTCTCCGCACACAAGGGCGTACGCGAAGCGGCGGCGTTCGCGCACGCCGCCGGCGTGTCGCTGACCGTCGCCGGACCGGCCTGGGAGAAGGACTACCTGGACGCCCTGCTGACCGACTTCCCGCACACCGTCCGCTACGTGGGCGAGGTCGGCGGCAGCGCCCGTACCCGACTGATCGCACGCGCCCGAGCGCAGCTCGTGCTGTCCCAGCCGTGGGGAGCACCATTCGGCGGACGATGGATCGAGCCCGGCGCCACCGTGGTCTCGGAGGCCGCAGCAAGCGGCACCCCGTTGATCGCCAGCGACAACGGATGCCTGCCCGAGATCGTCCCCGGCGTCGGCACGGTGCTGCCGGTCGGGCAGGAGATCACACCCAGTGACGCGAAGCGCGTGCTGGCATCGCTACCCGAGGCCCAGGCCGTGCGCGAAACAGCGGTGAGCCGATGGGGCCACCACACCATCGCCCGCCAGTACCTGGCGGTCTACAAGAGAGCGGTCAGCGGCGAGGTCTGGACGTGAACTCGGCAGGTCACACCGTGCGCTGCTTCGCCAGACGTTGGCGGCGCGCCTCGTAGAGAACGACGGAGGCGGCGTTCGACGCGTTCAGGGAGCTGGCCGAGCCTGTCATCGGAATGCTGACCACGTGGTCGCAGAGCTCACGCCAGGCCGCGCTGAGGCCCGCGGTCTCATTGCCGATGAGCAGCAGGACGGGCTGGGTCAGGTCGAATTCCGAGACGTCGGCGTCACCGTCCTCGTCCGCGCCGACGACGGCCACCGGTCGCCCCTGAGCGCGCCCCTTTTCCAGCCACTCCATGACCTCGTGGTGCGATTGGCTGCGCACCACGGGCACGGCGAAGAAGGACCCTGTGGAAGCACGTACCGACTTGGGGTCGTAGGGGTCCGCAGCGTGCCCTGTCACGATGAGCCCGTCGGCACCGAACGCGTCGGCCGACCGCACGATGCTCCCGATGTTGCCAGGCTGCGTCGGCCGGTCGAAGACCAGACCGAGGAAGTCGTCACGAACCTTGATCCGCGACAGGCTGTCCGGCGCCATCTCGACCACCGCCAGGACCTCCGCAGCCCCGTCGGCCTTCTCACTGAGTTCGGCGAGCAGCTGCGGTGCCATCGCTACGCGCTCGGCACCGACACCGCGCAGCAGATCCTCGGCCCATCGGGAGAGCGGGCGGTTGGCGTCGTAGAGCAGGGAACGAACGATCCAGCCGTGCTCCACTGCCATCGTGATCGGGCGCACGCCCTGGACCAGGAACTCCTTGGCACGCCCTCGCTTGGTGCGGTTGTTGAGCAGCGTTTGCAGCTGCTGGAAACGGGCATTGCGGGTCGTGATCCGCTGTACTGCCACCCGTCCTCCAAGCCGAAGATGATTCTTGCGAACCCGTCGTCCCAGGCGGAACAAGGCACTGGGCACGCAGCAGGTTACACGGATCTGGATCGTGACCGTACGTGTCTGTCCGGTCGCGTCAGACGAGCTCGTCTTTGGACGCCAGCGCACATGAGATTGTCCTGTTGGCAACCGCTACAGCTGCGCCGGGAACGGACAGCTGACTTCCGCCCCAGTTTTGGACTTCTCAAGCCGCACCCCATTTTGCCTGGGTGTCCGTATTCCTGAGCGTCTCGATACGATACGACAGCTGCTCCGCGGCAGCCGTGTCTCCGCGATCCGCACGCCGAATGAAGGAGCCGAGTGTGTGCAGGTCCCGAATGCCACAGAGGATTGGAAGACCGGGCCAACGCCTGATGTCGTAGCCGTACCGAAAGCTGAAGTCATCCAACTCTGCGGAAGTGCGACCGAAGCGCACTCCTTGGAAGGTGTTGGCCAAGTCGATCTCTCGCGGGCCGGATGCCGCCTCGTCCCAGTCTCCAAGCCTGACGTCCTGGTCGTCCCACAGCGTGTTGCCGGGATAGGCGTCGCCGTGGATGTGCCCGTGCCCCAAGGGGAAGTCCAGCTGTTCGTAAGCGTGGAGGAGTTCCTGCCTACGCTCCATGAGCCACGCCTGCTGCTTCGGTGCCAGGTAGGTGCTGGATTCCACGGCGGTCTTGAGTGAGGCAAGCGGTTGGTGCTGCGGCAGTGACACCGGCGGGGACGGCAGAGAATGCAGGGTTCTCAGCAGATCGCCCAACCGTCCGGCCGGAGGCGCCCCGTGTCCGGGTTGCAGGTAGTGCCGCCAGAACGTGACGACATACGGCTCGTATGCCACCGGCTGGGACACGTCGACAGGCTCTGTCGCTGGATAGCCGTTCGCGACGAGCCAGCGCGTCAGGGAGACGGCCGTTGCCAGGCGCTGCTGCCGAGAGACGGGACTGACGCGCACCACAACGCCTTCCGCGGCAAGAAGAAACACGGAGGTGGCGTGGTGGTGAAGCGGGGTGAGGGAATGATCCGTCAGACCTGACGCTCGGCAGGCCGTGCGGGCGGCGGACTCGGGAGAGACCGTCATTGTCATGAGGTGAGGGCCTTCGCTCTCGTGTCGATCACCTGATAGCCGCGAGTGGAGTCGGCGAGCTCGCGAGCAACCCGGCTCCGGGCGAACCGTGGTTCTTCGAGAAGCCTAGCTACTCCCCGTACGGCGTCGCCGAGCTGCCGGATACGACGGTCGACCGGCAGCTCCAGGATGGGCTGGAGCTGCTCGCTGGCTCCCTCGATCTCCCCTGCTGCGATCCGCGCTGTGACGATGTCGAGGCGCGCCAGGGCTTCGTCGCCGTACGACCGCTGCTCCTTCGGGCCCATCTCGTACAGGTCGATCGCGGCGGCGGCGTGCTGCTCAGCCCTCTCATATTTGCCGAGAAGAGCGTACATTCCGCCGATGTAGTACTCCTGCTTGGCTTCCGGGAAGGTGAGCAACCCCCCGAATCTGGCGAGCCCGTTGGGCGCTGTCTGCTGCTCGCGGGCACGCTCAAGCTCCTTGAGCGCTGCCAGCGCCGTGTCCCGGTCTCCGACGCGTGCCGCGGCCCTGGCCCCGATCGCCGCGATTCTGACCCGGGTCTCCCCGACGGGGGCGAACCGGATCGCCTGTTGTGTGTATTCGAGGGCGGTGTGCCGGTGGGTTGACCATTCCGCGATCAGTGCGGCTGTGCCCTTGACCCATGCCCGGAGATCGTCGTGGTCGGCATGCTCGGCGAAGGTGCCCGCCGTCCGGAGTTGGGCGACAGCGGAGTCCCGGTCGCCGAGATTCTGTGACGCGTGGGCGAGAAGCAGGCAGCTTGTGCCGGCGAGCAGATACAGTTCGCGGGTTTGGCCCGGGGGTTGGTGGCCACTCAGCAGCGAGAAGAGTTGGTCTCTTGTCGACAGCAGGTCGCGGAAGAGCGGGTACAACGGAGCATGGACGTAGTCCGTCGCGATCCGGGTGATCGTGGACTCTAGCTCCTCAAGTTCGACATCGCTCACGTTGCTCTTCGTGACCGCTTCCGCGAACTGCAGCGACTGGGCGGCAGCTTGTGCCGCGAGCGCATAGAGGTCCGCCGTCTGCTCGCCGGTCGCGAGCTGGAGATCGACGGCGGGTAGTCCTGCGTGCGGCAACGGCAGTGGTGTGAGCGCTGCGTGATGCTCACGGAACGGTGGAGGGAGCAAGGAGTCGGGTGTTTCGATGCCGTTGAGGAACCTCGCGACCTTGTCGAGGTTCGTCAGTCGGCGGGTTCCCGCTTCGAGCATGGACAGGAAACCCTGGCTGAGCCCCGTCATGAGGGCCATGTCGTCTTGGCGGAGCTTCGCCCGCTCGCGGATGAGACGACTCGCCCGCCCGAAGTCCCATGCGGCGATGGCGGATCGGACTTCCGTATGCTGCCAGACGGTATCTGGAACGCGGCATTGAAGGCGGGCGTCGAGACGTCTACCGCGTGCGCACGTGGCACACCGGTCCTCATCGTTGTACTGGCTCAAGCGGCATCCGCAGTCAGCGCATACGCGAGCGTGCCTTGGCATCGCATCCCCGTTTCTCGTCTGCGCCAGACAGCGTAGGCGGGGTACGCGCGCACCGGTATCACTCCTGCAATACGGGCAGTTGAGGCACGCTGGCGGCTCTCAGGCGCGGCCGAGGGTTGTCTTGACAATCGCGTCCAGGAGCCGTGGGACGTCTTCGAGACTGTCGAGGACCACGTCGGCTCCGGCCGTGGAGAGTTCGGCGGCGGTGGTCTTGCCGGACGCGACTCCAATCACAGGAGCGCCGCCTTCAAGCCCGGTACGGACGTCTTCGAGGGAATCTCCGATGATGACCGTGTTGGAGCGGCTGAAGGCGGTGGTTCCGTACTTGGCCTGGGCTCGCTCCTGCGCGACGGCGACGAGAGCCGGGCGGCGATCGTCATCCGAGGAGTATCCGCCGATCTCCGTGTCAAGGAACCCGTCGAGGTGGAACGCTTTGAGCTTCAACAGCGCGTTGGGCTTGAGATTTCCCGTGACGACGGTAGGAACGCAGCCCGGTTGTGCGTGCACGGCCTTGAGTGCGTCCACGGCGCCAGGCAGGAGCACTCCTTGCTCACGAAGGTCGTCGGCGTGCGCAACGAGGTGCTGCGGCAGGAGTTCCACCATGCGCGGCACCAGGCTGGGGACGTCTGCCTCGGGGACGCCGTTGTCCAGGAGCAGGGATCGAATAGCGAGGGGCATGGTGACGCCGGTGCCGCGGGCCGGAAGGTGTTCCGCGGGGCGTCCGAAAATCTCCGCGAAGGTCTCCCGGTACACCTGCCGGTCGATGTCACCGACGTACAGCAGTGTGCGGTCGATGTCCCACAGCACGAGAATCTGCCTGGCATCCGTCAAGTTCGGCTCCCTGTTGCCGTCGCGGTGGCGCGTCGCTCCAGTACGTCCTGAGCGTACGGATCGTGGGCGACGGGCTGGAGTTGTTGGATCATGGTCGTGACGTGACTGTCGAACCGTGCCGACTGAAGCTTCTCGGCGAGATCGAGAACCTCGTGTGCCGTGGCGCAGCCGGCTTCGACGTCGCCCTGCTCGATGTGGGCGATTGCGGCGCGGGAGAGGAAGAGGCCTCTGGTGCGACGATCCGCCGGGTTGAGTGCCTCCCGGGCGTTCATGAAGCTGGCGACGGCCCCGTGTGGATCGCCGAGGTCGAGGTAGCAGCTGCCTGCTTGTCCGTGGATCTCGCCCTCGTTGACCCAGTAGAGCCAGTGCGGGTCGTGTTCCGAGCGGCCTTGGGCGCACAGTTCAGCGGCTTTCCCTAGCGCGGCGAGCGCCGCCTGGCGTTCGCCGAGCTTGGCGTGCCCGCGGGCCTGTCGGGTCAGGAGCATCGCTTCGAGTGCGGGCGTACCGAGCTTCCTGATCTTGTCGCGGGCCCGCTGTGCCGCGGTGACGGCGTGGTGCGGAGCTCCGGTGGAGTAGCCGTGAATCGCTATGTACGAGAGCGCACCGGCGCCCAGGCGTACGTCGCCGGATGACTTCGCGGCACGGGCAGCCGCGAGGAAGTACCCCTGGGCGACGTCATGCTGGCCCGAGTCGAAGGCGAACCAGCCGGTCTGCGTGGCGGTGTCAGCGGTGATCGCTGCGAGAGAGCGTCCAGTGGCCTCGTCGTAAGAAGACTCGTTCATGATGAGCTTGAGCAGTTCGAGATGGGCCCTGCCCATCTCGGTGAGCGTGCCACTCCCGGCGCTCGCATCCATGATCCGCAGCTCATCCGTGGTTCCCTGCAGCTTGCCCAGTAGGGAGTCCGAGATTCTGCTGCCATCCCTGGCACGCTTGAGCGGCTCGGCTTCTTCAGTACCCCAGTGGTGCACGAATGCGGTCAGCGCAAAGCCGCTTCCGGTGAGGAACTTTCGGCGCTCCACAGAGCCACCCCCTGCCGCGTAGTCCAATGCAGCCACCATACGACTCGCGGTCCAGGGCAGGGACGGGTCCAATTCGCCGGCGAACGGGTTGGACTCCTCCCGTCCGGCCGGACGGGCAGACTTCCTTGAGAGCGGAAGAGGGACCAGTTCAGCGGGCGTGCCGAGGCCGGTCAGGAACTCGGTGATCTTGTCAATGTTGGTGAGCCTTCGTGCCCCGGACTCCAGCATCGACAGGAACGCCTGGCTGAGGCCAGTGAGGTGGGCGATGTCGTCCTGCCGGAGGGATCCGCGTTGCCTGACAAGGCGGCTGACCTGCCCGAAGTCCCAAGCTGCCAAGGCTTCACGGACCTCGATATCGCGCCACACTCCTTCCGGCACGGCCGGGTACTCACGCTCCGTTGCGTCCCGCGACCGGGTGCAGACCGCACACAACGATTCCGCGTTGTAGCGACTCAGCCCGCATCCGCACCGAGCGCACTGCCGGTCTGTCCGCTGAGCCACCCCGTTACCTCCCCGTGAGCGCTTGCGCGGTCTCAACGGCCTTTCCTGAAACTGGAATTACCTAAGTGATATCACCCTCGGAATGTGCGCAATCAACTTTCGGTGACCAGTCTTGGCCTTCCGTCGGCACCAGTTGATGAAAGTTGACCGGCCGAGCGGCTCAGGCCGTACGTACAGACGTGCAGGAGACCCGGTGATTGCCCCTCTTAGTCGAGTAGAAGGCGTGCGTGATCTGCGACTTGCCCCACGGGATGTCTTCCTTGCTGAGACTCGGCAGGGCGCGTCATCTTCTCGCCATCGTGGTCTCACACCGGAGTCGACGTTGTCGTCCGCGCTGCGGACTGAGCTGCCTTGGAAGGTACAACTGGTGGAGCAACCGCCTCCGCTGCTCGGGCACCCCGTCGATGTGGTGCGGACCGGTATGCGCGTCGGCATACGCGCCTTGGAGGCGGTCCGCGGGCGGCCGCATCCCGTGGGGCCTGTTCTCGTCTGCTTGTCTCACCTACTTACGCACATCCCGGTGGAGCCTGGCACCGTGTTCCGCTGGCACACGCCACAATCTCTCTGCCGGCCCGGCGTATTGTCCTGCTCGGATCCTGGGGCAACTCGACCCGGGTGTCTGCGTATCTGGCTGATCCCTCATGAGGGCGTGCGTCCTTACACGGACAGCGCCGAGCTCCGGCACCAGATCACGCTCGCCCGCTCGGCACACGTTGGTGGCCGGGGGGTGCCCCGTGGCCATTAGCATCTCCGCCGTCGTACTGCTGGCCGTCATGGCCGTCGTGCTGATCCGGAGTAAATCCTTGAAGCCGGGGCCAGCGGTCGTATGCGTGCTCTTGGGCTTCTACCTGGTCGGCTCCTCGATTGCGCCAGCGTCGCTCGAATGATCAGCGGGATCAAGTTCTAGACCAGCCGCCAGTACAGGGATCAGCGCACGAAAGTCAACTGTCCTCCGTGCTCCTGCACCGGCATCCCTCCATCCCCCCAAGCCCCGTCTACTGAGGACTCTTTGATGACGCAGATACTGGTGGCCTTGTTCGCGTCAGTGGCCGTGGGTACGGCCCTTGTCGCTGTGTCACTCCTGGTCCGTGCTCGCCGTCAGATGCTGAGTCTGCGCGCGGAGAGGGACGCTGCCGCCCGTGAGACCGCTCAGGTCGCCGCCGGGCACCAGGCTCTGGTGGACGAGACATTGCACTTGGCGGCCACTCGCCTGCCGGCCCTGGCCACTCACCTCGCACACCGGCACATCCCCGTCCCTGGTCTTCTGCACTCGGCCCTCGTCGGCACCGGCATCGACCAAGCCCACAGAGAGGTTCTTGACCACCTCGCCCGGGCAGTGGTTGCCGAGCGGCATCGCGTCGATGAAGCCGCGCAGACCGTGACTCGGGCGGCGACGACTGTCATCCAGGCACTGAGCCACCAGCTGCGGAACAAGATCTCCGAGATGCAGCATCGCTACGACGACCCCGGCCTGGCCCAGGACCTCCTCGGGCTTGATCACCTCAATGAGCAGAATCTACGCCGGATCCAGGGGACCGGCGTGCTGTGCGGTGCGTGGCCGGGCCTCACCCACGCGGACTCGCACCTCGGCGATGTCGTCGTCGGCGCTCAGTCCCGTATTCGCGGCTATCACCGTGTCCAGGTCACCAGCCAGCTCGAGGCCCCTGTTGCCGTGGTGGCAAGGGCTGTGGAGCCCGTGGCCATCACCGTCGCCGAGCTCCTGGCGAACGCCGTGCACCACACGCACAGCACCCTGGCCATTGACGTCAGCCTCCACCAGGCCGAGTCCGGGGCCTGCGTCGTCATCGATGACGCAGGGGTCGGCATGCACGCGGACGAGGTGGAATTCGCCGCGCGGATGCTGTCAGGGCAGGCTCCTATCCTGCTGACCGAGCTCGGCGATCCCCCACGCTCCGGGCTTGCCACCATCGGCCGCTTGGTGCGGCAGTACGGGTTCTCCGTATCCATCGACAAGGCGTCGTCGTACGGCGGGGTCCGGGCCGTCGTCTTCATCCCCGGAAATCTACTGACGCTGCTCAACGAGCACACACATCCCATGTCCGCGATGGCACCGATCCCCCGACAGGTGGCACCGCCGACACGGAATGCGCCCCTGCCCACAGCAGACGCCGCTGGTACAGAAGGGGATCTGCCTCGCCGACGCCGTCGACAGGCCCAGCCCGCCGGCCATGCCTCCGCTGCCGCTCCTCAGCAGACGCGCAGCCCAGAGGAGACGCACACGACGTGGAGTGCCCTCCAAGCCGGTACCGCATCCGGTCGCGCCGCCTCACACACCGATCACTTTGAAGGGAACCACTGATGACCAACCCCAAGCATCCCGTGATCAAGGACGTGTCCTGGGTGCTGGAGCCGCTCCTGGACCTGCCCTACGTCGTGCACGCGCTGGTCCTCTCCGGCGACGGACTTGTCATGGGCGCGTCTCCCAGTCTCGGCCGCGAGGCAAGAGAGGGCGCGTCCGCGATGATGTCCGCCCTCCGGGGCGCGGCTCGCGCCGTGGCCATCGCGTTCTCGGGCGACGAGAGCACCCAGCTCCAGCAGATCGTTGTCGAGACAGATTCGGGGTTCGTGTTCGCGATCCCGGCAGGTGCGAACGCCGTCCTGGCCCTGTTCGCCGGCCGGAACGTCGACATAGGCATCGTGGCGCATCACATGCAGATCCAGGTCGCGACCCTCGGGAGCAAGGTCATGAACACCGAGGCCCGGGACACCGGCACACCGGCATGACCGCCGGTCGTGACAGCCGCCGCTTGGTACCGGCCTACCTGGCGACGGCAGGCAGGACGCAGCCGACCCGCAACACCCTGGACCGGCTCACCCTCTTGAGCGCGTCCAGTTCGCAGATCCCCGACGGACTGGTACCGGCGCAGCGCCGCCTGGCCGTGCTTGTCCACGGTGGGGCGCTGTCCCTCGCTGAGGCTGCTGCGTATCTGCGGCTGCCGGTGAGCGTGGTACGTGTCCTGGTGGCCGATCTCGTCGACTGCGGGCATCTCGGTGCCCGTGCCCCCATTCCCGAGGCCGACCGGCCAGATCCGCAGCTCCTAGAAAGGGTGCTCAGTGGACTCCGCTCCATCCGTGAACCCCAGGTACCTGGCGAACGCTGACCAGACGCTCGTGAAGGTCCTGGTCGCCGGGCCTCTCGCGGTTGGCAAGACCACGATGATCGACACGCTATCCGAAACAGTGCCGCTTCACACTGAAGAGACGATGACCGAGGCCGGCGCCACAGTCGACCGGCTGGCCGGTGTCCCGAATAAGGACACCACGACCGTGGCCATCGACTTCGGCCGTCGGACTCTGCCCGGCGATCTCGTGCTCTATCTCTTCGGTACCCCCGGACAGGAACGCTTCAAGCCTCTGTGGGAGGACATCTCCCGCGGGGCGCTCGGCGCACTCGTCCTGGTCGATACCCGGCGTCTGGATGACTCGTTCGAGGTCATCGGCTTGATCGAGGAACAGGGCATCCGGTACGCCATCGCGGTCAACGTCTTCGACGACACGCCGGACCACCCTGTCGAGGTGCTGCGCGAGCATCTCGATCTCGACGAGCAGACCCCTTTGGTCCTCTGCGATGCGCGCGATGCGACCTCATCCATCGACGCACTGATCGCCCTCGTCTCCCATCTGATCGCCCACACCGCCTTGGACGCCGCCTCATGACCTACTACACGCCGGAGGTCGTACCGCTGTACGGGCCGGACTTCGCCGCCGATCCGCACGCCATCTACGACCGGCTACGACAGTACGGGCCGATCGCCCCCGTCGAGATCTCCCCCGGTGTGAGCGCCTACCTCGTCACCGATTACCAGGCCTCACTCGACCTCCTCAAGGACACCGACACCTGGTCCAAGGACCCTCGCATCTGGCAGGAGACACTGCCCGCGGACAGCCCGGTCCTGCCCATGATGCAGTGGCGCCCCAACGCGCTGCTCAACGACGGCGACGTCCACGACCGCTACCGGTCCGTCATCACCGACAGCTTCTCCCTCATCGAACCGCACCGCATGCGCCACCAGGTGGCCCAGGCTGCGGACCAGCTCATCCGCGAGTTTGCCACGACCGGCGAATCCGATCTTGTCACCCAGTACGCGCGCCCGCTGCCGCTGGTCCTGTTCAACACTCTGTTCGGGATGCCCGACCACTACAGCCCACGCCTCGTCGCTGCTCTGGCCGGCATGTTCGACTCGGCCGGTCCCGAGGAAGCCACCAAGGCGAACACGGACTTCGAGCAGTACGTGATAGAGCTGGTCGCCCTCAAACGGGGCCAGCGTGGCAATGACTTGACCTCATGGTTCATGGATCACCCCGCTGGGTTGAGCCCGGAGGAGCTCATCCACCAGGTCGTGCTCACCATGGGCGCAGGACACGAGCCGACAACGAACCTGATCTCCAACGCACTGTCCCGCATGCTGTCCAACCCCGCCTACTACAGCACCCTGTCCGGCGGAGCCCTCACCGCCCGAGACGCGATCAACGACGTGCTGCGCAACGAGCCGCCCATGGCGAACTATTCGGCCCACTTCCCTCGCCACAACGTCCGTTTCCAAGGCACCTGGATCCAAGCCCACCAGCTGGTCCTCGTCTCCTACCACGCGGCGAACACCACCCCCGACGGGCTACCCACGGATGCCGTACGGACAGACGGTGGCGCACACCTCGCGTGGGCTGCGGGACCCCATGCGTGCCCGGTCAAGCAGCCCGCGCTGCTGATCGCGACGGCGGCGATCGAACGGCTCACCAGCCATCTGTGCGACCTCGAACTCACCGTTCCCCGCGAACAGCTGAGCTGGCGGCCCGGCCCGTTCCACCGCGCACTCACTCACCTTCCGGCGCGCTTCACCGTCGTTACCCCCAACCATGCAGGAGTCACTCCATGGACCAGCCCTTCATCATCGACCCGACCGGAAGCGACATCCACGCAGAAGCCGCTCACCTCCGAACCCGCGGCCCCGCATCCCGCGTGACACTGCCCGGCGGCACCGAGGCGTGGGCCATCACAAGTCACTCTCTGATCAAGGTCCTGCTGACCGACGATCGGGTCAGCAAGGACCCTCGCCAGCACTGGCCCGCCTGGCAGCGCGGTGAGATCACACCCGATTCCTGGCTCTACACATGGATCGGCGTGGTCAACATGTTCACCGCGTACGGACCGGACCATCGTCGGCTGCGCAAGCTCGTCGCCCCGGCATTCACCGCCCGCCGCACCGAGGCACTTGCCCCCCGCATCGAGAAGATCAGCAAGCAGCTCCTCGACACCATGGCCGCTTCCCCGGACAACCAGCCCATCGACCTGCGCGCTGTGTACGCCCATCCGCTGCCGATGCAGGTCATCTGCCAACTGTTCGGGGTTCCCCACAAGATGCAGCCGCGCACCGCGAAGCTGATCGAGCACATCTTTGACACCACTGTCACCCCCGAAGAGGCCGCCGCCACCTGGCAGGGCATTCAC
This sequence comes from Streptomyces sp. NPDC104309, assembly GCF_055584025.1. Classification (NCBI taxonomy): domain Bacteria; kingdom Bacillati; phylum Actinomycetota; class Actinomycetes; order Kitasatosporales; family Streptomycetaceae; genus Streptomyces; species Streptomyces sp. NPDC104309. The sequence continues at coordinate 98,894 of NZ_JBVJMV010000019.1, read as the reverse complement.
GCGCTGCTCAGCGAACTGATCACGCTCAAGCGCATGTTTCCCGGCGACGACATGACCAGCGTCCTGATCACGACACGCGACGACGACGGCACCCGCCTGAGTGAAGACGAACTCCTGTACACCCTGCTGCTCGTCATCGGGGCCGGATTCGAGACCACCGTCAACCTCATCGGCAACGCGGTGCATGCCCTGCTCACGCACCCCGAGCAACTCAGCCTCGTGCGCACGGGTGGGGCCTCCTGGAACGCGGTCATCGAGGAAACTCTGCGCTGGGACCCGAGTGTCGCCAGCCTGCCCTTGCGATACGCCGTCGAGGACATCCCCCTCCCTGACGGCCAAGTGATCAGCAAGGGCGAGGCCATCCTCCCCGCCTATGCTGCGGCCGGCCGCGACCCCAAGCATCACGGCACCAACGCCGCCGACTTCGACATCTCGCGAACCACCCAGGGACATCTTGCCTTCGGCCACGGCGTGCACCTCTGCATCGGCGCGCCCCTTGCCCGCCTCGAAGCCCGCATCGCGCTTCCCGCTCTGTTCGAGCGATTCCCCGACCTCGCCCTTGCCGACCCCGCCGGTGCTGTCCAGCCCGTCGAGTCCTTCATCGCCAACGGTCTGCGGCGTCTGCCCGTCCATCTTCAGAAGGACCCGTCAGGCGCCTGATCTGCCCCGTACCGACCTGCCTCGCACGCGAACAACGAAGGGATGGCTGATTCCGGTGCCCGCACAACCCCGCATGACACCGTTGCCCCTCACCCGAGCTCAAGGCCGAGTCCTCTCCAAGATCGCCGAAGGGAGCAACACGGACGAGACCGCCGACGAACTGGAGATCGCGCCCGGCACGGTCAGCGTGCAGCTGACCAGCATCAGTCGGAAGCTCGGAGTGAGCGGACGCGCCGCCCTCGTACACGCCGCCTACCTCACCGAGCAGCTTTCACGGCCGGAGCGTGAAGGCTTCGACGGCAAGTTCACCGACACGGAAATCCAGACGTGGCGGCTCGTCGCATCCGGAGCGTCAGCACAACTCGTAGCTGACGTCTGCCGGATCTCCCGGGATACCGCCCGCGACCGGATCAGAATCTTGCGGCGCCGCGTGGACGCGGCCAACGACCCGCACTTGGTCACTCTGGGATGGCGCTACGGGGTCGTTGACGAGTCGCTCGTCGACATGGCCTCTGGAGTGCTCATCGCCGTGCCTGTGCGTGGATGAGAATTCCCCCGTGGTTGGCATGCTCAAGCCGCGAGCAGTTCAGACAGACGCTCGGCTGGGTCGCCGCCGAGCGTGTTGCGTGGGTGGCTGCGGTGTTCATCAGCTCTGGCTTCAGGCTTCCCGCCCCCCGGCTGCTGGCGCTCCAGCCCCAGCAGCTTCAGCAAGTCGGCGGTGACCACCCGGTAGGCGTTCCCGAGCCGAAGCACCTTGACCGGGTACTCCCCCTGCTTGGCGAGCCCGTATCCCGTGGATCGTCCGATCATCAGCGCCCGGTTCGCGGTGTCGAGGTCGATCACCGCCGGGAGGGCAAGCAGCTCGTCGCCAGTCAGCCCTCGCGCCTCACGGGACGAATCAGATGCCACCATGGCGCCCTCCTGGGACTCGACGTGTCGTTGTGACGCCATAGATGTATCACGTAGTTGCGGCAGCACCTTCTGGCTACCTAAAGTGTCACCATGACACCTGCTCAATGGCCTACAGCGTTTACCGGTCGGATCGCCCAGCGCTTGCGGGACTCGCGCAAGGCCGCTGGCCTCACCATGGCCGAAGTCGCCCAGGGCTGTGCCGACCGCGGCTTGCCGGAGTTCACCGAGCACTCGATGAAGAATCTGGAGTCCGGGCGCAAGACGAGCATCACCGTGGCGGAGGTAGTCGTACTGGCTGACGTCCTGGGCGTCCCGCCGGTGACTCTCCTCTTCCCGCTCGGGTCCTCAGCCACGGTCGAGGCCCTCCCCGGCCGCGAAGTCTCTACCTGGGATGCGGTCGCGTGGTTCACCGGCGAGTCGCCCTTGGCCGAGCCCGCCCCCGAAGGCTCCGCTCGGGACATCCTCGACCTCTTCCGTCAGCACGGCGAACTGGTGGCTGCCGCGATGTCTTCCCACGCCTTGGCCAGGGAGAGGCGGCGGGCGGCCAGCACCACCCTTGACCGGGCCCGTAGAGCCACCCTCCTGCAGCGCGCCGAGGGCTACGAGGAGCACGCGTTCGAGGACGCCCGAGAGCTACGCACCTACCGGGAGCAGATGCGACAGCGCGGCCTCACTCCTCCGGGCCTCCCCGATGGACTCGCCTTCGTCGACCAGCCCGACATACACCCCGAGGCGGAGGAGAGTGAATGAAGAACGGCACCATAACGCGGCGGTGCCGGTGCACTGACCCGGAGACCGGAAAGGATCTCGGGGCGTCGTGCCCGAAGCTCCAGTCACGACGACACGGGACCTACGGGGTCTTCCAGGAGTTGGATCCCGCTCAGGATGGACGGCGGCGACGATTCCGGCGCGGCGGCTTCGAGACTTCCACCAAAGCCCAGGAGGAGCTGGCCAAGGTCCGCGCCCTCATGGCCATTCCCGAGGAGGACGACGCCTGGGGCAGGACGCAGATCAGCGATCTGCTGGAGGACTGCGTCACGGAGAAGGCCCCTCTGCCGGACTACGACGAGACCCGTCGCCGGTTTCAGACCGGGCAGTCGCTCAATTCCAAGACCACCGTTGGGGAGTGGCTGGACACCTGGCTGGCCGGACGTAAGCGCCTCCGCCGGGGTGGAGTGACACGCTACGAGTGCGATATCCGCGTCCACCTCCGGCCCCATCTCGGCCACCTCCGACTCGACAAGCTCCGGGTCCACCACATCGACACGATGTTCGAGTCCATCAACGAGCGGAACATCGAGATCCAGGAGCAGAACGCCCAGCGGCGGGCCGTCGCCGACGAGCTGAAAGCCACTCCGAACAAGGGAGTCGAGAACCGTGCGCGGCGGAAGTGGCTCCGTGCTCAGCTCGACGCGATGCCCTCGTTCCGCCGGATCACCGGCCTGAACACCCAGCCTCACATCCGGGACACGCTCCGAGCCGCGCTGAACGTCGCCATCGCCCAGCAGGTGATGCCCGCCTTCAATCCGGCTGCCCACGTGGAGCTGCTGCCCGGAACGAAGCCGAAGGCCCTGATCTGGACCGACGAGCGCATTGCCCGCTGGAAGGAGACCGGCGAGAAACCCTCGCCGGTCATGGTCTGGACCCCCGAACAGGCCGGGGTCTTCCTCGATTTCGTGGCCCAGGATCGCCTGTACATGCTCTGGCGCATCATCGCCTTCCGGGGCACACGACGCGGCGAAGGCTGCGGCCTCCGCTGGGAGGACCACTCCGCCAAGGCCCGCTCGCTGGCCATCGCCACGCAGCTCGTCCAGGACGGCTGGGAGGTCCACGAGGGCGCTCCGAAGACCGACAGCGGTTTCCGCCTCGTCGCCCTGGACGACGAGACCAACAACGGCCTCGTCGCGCACAAGGCATGCCAGCAGCGCGAGCGTGAGGAGTGGGGCGACGGTTGGCAGGACACCGGGCGCATCTTCACCCAGGAGGACGGCTCCCTTCTCCACCCGGGTAAGGTCAGCGACCTGTTCGAGCGTCTTACGGAGGCGGCCGACCTTCCGCCCATCCGCCTCCACGACCTCCGGCACGTCGCCGCGACGCTGATGCTCGCGGCCGGCGTCGACATCAAGGTCGTCTCGGAGACCCTCGGTCACTCCGACACCCGGATCACTCGGGACATCTACCAGTCCGTCCTCGACGATCTGGCTCGCGACGCTGCCGAGAAGGTCGTGCAGCTCGTGCCGCACGCCCGCAAGCCGATGGCGGCTGTTCCCGATGTCGCGCCGAAGACAGACACGGCTCCTCGACGGCCGAGGATGGCACCGCCACGCAAGGACGACGCATCACAGCAGAATCGTTCCGCCTGACGGCGAACGGAAAAGGAGTCCTGGTCAGAGGGAAGCTGACCAGGGCTCCGGCTTTTGTTGGTCACAGCAGACCGCGCTGCTGTGCCCACTGGGCGATGGCTCCGGAGGTGCGCTGTGAGAAGCTCAGCCTCAGCACTTGGACAATCTTTGCGATGATCCCGGTCGTGACGTCGCTCAATAGTTCTCCCGCACGTACTCGTACGTTCGGTCGAACAGCTCGCCCTTGATCGGCAAGCTGTACTCCTTCAAGACGGAACGCAGCTCGCGACGGACGCGTTTGTCACCCGCGTCGCTCGCGCTCCAACCGGCATAGGCGACCTCGACGACGATCGAGTCGATCCGCGAGGCTATGTCGGGGACGATCTTGTGCAGCCCGGGCGGTGTGTTCTCCGCGACGATCTGAGTGAGCGCCCCACGCTTCGGTTCGACCAGCCGGTCGAGCGCTCCCTGGTCGCCCTGTTCCGCTGCCCGGTCCGCGGCGACCACGACCTGAGCGATCTTCAGCGCTTCCTCGAGGAACGCCAGCGAGTCCTCGACGTTCTCGATCGCCTTGGCACGGAGCTTCTCGATCCGCTCCGCCAGCGACCGGTACGCCGGGCTCTCGGTATCGGCGAGCCGACGCCTGAGGCGCGCCTCGATGGAGTCGAGGACCTCCTGGTACACGTCATCGGCTTTCGACTCCGGCGTCTGCTGCTCGGAGAGCTTCAGCTGCTCGGCGATCTTCTTTACCAGCGCCAGGCCGGCAGCGTCGAGCGTGACTGTCTTCGACAGCATCGACTTCACGCCCACATCGCTCATGTGACCGTGAATCAGGTCAGTGGTCTTCGCGCCGAGACGTGCCCAGAGGAACGTCTTGGAGACGTCCTTGGGCCGGATCGACTCGTACACCTTCGCGAGCCAGAAGTACTGCCCCTTGAATGGCCGGAGCATCGGGTGTGGGTCGAGGAACTCCCACACCGTCTGCAGCGCGACGTAGGTCTCGATGAACTCGGTGCGCTGCGCGCCGCCCTCGGGGATCCGCTCGTGGGCCTCGGCGAGCGACTCGAACGACGAGTCACTGGTGTCGATGCCGCCGAACAGATGCAGCAGACGCGTGAGGTCGGCGACGAACTTCCCCGCCAGTTTGGAGGCGTCGGTGACGTTGAGCTCGTCCTCTTCGTCGTCCTTCACCTTCGGGCCGGCGACTGCCTTGCCGATGGCCCTCGCGAGCCCGATGTAGTCGACGACCCGCCCGAAGTCCTTGCGCTGACCGGTGACAGGATTCTTCCACGGACGGTTGGGCCGCGTGATCGTCTGGAACAGGTTCGTGTCCTTGGCGGGCTTGTCGAGATACAGCACGCCCTCGATGGGAGCGTTGAAACCGGTCATCCACTTCGCGGTGACAACGATGAACGACATCGGGTCATCGACCTTCTTGAAGCGGCGCTTAAGCGCCTCCTCCTGCTCCGGAGTAAGCAGGTGCTTCTTGTGCTCCTTGGGGGTCTCCTTGCTGTCGGCGACGTGCATCACCACACCGACCTCACGGAGTCGTCCGTCCGGCATGACTGCAGCACGGCGCTCCAGCTCGGCCTCGATGGCCCTGGTGTACGCGATCACAAGGCGCTGGTTGTAGGCCACGACCTGAGCCTTCTGCCCCAGAGGCGCGACATAGGTAAGGAAGTGATCGACGATGTCGGCACACACAGCAACCACGCGCTCGGGGTTGGACAGGATCGTCTCGATGTGAGACGCCTTCCCCGACAGGAAGACCTTCTCCTCCTCGTCCAAGCCCTCCTCCGTAGCCAGCTCGTCGAAGGCCTCGTCCAAAGCTTCCTTGTCGAGGTTGAACCCGACAGACCGGCCCTCCACGATCACTGGCTTGGTGAACCCATCGGCGATGGATTGCTCCGGCGTATACCGCGACATCACAAAGTCCGGGTCGCCAGGGTCGCCGAACAGCTTGAACGTCGAACGGTCCTTGTCCTCGATCGCAGTACCCGTCGCACCGAAGAACTTCGCATTCGGCACCGCCGCGCGCCACGCATCGCCGAACTTCCCCTCCTGCGAGCGGTGCGCCTCGTCAACGAGGACCACGATGTTCGACCGGTTGTTCAGATGGCCGGCCTCAGCGAACTTGTGCACCGTCGTGATGACCACACCGGGCTCACCGCTACGCAGCAAAGCGTGCAGCTCCCGCCGATTGCGGGGCACCGACATTCGCGGCATGCCGGCAGTCTCGAACATCTCCGCCGTCTGCCGGACCAGATCCTTACGGTCGGCGATCACGATGACAGTCGGCGCGCTCCCGAACTTCCCCGTCACCGCGTCATCGCGCAGCAAACGGGCGGCGGCGAAAGCCATGAGTTCGGTCTTGCCCGATCCCTGGTGATGCCAGATCAGTCCGCCAGGACGGCCTGCGAGCACTTTTGCGTGGATCGCCAGAGCCGCCTCGAATTGCGGGTAACGAGGCAAGAACTTGATGTCGACCTCGGAGGCGTCCCGAGCGTGACGGAACATCACCAGGTCCTTGAGGATCGGCAGGATTGTCTCCGGCCGCAGCAGCAAGCGCGCGGCCCGCTCGACACGAGCCGGGCCCGTGACGGTTTTTGGGTCGTCCTCAGTGGACCCCCACGGGGCCCAGATCTCGGAGTCGGGGTCCGGGACCGCACGGATCGGAGCCATGCGGAACTCCAGGCCCTCGGTGGCGACGTTGAAGACGTTCGTCGCGAAGAAGTTCGGGTATTCCTCCTCGTACACGTCGTGAAGGTCCTTCGCGGCGTTGACCCACGAGACCTGATGCTTCACAGGCGTCTTGGTCTCGGCAACGACCAGCGGGAACCCGTTGACGTAGTAGACGACGTCGAACCGGCGCGTTTTGGTCGCACCGTTGACGGTGACCTCGTCAGCGACGGTGAAGCGGTTGTTGTTGAGGTCTTTAAAGTCGATCAGCCGACGAGGCACATGCCTACCGTCGATCGTTGTGAACGAGTGGTCGCCACGAAGCATCACGGTCAGCCGCTCGTTGGCCGCAACGAGACCGTTGTGCGCATCGAGGACAGCCTGATTGAGCTCATGCAGAACGAGGTCCGCCGACTCGGGGTCGTCGACCAGCTCCGGGTTCAGCGCGAGCAACGCTTCGCGTGCCCAGTCCTCGACGATGACGTCATGCTCATCGCGCGGTAACTCGTCCCCTTGGAGACGCTCCCAGCCAGCCTCCTCCGCCCACTCGAGCAGTGAACGCTGGATCGTGCTCGCTTCCGTCCACCCCATGTCAGGACACCTCCTCGAGCAGAGCGTCATAGGTCTCGGGAATCTCGATCTCCTGGTTCAGGAGGGAGGTCAGAAGAGTCGAGCGGAACGCTCTGAGTTGAGCGAGTTCTGAATGGGCGGCGGCGCTCTCGGAAAGGAAGCCGTCCAAGACTGTTGCAACCGCCCGCTGCTCGTCGACCGGCGGGGAAGGGATACTGAACGTCTCCAACTGAGCCTTCGTAAGAGCTTGCCGAGTGCTGCCGGAACCGGACATCACATCGAGGGCAGCCTTCAGATCCGAACGTCTGAGCACGTGAGCGAGGTACGACGGCTCGAGGACATCTCGGTTGCATCGCAAGATTGCGACGTGCTGGTTCACCCGTGCAGGTAGTGCTTCGTCCGGCACCATTGCGACCCGGTTGACTGAGGCCCCCGTGATGTTGATGAGGACATCGCTCGGTTCCACGGCTACGTTGTCGAGCGAGCGAGCTTGGTCGTCAAGGATCTTCGCCAAGCCATTCCACTCGAAGCGACCGTCGTACACGTTCTGGGAGCGGATCAGTGAAACGCCCTCCAGCACGTACGCGGCTTCACCTCCACGTGGGGTAGCTCCGCTACCGATTTTGGTCGTCAACATCTTCAACGGGACTTCAGAGCCATTCATTGCCGTGAGTAGCGAATCACGAGTTGCCTTGAGGGCCATCTCCGCCGCCACCGTCTCAATCGCCAGCCTTTGGACCAGCGCATCGACCGCGACCACGACGTCAACGATGCGGCGCTGCTCCGACAAGGAGGGGAGAGCAAGTTCCATCGTCAAAAAGTCAGCAGGCTTGACCCGTTCACGCCTGCCACCCATGCCGGTCGACAACGCCTGCAGTTGCTCCCACAGTCGTTTTGTGGTGGTAAGGAGTCGGAAGTATTCGGGAAGCATTCGCTCACCGCACGTGAATGTCGGAAATTCTTGCGACGCGTAAACCCCGCCAAGATCGTTCGGAGCAACGGTGATCGCTCCTTCGAACGCCTTCAAGCGGCTGTAGACGATCTGGTTTGGGCGGATGCGATTCAGCGTCTTGTACGAGGTCTCACTGCCAGTGATCGGTTCCCGAAACAACAGGCCCCGACCGCGGTTCAAGACACCGACGATGTCATAGGAGGTCGTCGCCGTGACCGGGACCGCGTCGACGTTCAGCGCGATGACCTCGTCGAGCCGGACCCGCTCCCACTCACTCACTGGGCACCCCGAACACGCTCAGGTCGACTCCTGCCGCTGCGAGCCGCTCGAACATGACGGCCTCGGTATTCATCCGGTGTTGGCGAGCATCGGCATATGCGACGAGCGCTGCACCCAGATCGGCAGTCTCCTCGGCAGCAACCTTGATGTAGCGGCCGATGTTCAAGTCGAAGCCGTTCTGCTCGATCTCCTCGAACGGCACCAGACGGACGTTCGCACCACCCTCACCGTCTGGGTCGTTGCCTGTCTGGTACGCCTCGATGAGAGCCCTGACGTCAGCCTCGGACATACGGTTCTGCTTCTTGCCCTTGACGAACCGGGCCGAGCCGTCGATGAAGAGGACGTGCTCCTTGCGTTCGACAGGCTTCTGATCACGGAAGATCAGCAGGCACGCCGGGATCGAGGTCGAGTAGAAGAGGTTGGGCGGCAGCCCGACAACGGCTTCCAGAAGGTTTTTCTCGATGAGGCCCTGGCGGATATTCGCCTCCGCGCCTCCGCGGAACAGCACGCCGTGAGGCATCACCACACCGACGCGGCCGGATCCAGGCTTCATCGACGAGACCATGTGCTGGACGAAGGCGTAGTCGCCGTTCTTCGCCGGCGGAACGCCGCAGATGGCTCGCGGGTCCGAGGACCAGCGGTCCGCTCCCCAATTTGCCAGCGAGAAGGGCGGGTTGGCGATCACGGTGTCGAACTGGCGGACAGCACCGCTGGGGGCCTTGAACGCTGGAGCGCGGAGGGTGTCTCCGCGCTTGATGTCGAAGTCCTCGATCTCGTGCAGGAACAAGTTCATCCGGGCGATCGAGGCCGTCGTCAGGTTGATCTCCTGGCCGTACGCCCTGAGCGTACGGTGATCCTTGCCGGACTCGCGCAGCTGGTTGATCGTCGCGACAAGCATCCCGCCGGAGCCGCAGGACGGGTCGTAGACGGACTCGCCCGGCTCAGGCTGGAGGATCCCGACGAGCAGGTTCACGACCTCACGGGGCGTGAAGAACTCGCCGGCCTTTTTGCCCGACTCGTCGGCGAAGTTCTTCAGCAAGTACTCGTAGCCCGCGCCGAGCAGGTCGTGCGAGACCGTCGACGGGTCGAGCCTGATCTTGTTGAACGCTCGGATGAGCCCCAGCAGGGCCGACTCCGGGATGCGCTCCTGGTTGCCCCACGAGGCGTCGCCGAAGACGCCGGCGAGCGAGCGGGGGTTGGCCATTTCGATTCGCTGGAAGGTCTTCGCGATCTCCGCACCGAGGTTGGTGAACTTGTCGGTGACCTCGCTCCATAGCGTGCCCTCGGGCAGCTCGAACCGGTGAAAGTCGGCCTCGATCTCGTCGTCGAGGTCGTCGCCGTAGGCATCGAACGCCGCGTCGTGCTCGTGGACCCAAGTGTCGCTGATCCACTTCCAGAACAGCATCGGGAAGACGTAGGTCTTGAAGTCAGCCGGGTCGACGGGGCCGCGGAGCGCGTTCGCGGCGTCCCACAGCCGTGATTCGAGCTCGTGCTGGGTGATCGTCACAGAGATGAGGTCCTTCATTGAAGACGGTGCCCCGATTATGGAGGAGGGCGCTGACATTTGGGGAGTCCGATACGGCAGGCAGCAGCGACCTGCAGACGATGACCAGCACCCACGCTCCGAACCGAGCGTGATCGCGGACACACTTGGATGAACGATTGGCCACCGTACTGGAGCTTCTGGAACGCCCCACCGGACGAACTCTGCTAGTGCTCTGACCACGTAGGTTCGCCGGGTTGGGTGTCCGAGCGGTGAGATGAGCGGTGACGTCCGATCTGACCGCTGGGGGTGTGGTGGCTGAGCCTGTCCGTGTGCGCAGGTTGACTGACCAGGAGGGGCAGAAGCTGCAGCAGATCGTGCGCCGGGGCAGCACCAGTGCGGTGCGTTACCGGCGCGCGATGATGTTGCTGGCCTCGGCTGGCGGGAACCGGGTGCCGGTGATCGCGAAGTTGGTGCAGGCCGACGAGGACACGGTCCGGGACGTGATCCACCGGTTCAACGAGGCCGGTCTGGCCTGCTTGGACCCTCGGTGGGCGGGAGGCCGTCCCCGCCTTCTCAGTCCTGACGACGAGGACTTCGTCGTCCAGACGGCCACCACCCGACCGACCAAGCTCGGGCAGCCCTTCACCCGCTGGTCCATCCGCAAACTCGCCGCCTACCTGCGCCTCGTACACGGCCGTGTGATCCGGATCGGCCGCGAGGCGTTACGGTGCCTGCTCGCCCGCCGCGGCGTCACCTTCCAGCGCACCAAGACCTGGAAGGAATCCCCCGACCCCGAGCGCGACGCCAAGCTCGACCGGATCGAGCACGTGCTGGAGCACTTCCCGGACCGCGTGTTCGCGCTCGACGAGTTCGGCCCGCTCGGCATCAGGCCCACCGCCGGGTCGTGCTGGGCCGAACAGGGTCGGCCCGAGCGGCATCCCGCGACCTACCACCGTACTCACGGGGTGCGCTACTTCCACGGTTGCTACTCGGTCGGCGACGACACGCTCTGGGGCGTCAACCGGCGCAAGAAATGGGCCGCGAACACCCTGACTGCGCTGAGGTCAATCCGGGCGGCCCGGCCAGACGGCGCCCCGATCTACGTCATCCTGGACAATCTGTCCGCCCACAAGGGCGAGACCATCCGACGCTGGGCAAAGAAGAACCGGGTCGAGCTGTGCTTCACCCCGACCTACGCGTCCTGGGCCAACCCGATCGAGGCCCACTTCGGACCCCTGCGGCAGTTCACCATCGCTAACTCCAACCATCCCAACCACACCGCGCAGACCCGAGCCCTTCACGCCTACCTCCGCTGGCGCAACGCGAACGCCCGCCACCCCGACGTGCTGGCCGCCCAACGCCGCGAACGCGCCCGTATCCGCAGCGAGAAGGGCATCCGCTGGGGCGGCCGAAGTCAGGCAGCCGCTGCCTAAAACTGCCCGCACTCCCCGGCGACCACGCACTACGGTGGGATACATGTCCGAGCCCTCCGTGCGGGATTTCTACGACGATTTGGCCCACGACTACCACCTGATGTTCCGGGACTGGGACGCAAGCATGGCCTACCAGGCCGAGGTATTGGGTGGGCTCCTCCGCCAATCTCTCGGCGCGGGACCACACACCGTCCTGGACTGCTCGTGCGGGATCGGCACCCAGGCCATCGGCCTGGCCCTGGCCGGGCACCAAGTCGTCGGCAGCGACCTGAGCCCGGTCGCCGCCGCGCGCGCCGCCGCCGAGGCGGCGGCCCGGGGAAGCCGGCTTCCGGCCGCTGCGGCTGACATGCGCCAACTGCCTTTCAGAGAGACGTCATTCGACGTCGTCCTCTGCGCGGACAACTCGCTCACGCACCTACTCTCCGGGCAAGATCTCCGGACGGCACTCCTCGGCATGAGACGAGTACTCCGAGACGACGGACTGCTGGTGATCACCGTCCGGTCCTATAACGAGACGCGCCAGACCAGACCCACGTCGACACCTCCCCAGGTCTCGCAAACACGCGACGGCCAAGCGATCACCTTCCAGCTGTGGGACTGGCACGAAGACGGCGAACGCTACGACCTGGAGCACTTCCAGCTCATCCCCGCAAAGAACACCTGGCAGGTCCGAGTCCGCCGGACCACCCACTGGGCGCTGACGCCCCCGCAGCTGACAGAGTTCGTGACTGAAGCCGGCTTCACCAAAATCGCCTGGCACAGTCCGGCCTCCAGCGGGTACTACCAGCCCGTGCTCACCGCACAGCGCGCTCCCTCAGCGCAGTAGCCCAGACATCGGCTCCGCCCTGCCTAACTTTCCGATCATCCATGGCAAACCGGTGAACGTTGCCGGTCACAGCACTAGAAGCAGAGGCCAGCGAAGAGGACGGCTATAGGGCTGCAGGCGAACAACCGCGCGCAGGACGAGCGGCCCGTCGAGAACATCGTCTCGGAGTTGCTCGGCGCTTCAACCGCGCTCAGCTCGTCGACGAACACGAGCCAGGCACTGGTGCCGGGGAGTGTATGCGCGGCGCCATGGCTCAAGTCGCCGCCGGGTCGACATGATGTTCTCCGCCGGCCAGTGAGCCCGCACGCTCGACCGTCTCTCCCTGCCCCGCGCCCTCCGATGCCGAACGGCGTCTTGCCTGAACCGGCCGGCCCGATGGCCGCCTCGTGCTCAACGTGGTTCCAGTGAAGCGACCCTGCCGGCACGAGCATCACCTGTAGGGTCGATCCCTCTGCCGACGCGTACGGATCCATCGCTTGCACCTCAGCCTCCGTCTTGTAGAAACCCCCCAGAACCCTCCCGGAAGACCTTCGGTCCGTGAACCGCGGATGAGTCCCTGACACCGCCCCGTTGTCGAACGCTCTCAGTCGCCCGTTCGTCCACCGCTCTGCACGCTCGCCGTCCGTCTGTCCACCGGTTGTCCACCGGAGGCGATCATGGTGCCTCGGAAGGGGCGCCCCGCCACTACGGATTGAACTTGAAAAGCACAAAACCCCAGGTCACGGCGAGTGAGTCCTGGGGTTTCGCTGAGCCGCCTTCGGGATTCGAACCCGAGACCTACGCATTACGAGTGCGTTGCTCTGGCCAACTGAGCTAAGGCGGCACGCCCTGTCGCACCATGGTGCGATCAGCAGCGTCGCCAAGTCTACACAGTTTCCGAGGGTGCTCCGCACCAGCCCGGCTGTGGACCGTTCCCGCAGGTCAGCGGCTAGTCAGTGAGGACCGGCGGGAGGTCGGGCGCCGGTCCGGGCGGGATCAGGAGCACTGCTTGCCGTCGGCCGGCGGGGTGCCGTCCAGGAGATAGGTGTTGATCGCCGTGTCGATGCAGTCGCTGCCTCGGCCGTACGCCGTGTGGCCGTCTCCGCGGTAGGTGAGGAGAGTGCCGGAGGAGAGCTGGCCGGCCAGGGACTCGGCCCACTTGTACGGGGTGGCCGGGTCGCGGGTGGTGCCGACCACGACGATCGGGGCCGCGCCCTTCGCCTCGATGCGGTGGGGGGTGCCGGTGGCCGGGACCGGCCAGTGGGCGCAGTTCAGCGCTGCCCAGGTGAAGGTCCTGCCGAAGACCGGGGACGCCTTCTCGAAGCTCGGCAGTGCCCGGGCGGCGGCATCGGCGTCAGCGAAGGCGGGCGGCAGGTCCAGACAGTTCACGGCGGTGTTGGCGGCCATCAGATTCGCGTACGTGCCGTTCGGTTCGCGTTCGTAGTAGCCGTCCGCCAGGGAGAGCAGGCCGGAGCCGTCGCCCTTCTCGGCGCCGGTGAGGGCGTCGCGGAGCTGGGGCCAGGCCGACTCGTCGTACATGGCGGCGATGACCCCCGTGGTGGCGAGGGATTCGGTGAGCTCGCGGGAGTCGCCGGTGGGGACCGGCTTGGCGTCGAGGTCGGCGAAGAGCCGCTTGAGGCGGGTGGCCGCGTCGGCGGTGGAGGTGGTGCCGAGCGGGCAGCCCGCCTTCTTCACACAGTCGGCGGCGAAGGACTGGAACGCGGTCTCGAAGCCCGCGGTCTGGTCACGGTTGACATCGAGAGCCGGGAGAGACGGATCCATCGCGCCGTCCAGGACCAGACGGCCGACCCGGGCGGGGAACAGCTCGGCGTACGTCGCGCCGAGATACGTACCGTACGACGCCCCGACGTAGTGCAGTTTCTCGTCGCCGAGCAGGGACCGCAGCATGTCCATGTCGCGGGCCGTCTCGACGGTGGAGACATGCGGGAGGATCTTGCCGGAGTGCCGCTCGCAGCCGCTTGCGAACTGTTGGTTGGCGGCGCTGAGCCTGTCGACCTCGGCGGCGTCGTCCGGGGTCTGGTCGACCTGGGTGTAGGCGTCCATCTGCGGACCGGTGAGGCATTCGACGGGCTCGCTGCGGGCCACTCCGCGTGGATCGATGGCGACCATGTCGTAGCGGGCCCGGACCTGGGCGGGGTAGCCGATGCCGGCGTAACCCTGCAGATAGCCGATGGCCGAGCCGCCGGGTCCGCCCGGATTCACCAGGAGGGAGCCGATCCGCTCGCCGGGTCCGGTGGCTTTCGCGCGGGAGACGGCCAGTTCGATGTCGCCGCCGTCCGGCTTGGTGTAGTCCAGCGGTGCCCTCATCGTCGTGCACTGGAATCCCTCGACGCCGCAGTCCCGCCAGTTCAGTTGTTGCGCGTAGTACGCCTTGAGCGCGGCGGGGACGGACGGCGAGGACGAGGACGACGCGGCGTTCGTCGAACTTCCGCTGCTGCAGCCGGAGATGAGGAGGCCGGCAGTGCCGAGCGCGATGGCGAAGATGCGGAACGTGCGCCTGGTGTCCATCCCCGGAGCGTAGTCGCCGCGTGGCGGCTCGCCCGATTCTTCGCCCATACAGGTGAAAGCGATGATAAGCGGTGATGACGACCGGCAATGCCGAACCTCGGTGATGAGCAGCGGTGCCGAGTGGCGTCAGCCCGCGCGCAACGCCATCGTCATCGCCTCCACCGCGAGCAGTGGCGCCACATTGCGGTCCAGCGCCCGACGGCAGGCGATCACCGCCTCTATCCGGCGCAGCGTGCGCTCGGGCGTGGACGAGCGGGCGACGCGGTCGAGGGCGTCCTGTACGTCCGCATGGGCGATGGCGATCCGCGAGCCCAACTGAATCGCCAGCACATCGCGGTAGAAACCGGTCAGATCGGTGAGCGCGAGATCGAGACTGTCACGCTGCGTACGGGTCTTGCGGCGCTTCTGTCTGTCCTCCAGCTCCTTCATCACCCCCGCCGTGCCGCGCGGCATCCGTCCCCCGGCGGCTGCGCCGAGCGCGGCCTTCATCTCCTCCGTCTCCTTGGCGTCGACCTCCTCCGAGACCTGCTTGGCGTCATCGGTGGCGGTGTCGATCAGCTCCTGGGCGGCCTTGAGACAGCCTCCGATGTCCTCGACCCGCAGCGGGAGCTTGAGTACGGCGGCCCGACGGGAACGGGCCCTCTCGTCGGTGGCGAGGCGGCGGGCCCTGCCGATGTGGCCCTGAGTGGCACGGGCGGCGGACGCGGCCCGCTCCGGATCGATGCCGTCACGCCGGATCAGCACATCGGCGACCGCGTCGACCGGGGGCGTGCGCAGCGTGAGGTGACGGCAGCGGGAACGAATCGTGGGCAGCACGTCCTCAAGAGAGGGTGCGCAGAGCAGCCACACCGTACGCGGCGCGGGCTCCTCGACCGCCTTCAGCAGGACGTTCCCCGCGCCCTCGGTGAGCCGGTCGGCGTCCTCCAGGACGATGACCTGCCAGCGGCCGACGGCCGGGGAGAGCTGGGCGCGGCGGACCAGCTCGCGGGTCTCCTTCACACCGATGGAGAGCAGATCCGTACGGACCACGTCGACATCGGCGTGCGTACCGATGAGGCTGGTGTGACAGCCGTCGCAGAAGCCGCAGCCTGGTGCGCCGCCCAGAGCGCGGTCGGGGCTGGTGCACTGGAGTGCGGCGGCGAAGGCTCGGGCGGCGGTGGACCGGCCGGAACCCGGTGGCCCGGTGAACAGCCAGGCATGGGTCATCTTCGACCCCGGAGGCACCGGCTCCCCCGCAGAGGCGGCGGTGACCAGCACATCGGCGTCCCGAGCGGCGGCACCGAGCTGCTCCTGCACCCGGTCCTGGCCGACCAGGTCGTCCCATACGGTCATGGGTCATCGCCCTTCCGGTGGTGTGCGGCCGCACGGCTGTCGTGCGACGCGGCCGCGCGGCTGTGATGTCGCTGCTTGTCGATCCGGCGTTCCCTGCCCGGATCCCGCGTAACCGACCGGGTCTCGCTTCCCCGGCCCGCGTCCCGCTTCCCTCATGCGGATCCGGCTTCCGGGTCCCCATGCCGGATCCGGCCCACTGACCCGGCGCCCTGATCCGAACTCCCGACCCGTCCTCCCATTGTGGGGGACGGGTCTGACAATCCCGGCAGCACGGCGGCCCGGCTGCCGGGATCGTCAGACCCGCCCGGCAGCCGTCGCGGTTCAGCGGCGCGGTCGGCGTCCCCGGCCCGAGGGGCCCGAGCCCTCGTCGTCGCCGTGGTCGCCGAGCAGCTCGTCCGCCAGCGTGGGCAGATCGTCCAGCGGGGTCTCCTCGGCCCAGTCGGGACGAGGACGCCGGCCCCGGCGCCCCTGGCCCTCCTGATGTTCCTGGCCGTCCCAGTGATCCTGAACCGACTGCGGGGTGCCCGCGCCCGGGTCGCCGATCTGCGGAAGCTCGCGCGTGCGCTCGTTCTCGCGCTCCGACGCGGCGTCCGCCGGGCGCTCATCACGGAAGATGCCCCGCGGAACCCGGTCCGACGGATTCGAGTCCCGAGCGTCCCAAGCGCCACGGCTGTCCCGGGAGCCCCGGGTGTCCCGAACGCTTCGTGCATCCCGTCCGTCTCGTACCGGAGGAAGCACCGCCGTCTCGTCTGCGGCACCGGCGGCGCCAGGCCGGTCGGACCGGTGGTCGGAGGAGTCGGCCCGATCTGACCGCTCGGACCGCTCCGACCGGTCGTGGATCTTCGGGATCATCGCCGTTTCGGCCTCGTCGGACGGCGTGGTCGGGGTGACCGGCGAAGGCACCGGCTGTGTCACGTCGTTCGGGCTGACGATCGGCGTCGGCACCGTGATCTCGTTGTCCGGTACGGACGCCGCCGCGGCAGCCTCGGCACGCGCCGCCGCCGCAGCGGCAGCCGCGTCGGCCTCGGCCTGCCGACGGGCCGCCTCGGCCCGCAGCAGTGCCTCCTCGGCCTTGCGCTGCTTCTCCAGCCGTCGTGCCTCGGCCTCCTTGCGCAGCCGGGCCTCCTCCTCGGCCTGCCTGCGCAGCCGGGCCTGCTCGGCCTCGCGGGCCGCCTCCTCGGCCTCCAGCCTGAGCCGCTCCTCCTCGGCCACGCGCCGAGCCTCCTCGGCCCGCTGCCTGGCTTCCTCGGCCTGGCGTTCCTCCTCGCGCCGACGCGCCTCCTCCAGCTCGCGGCGCTTGCGCTCCTCCTCCTCGGCGCGAAGCTTGGCGAGCTGTTCCTGCCGCTCGCGCTCCAGCCGCTCCTCCTCGGCCTTGCGGGCCGCTTCCTCCTCGGCCTTGCGCCGGGCCTCCTCCTCGGCCGCCTTGCGCGCCTCCTCCTGGGCCTTGATCTCGGCCTCGGAGAGCGGAAGGAGCTGGTCGAGCCGGTGGCGTACGACCGTGGTGATCGCTTCCGGATCCTGGCCCGCGTCCACCACCAGGTAGCGGGTCGGGTCGGCCGCGGCCAGCGTCAGGAAACCGGACCGCACCCGGGCGTGGAACTCGGGCGGCTCGGACTCCAGCCGGTCGGGGGCCTCGGTGAACCGTTCCCGCGCGGTCTCCGGGTCGACGTCCAGCAGCACCGTCAGATGCGGTACGAGTCCGCTCGTCGCCCAGCGCGAGATCCGGGCGATCTCGGTCGGGGAGAGATCACGGCCCGCACCCTGGTAGGCGACGGACGAGTCGATGTAGCGGTCGGAGATGACGACCGCGCCGCGCTCCAGCGCCGGGCGGACGACCGAGTCGACGTGCTCGGCGCGGTCGGCGGCGTACAGCAGTGCCTCGGCCCGGTTGGAGAGCCCGGCCGACGACACGTCGAGCAGGATCGAGCGCAGCCGCTTGCCGACCGGGGTCGCGCCCGGCTCACGGGTGACGACGACTTCGTGGCCCTTGGCGCGGATCCAGTCGGCGAGCGCCTCGACCTGGGTGGACTTGCCGGCGCCGTCGCCACCCTCCAGGGCGAGGAAGAAACCGGTCGCGGCGGGGGCGACGGCCGGGTCGCCGCCGCGCAGCGCCTCACGCAGGTCGCGGCGCAGCGGCACACCGGAACGGTCGTCCGTCCTGGCGAGGACGACCACGGCGACGGGCAGCAGCAGGGCACCGATCAGCATCAGGGCGAAGGCCGCTCCGCCGTGGGCGAAGACGAAGCCCCCGGAGGTCAGCCGGTGGGTGCCGATCGCCGCGGCCAGCAGCGGCCCCGCGAGCGCGCCGAGTGCGATGAGGACCCGTACGACGGCCTGGAGGTGTTCCGTGGTCCTGGCCCGGCGGAACTCCTCGGTCTCCTGGTCGACCAGGACATGACCGGTATGGGCGGCGACACCCGCCGCGTATCCGGCGAGCACCGCGATCATGAGCACGGTCGCCGTGTCCGGCACGAGGCCCATGGCGAGGAGCGCGACCCCGGTGACGGCGATGGCCAGGGCGAGCAGCCTGCGCCGCGACAGCGCGGGCAGCACCTTCCCGGCAGTACGGATGCCGACCCCGGTGGCGCCGGTCAGTCCGAGGATCAGCAGGGCGAAGGCGGCGGGCCCGCCGCCCAGCTCGGCGGCGTGCAGCACGGCGACGGCAGCGGCGGCGGCGATCGCCCCGGCGACCGCGGCCGAGGCACCGACGATCAGCGGTACGGCTCCGGTGCGGCCCTTGTCCGGACCGCTGCCGGTCGACGGCCGGCGCAGGCCCTCCAGCGGCGAGCGCGGGCGGGGCGTCTGCGAACCGGGCAGCTCCAGGAAGTACAGGGTGGAGATGGAGGCCGAGAAGAGCCCGGCCGCGACGTACGAGCCGAGGGCCGCCTGATGGAACGAGAACCACTCCAGGCCCGAGCCCAGCAGGTTGCCGATGAGCGTGGCGACCAGCAGGACGGCCGCGGCGGCCGGGACGGCGGCGAAGTCGGTACGGAGGGAGAGCCGGCGCAGTGCGTCGAGGTGGTCGGGCAGGGGACGTACCGCGGCGCCCTCGGGGGGCGGGGCGGGCAGCAGCGCGGGGGCTGCGCCGTCCTTGGCGACCGTCCACAGGCGTTCGCTCGCACCGACGACGAAGACGGTGATCAGGATCATCATGAGTGCCTTGTCGGGCATCCAGTCGATCCACAGCGGCGCGACGACCAGCAGCGCGAGCCGCAGCCCGTCGGTGCCGATCATCAGCCACCGCCGGTCCAGCGGTCCTCCTGGCGCGGTGAGCGTCGTCAGCGGCCCCAGGAGTACGGCTCCGAAGAGCAGGGTGGCAAGGATCCGGGCACCGAACACCGCGGCGACGGCGAACGCCACCCCTCGGTACCCAGCTCCGAATGAGCCCTCAAGGACCGCCGCTTGCAGCGACATCAGCACCAGCACGAGAAGGGCGAGTGCATCGCCGATACCACCGACGAGCTGGGCGCTCCACAACCGCTTCAGCGGGGGAACGCGCAACAGGGCTCGTACGGCGCGCTCGCGTGAGTCTGCGGCAAGTGTGTCGGAGGTGGGGCTCACGACCGTTGGCTGCTCGGCTCGCGTCATCCGCCCAGCCTATCCGGAGCGGCGGGGTCCCCGGAGGCCCCACCCGAACATATGGGCGCCGTAGGGCGTCCCGGCCCCGACGGCTGAGGGGCCGTACCCAGCCGTACCCTGCCCCTTTGGCTTCCGAGGGACGGAGTACCGGGCCCGGCGCCCTCTCCCTCCCGGACCGGAACCGGCCACGCCGCACGGGCCCCGCCCCTCGCACGCGCCCCAGGTACGCGAACGCCGGAGGAGCTGGAAAACCCAGCCCCTCCGGCGATCGGACCGATCGTGCGGTCAGTCCTCCACGGACGCCGCGGCTGCGTTCTTCGTCGCGGTCGCCTTCTTGGCGGTCGTCGTCTTCTTCGCGGTGGTCGTCTTCTTCGCCGCGGTCTTCTTCGCCGCCGTCTTCTTGACCGCCGCCGTGGTCTTCTTGGCCACCGTCTTCTTCGCGGTCGCCTTCTTGGCGGTCGTCGTCTTGGCCGGAGCCTTCTTCGCCGTCTTCTTGGCGGACCCCTTGGCGCGCTTCTCGGCGAGCAGTTCGTAGCCGCGTTCCGGCGTGATGGTCTCGACGCTGTCGGCGGTCCGGAGCGTCGCGTTGGTCTCCCCGTCGGTGACGTACGCGCCGAAGCGCCCGTCCTTGACCACGACCGGAGCCCCGCTCACCGGGTCGGTGCCCAGCTCCTTCAGCGGCGGCTTGGCGGCGGCCCGGCCGCGCTGCTTGGGCTGGGCGTAGATCGCGAGGGCTTCTTCAAGGGTGATGTCGAAGAGCTGATCCTCGGAGGTCAGTGAACGCGAGTCCGTGCCCTTCTTCAGGTACGGGCCGTAGCGGCCGTTCTGCGCGGTGATCTCGACGCCCTCGGCGTCCTCGCCGACGACCCGCGGCAGCGACATCAGCTTCAGCGCGTCGGCCAGCGTCACCGTGTCCAGCGACATGGACTTGAAGAGCGAGGCGGTCCGCGGCTTCACCGCGTTCTTGCCGGTCTTCGGGGTGCCCTCGGGAAGCACCTCGGTGACGTACGGGCCATAACGCCCGTCCTTCGCGATGATCTGGTGTCCGGTGACCGGGTCCGCACCGAGTTCGAAATCGCCGCTCGGCTTGGCCAGCAGCTCCTCCGCGTACTCGACGGACAGCTCGTCGGGTGCCAGGTCCTCCGGCACGTCCGCGCGCTGATGTCCCTCGGAGTCCTTCTCGCCGCGCTCGATGTACGGACCGTAACGGCCGACCCGGAGCTTGATCTCGTTGCCGACGGGGAAGGAGGAGATCTCGCGCGCGTCGATCGCGCCGAGGTCGGTGACGAGCTCCTTCAGCCCGCCGAGGTGGTCGCCGTCGCCGTTGCCCGCGTCGGAGGCCGCGCCCGCTCCCGCCGTGTCGTCGTCGCCCGCACCGAAGTAGAAGCGCTTCAGCCACGGCACGGCCTGGGCCTCGCCCCGCGCGATGCGGTCGAGGTCGTCCTCCATCTTCGCGGTGAAGTCGTAGTCGACGAGCCGGCCGAAGTGCTTCTCCAGCAGGTTGACGACGGCGAAGGAGAGGAAGGACGGGACGAGCGCCGTGCCCTTCTTGAAGACGTAGCCGCGGTCCAGGATCGTGCCGATGATCGAGGCGTACGTCGACGGACGGCCGATCTCGCGCTCTTCGAGCTCCTTGACCAGCGAGGCCTCGGTGTAACGGGCCGGCGGCTTGGTGGCGTGCCCGTCGACCGAGATCTCCTCGGCGGACAGCGCGTCGCCCTCGGCGACCTGCGGAAGGCGCCGTTCGCGGTCGTCGAGCTCGGCGTTCGGGTCGTCGGCGCCTTCGACGTACGCCTTCATGAAGCCGTGGAAGGTGATCGTCTTGCCAGACGCGGAGAACTCGGCCTCGCGGCCGTCACTCGCCCGGCCGCCGATCTTGACGGTAACGGAGTTACCGACCGCGTCCTTCATCTGGGAGGCGACGGTCCGCTTCCAGATCAGCTCGTAGAGCCGGAACTGGTCGCCGGTGAGACCGGTCTCGGCAGGGGTACGGAAGCGGTCGCCGGAGGGACGGATCGCCTCGTGCGCCTCCTGCGCGTTCTTGACCTTCCCGGCGTACGTGCGCGGCTTGTCCGGCAGGTAGTCGGCGCCGTACAGCTGCGTGACCTGTGCCCGCGCCGCGAAGATCGCGGTGTCCGAGAGGGTCGTGGAGTCGGTACGCATATAGGTGATGAAGCCGTTCTCGTACAGCTTCTGCGCGACCTGCATGGTGGCCTTGGCACCGAAGCCCAGCTTCCGGCTCGCCTCCTGCTGGAGGGTCGTCGTACGGAACGGGGCGTACGGGGAACGGCGGTACGGCTTCGACTCGACGGACCGTACGGCGAACGTGGCGTCGGCGAGCGCGGCGGCCAGGGCGCGGGCGTTCGTCCCGTCCAGGTGCAGCACCTGGCCGGAGCCGGACTTCAGCTGCCCGTCCGGACCGAAGTCACGGCCCTGGGCGACGCGGCGGCCGTCGACCGCGCTGAGGCGGGCGGAAAGCGTCGACGGATCGGAGGCGTCACCGGCGCGGCCGGTGACGAACGTGCCGGTCAGGTCCCAGTACTCGGCGGAACGGAAGGCGATGCGCTCGCGCTCCCGCTCGACGACGAGACGGGTCGCCACGGACTGGACACGGCCGGCCGACAGACGCGGCATGACCTTCTTCCACAGAACCGGCGAGACCTCGTAGCCATAGAGGCGGTCGAGGATACGGCGGGTCTCCTGGGCGTCGACCATGCGCTGGTTGAGCTCGCGCGGGTTGGCGACGGCCTCCCGGATCGCGTCCTTGGTGATCTCGTGGAAGACCATCCGGTGGACCGGAACCTTGGGCTTCAGAACTTCCTGCAGGTGCCACGCGATGGCTTCGCCCTCGCGGTCCTCATCGGTGGCGAGGAAGAGTTCGTCGGACTCGGCAAGCAACTGCTTGAGCTTCCTGACCTGCGCCTTCTTGTCCGCGTTGACGACGTAGACGGGCTGGAAGTCATGCTCGACGTCGACGCCGAGCCGACGGACCTCGCCGGTGTACTCGTCGGGGACCTCGGCGGCGCCGTTCGGCAGGTCGCGGATGTGCCCGACGCTCGCCTCGACGACGTATCCGGGGCCGAGGTAGCCCTTGATCGTCTTCGCCTTGGCAGGCGACTCGACGATGACGAGTCGGCGGCCGCCCTGTGCGGTCTCGCTGGTCGGGGACAACTTCGCTCTTCTCTCCGGTCGGCACTCAGTGGGCATCCGGGCAGCGCGATGACGCTGCCGACGGTGCTGTCGCTGCGGAGTGTGACGGTACAACCCGCCCCCGTGTCAAACGGCAAAAGCCCGCAACGGCCACTCGAACGGTAACCCGACTTCCGCCATTCCTGCCGCCCGGACTGCCCGGCCCACCGCGCGCACGGCCGCTGCCTGCGGGTTTTGGGTCGCTGTCGCGGCGGCACCGGCGCGGGTGGTGAAGTGCGGTCGGGCCGGGCGTGTTCCCCGGCGCGGCCCACCGAGCTACCCGGCTCCCGGCCGGGTCCGGTGGGGAGTGGATCAGATGCGGGTGAAGCACCACACACCGAGGACGAGAAAAAGTACGCCGAACACAGTGGCGAGAGTGGCGGAAGCGATGGGGCTCACACCCTGGGCCACCGGCGCGCGGTGCAGCACGCGCGACCCCGTCCACAGCAGCAGCGCGGCGCCGAGCAGCGCGAACGCCGTTCCGGCGAAGACCGCAGGTCCGCTCTCCATGCCCGTACGCCTCCTTGTTCCTGTCCGGCCGGGGCCTGTGCCGTCCGGTCAGGGGGAGGCTGCCACCCCGGGGCGTCGTGGACGCGAACCCCGGGTGAATGGCCAGATTCGCGCATCCCGGATCCACCGGTCCCGGCCGCGAGGGAGCGCGGAACCGACGCCCGGGGGCAGCGCCGGGCCGCGAACCAACCGGAATCAGCGGCCCCTCGTGGCGGACCACGGCGGTGAGCGCAAACGCACTGATGGCGAGGTCGTTCCTTGCGTACGGCGGTACGCACCCGAACCGGAACGGAGTCCCATGCCGGAGCCCGGTGCGGGTGCCGGGGACGGTCGGCGGGACCAGGAGACCGAGGCCGGAGCCGGAGCCGGAGAAGGAAACGTGGTGATCGGCCCCGGCAATGGTCCCGGAGGCCCGACCCCGGAGACCGTGCCCGGTATCCGGTCCCGGCACGAAGGCGAACGCAACAGCCGCTCGCCCCTCCCGTCCTCCCGGGAGCACGGGGTACCAGGAGCACGGCCTCGCCGTCGGCTCACCGGCTGCTGCCGCTCACCAATGCCGTCAGACCACCGGTGCCACCGGCTCCAGGAAGCCCTCCTCGACCAGCAGCCGGATCGCCTGCGGAGTACGGTCGCGCAGCAGCACCGGATCCTCGTTCATCAACTGGGCGATCGCGTCCAGGATCCGGCCCGCGGGCAGCGTCCCGTCGCACACTCCCGCAAAGCCCGCGCCAACGGCATCGACCTTCGTCGCACGCCGCATGCCGCGGTTCTGACGGAGCACCACGTGTTCGGGATCCTCCGCGCCCGGCAGCCCGACCTGTTCCTGCACGACCTCGGCGGCGAGAGTGAAATGCCCGGTCAGGAGCGCCGCGTCGTCCTGTTCGCGGAGGTAGTCCTGACGTGCGAAGTGGGCCTGGACCGCCGGTCCCAGCGGCTGCTCCACGGCGTGCGGCCATTCCTCGATCACGATCGAGGGATTCCCGGCCGCTGCCGCGGCGGACTTCCGCAGGGTGATCCAGCCGAAGCCGACGCCCTTGGTCTTGCGGGCCTCGAACTCGTCCAGCCAGACGTCGTATCGCGCGGCGTACTCGGCGGGATCCGTGCGGTGGTCGCCGCTGTCGCGCAGCCACAACTCCGCGTACTGCGTGACGTCCTGGACCTCACGCTGGACGATCCAGGCGTCGCAGCCGTGCGGCACCCAGGAGCTCAGCCGGCTCTGCCACTCCTCGCCCTCGACGTGCTGCCAGTTGGCGAGGAAGTGGGCGTAGCCGCCTTCGTTCAACCGGTCGCCCGACTGCTGCACCAGGGTCCGGCACAGGTCGTCGCCGCCCATGCCGCCGTCGCGGTAGGTGAGCCGGGCTCCGGGCGAAATGACGAATGGCGGGTTGGAGACGATCAGGTCGTACGTCTCCGTGCCGACCGGCTCGTACAGGGATCCCAGGCGCAACTCGGCCGCGGGGGCGCCGGACAGGGCGAGTGTCAGTCGGGTGAAATCCAACGCGCGCGGGTTGAGGTCGGTGGCCGTGACCCGGGTGGCGTGCTGCGAGGCGTGCAGCGCCTGGATGCCGGAGCCCGTACCGACATCGAGCGCGGAGGCGACAGGCGTACGGACGGTGATCCCGGCGAGTGTGGTGGACGCCCCGCCGACGCCGAGCACCACACCCTCCTCCCGCGAACCGATGCCGCCCGCGCCACCGACCGCGCAGCCCAGGTCGGAGACGATGTACCAGTCCTGCCCCTCGGGCCCGCCGTACGGCCGTACGTCGACCGTGGCCCGCACCTCGCCGTCGGTGTGGGTCACCCAGCCGTCCTCGATGCACTCGGCCAGTGGGAGCGCGGCGTGGGCCCGCCCGTACGGGACGGGGTGCTGAAGCAAAAAGAGCCGCACCAGGGTGTCGAGCGGGGAATCGCCCCGGGTGGCGCGCAGCGCCGGAACCGTCTCGCTGCGGGCGAGCGCGGCGTAGGCAGGCGCACCGAGCAGGTCGAGGAGCCCGTCGGCGGTGAAGGCGGCGGCAAGCAGGGCTTCGCGGAGCCGGGGCGAACGGTCGGGCGCGGGGAGGCTGGTCGTACTCACCCACCCATTGTGGCCGTTCCCACTGACAACGGCAGCGGCCCGGCGCCCGCCGGGGCACCGGGCCGTGCGTACAACGGCTGCATCGGCTACGACCGCCGCAACCGGTCGGTCACGACTTCTTGCCGGACGAGGCGGACGGCGACGGGGACTCCGACTTCTGGGAGGCGGCGTTCGGCGGCACCGAGGCCGTCGGCTTCTGGCAGCCCTTCTGCTTCGCCATCGCGGCGCCGACCTCGCCGGACTGGAGCTTCTTCAGCGCCTCGTCACCACTGGTGCTGATCTTGTTCAGCTCGTCCGCGATGCCCTTGAGGCCGTCGGCGAACTTCGCCTGGTCCTTCGTGTCGAGGGCATCGACCTTCTTCTGAAGGTTCGCGTACGCCGCGGAGGAGGCGTTGAGCTCCTTCACGGCCTCCTTCTGCGTGGTCTCGCCGCCGTCGACCGGCGGCGCACCCGCGGAGTCGACAGCCGCGCCGAGTGCCTTGTACGCCTGCGAGATCTGCTGGAAGGCTGCCGAGTCGGTCCTCTGGACGTCGGCGGGCTTGCTGTTGTCGGCGGTCTGCTGCTGGATGGCGGCGTTGGCGTTCGCGATCTTCTGCAGTTGGGGCTGGACCTGGTCGCAGACCGTCTTGGCCCAGTCGTTCACCTTTGCGCTCTTGTCGTCGCTGCTGCAGCCCGACAGCGTAAGTACCAGTACCGCACCGCCGGACAGCGCGGCCGCAAGCTTCTTGTTCACCGGATCGGTCCCTTCCAAGACTCTCGGCCCCGGAACTTACACGTCGGGCGCACTCCGTCCGGGTGCCGGGCGTCCGATCAGTGGGCTTTTGCAGCCATTTGCACCAAGGGAAATGAGGGAGATACAACTCACCCGCACAGCCCTCGACGCAGGGGAACACGTGTGCGAGCAAGCGCGCGGACGGGTGTACTGACCAGGCGGACAACCGAGTGGACCGCCGAGTGCACCACCGGGTGGGCCTCGGACGGACAACTGAACGGATCACCGGACGGACCACAGGGCCGCCCGCCCGGACAGACCACAGGTCGGACCGCTGGACGGATCACAGGTCGGACCGCCGGGCAGGCTGCTGGGCAGACCGCCGGGCGGACGACACATCAGAATGCGTCGCCCGCCCGGACGTTGGATCGCGGAAGATCACGTATCGCAGCCGTCCCCGCGGCGCCGCTTCACGAAACGGTTGCCTGATCGGGCGACTCGGCGGGCCTGCCTCCTCCCCCGTCCCCACCGCTCGGGCCCTCTTCGTCCCCCACGGCGATCCCGCGCCGTTTGGAGACATAGACCGCTCCGACGATGACGGCGACGGCGAGTACCGCCACCAGCGCCCGCACCCCGGCGCTCGCGTCCTGCCCGTAACTGAACTGCACCACCGCCGGGGCGATGAGCAGCGCGACCAGATTCATCACCTTGAGCAAGGGGTTGATCGCCGGCCCCGCCGTGTCCTTGAACGGGTCGCCGACCGTGTCGCCGATGACGGTCGCGGCGTGGGCCTCGCTGCCCTTGCCGCCGTGATGACCGTCCTCGACGAGCTTCTTGGCGTTGTCCCACGCGCCGCCGGAGTTGGCGAGGAAGACCGCCATCAGCGTGCCGGTACCGATGGCGCCCGCGAGATACGAACCGAGCGCCCCGACACCGAGCGTGAACCCGACGGCGATCGGCGCCAGGACGGCGAGCAGGCCCGGCGTGGCGAGCTCGCGCAGAGCGTCCTTGGTGCAGATGTCGACGACCCGCCCGTACTCCGGCTTCTCGCTGTGGTCCATGATCCCGGGATGCTCGCGGAACTGCCGCCGCACCTCGTAGACCACGGACCCGGCGGACCGGGACACCGCGTTGATCGCCAGCCCTGAGAAGAGGAAGACGACCGCGGCGCCGAGAATCAGGCCCACCAGATTGTTGGGCTGCGAGATGTCCAGGCTGAGTGTCATCTCCCCGGCCTTGGCCCCCACGTCGCCGACCGCGGTGGCGATCGCGTCGCGGTACGAGCCGAACAGCGCCGAGGCCGCCAGGACGGCGGTGGCGATGGCGATGCCCTTGGTGATGGCCTTGGTGGTGTTGCCGACGGCGTCCAGGTCGGTGAGGACCTGAGCGCCGGCACCAGTGACGTCACCGGACATCTCCGCGATGCCCTGCGCGTTGTCGGAAACCGGGCCGAAGGTGTCCATGGCCACGATGACACCGACGGTGGTGAGCAGCCCGGTCCCCGCCAGGGCCACCGCGAAGAGCGCCAGCATGATCGATGTACCGCCGAGCAGGAACGCCCCGTAGACGCCGAGGCCGATCAGCAGCGCCGTGTAGACGGCGGACTCCAGACCGAGGGAGATGCCGGCGAGTACGACGGTGGCCGGGCCGGTCAGCGAGGATTTGCCGATGTCCCTGACGGGACGGCGGCTGGTCTCGGTGAAATAGCCGGTCAGCTGCTGGATCAGAGCGGCCAGCACGATGCCGATGGCGACGGCGACCAGGGCGAAGACCCGCGGGTCACCGCCGTGCGAGGTGATGGCGCTGTCGGTGACACCGTCCAGATCCGCGTACGAGGACGGCAGATAGACGAAGACCGCCACGGCCACCAGAACGAGCGAGATCACCGCGGAAATGAAGAATCCGCGGTTGATGGCGGTCATTCCGCTGCGGTCGGCGCGCCGCGGAGCGACCGCGAAGATCCCGATCATCGCGGTGACCACGCCGATCGCCGGGACGATCAACGGGAAGGCCAGTCCGGAGTCGCCGAAGGCGGCCTTGCCGAGGATGAGCGCGGCGACGAGCGTCACGGCGTACGACTCGAAGAGGTCGGCCGCCATGCCCGCGCAGTCACCGACGTTGTCGCCCACGTTGTCGGCGATGGTGGCGGCGTTGCGCGGGTCGTCCTCCGGGATGCCCTGCTCCACCTTGCCGACGAGGTCGGCGCCGACGTCCGCGGCCTTGGTGAAGATGCCGCCGCCGACCCTCATGAACATGGCGATCAGCGCGGCACCGAGACCGAAGCCCTCCAGCACCTTGGGCGCGTCGGCGGCATAGACGAGGACGACACAGGAGGCGCCGAACAGGCCGAGGCCCACGGTGATCATGCCGACCACGCCACCGGTACGAAAAGCGATCTTCATCGCCTTGTGCGAAACAGCGGTGAGATCCTTTTCTGGTTCGCCTTCCGCGGGAGTCGCCTCACGCGCAGCAGCGGCCACACGGACATTACTCCGTACGGCGAGTCGCATGCCGATATATCCGGTGGCCGCCGAGAACAGCGCACCCACCAGGAAGAACAACGAACGGCCGGCACGCTGCGACCAGTTGTCGGCCGGAAGCAGCAGAAGCAGGCAGAAGACCACGACCGCGAAGATGCCGACGGTGCGCAACTGCCGGGCCAGATAGGCATTCGCGCCTTCCTGGACGGCGGCCGCGATCTCCTTCATGCGGTCGGTTCCCTCACCGGCCGCCAGCACCTGCCGCACCAGCAGCCGGGCTACGACCAGCGCGGCCACGGCGACGACCGCGATGACGATCACGATGACGCGGTTGTGATCGGTGAGCACCGCGTCCGCGAGCGACACAGGTCGGTCGAAGGGTGTGACACCGGAAGGTACGGAACCGGAAGGTGCGGAAAACGCGGAATCTTGCGTCAGTCCTGCCAGTGGTGTGTTGAAGAACTCCGCCATACGTCCTCCTTGACGCTCAGCGCTCAAGACGTGGACGGATTGTAGGGAGCGGAAGCTGATCAAAACAGTGTGCGGTAAATGTAATTGACCTTCGCGGGCGGATCGGCAAATGATCGCGGTCGCAGATCGACCCGAATACAGTAATGGGGCAGGCACATTTTCCGTAGATCATTGATCGGACGGAAATGAAAAGAGGCCCTGCTCAGCAGGGCCTCGAAAGGCGGATCAAGGAATTGATCAGAGAAGGCATTCGGCGGGATCGTCACAGACGTGCCCGCCTGTGACGCCTGCCCACGGCGCCTCAGGGAAGCACGGTCACGGGTGTCTTCGGCCAGCTCATGCGGATCACTCCACCCTTGACTCCCGATCTGACTTCCACATCATCGACGAGGCCGCTGATGACCGCGAGACCCATCTCGTCCTCGCCATGGGCGTCGGCCTCAGGTTCCGGCTCATCTAGTCCCACGCCGGGCGTGGCGCCACGTGCCGCGGAGGCTCCGGCGGGCCCACCGGAAGCGGGCTCGGCGCCCGGTCCGGGCACCTCGTCGCCGACCTCGATGGAGAAGGACTTCTCCCCCTCGGTCAGCACGACGGAGACGGGAGCGGTGATGCCGTGACTACGGTGCAGCCCGACGGCGCGGCTGCAGGCTTCACCGACGGCGAGTCTGACCTCGTCGAGCACGGCTTCATCGACACCCGCCCGGCGCGCCACGGCGGCTGCCACGAGGCGGGCCGTCCTGACGTGTTCGGGCTGGGCACTGAAGCGGAGTTCAACGGTGGCCATGCGATCCCCTTCAGACGTTCGGGCGTGCACCCCAGGGACCCGGGCACGCTGCCCGGCCCCCGGCTCTTCTTCCGGTCTTTTCCCGCTCTTCATTCGGTCTTCCGGCCTGCTTCCGGCCTTCTTCCGGTCTCACTCCGGATCATCTTCCGGAACCGACGAGCCCGTCGGCCGACCGAGCCGGCCGTCGACCGCCGCGCAAACGACCCGCCGACATACAGCTGCCGTCCGGCGGTCAGCCCACTCGCAGCGGCCCCGCACAACCGGCAAGCGACCGACCTACGACCTTCCCGACGGGCCCTCGGCTGCCCAACCGCGGACAGACCGCCGAACGACCGAACGCCGACCGCTTACCGGCTATCCGGACAATCGTTCGATCGGCCCGAGGTGACTGGCCGACCGTCCGGCTGCCTGGCTGCCTGGCTGCCTGGCTGCCTGGCTGCCTGCGATCCAATCGGCCGCCAGGACCGCCCGCGATACCCCGGTCGCCTGCGACAGCGGCCGGTACTCCGGTCGGTCATCGGACCGGTCTTCGGCCGATCCGACGAGCGGACCGGCCACGGACCGGACGTCAGTCGGTGGCCGCGACCGCCTCGTCGACCGTGGTGTGAATCGGGAACACCTTGGTCAGACCGGTGATCCGAAAGATCTTGAGAATGCGCTCCTGGTTGCAGACCAGGCGCAGCGAGCCCTCATGGGCCCGGACACGCTTCAGGCCGCCCACGAGCACGCCGAGGCCGGTGGAGTCGAGAAAGTCGACGCCTTCCATGTCGACAACCAGGTGGTAGCTGCCGTCATTCACCAACTCGACCAACTGCTCGCGCAGCTTGGGCGCGGTATACACATCAATCTCGCCACCGACCTCGACGACCGTACGGTCGCCACCAGGGCCGGACACATTGCGAGTCGACAAGGACAGGTCCACGGATCCTCCAGCACCTTGCTATCGAGCGGTCGCCCCTCGGTCTCCCCGGCGGAGCCGGGGGACGGATCGCCAGCCGCGATGGCATTCAATCACTTACCAGCAGCCATGCACGACGCCTTGGGACCATTGTCCGTCACGCCGGTGACACACTCGGTGCCGATGGCCAAGAATCACCGCCCCAGTCGACCAGCCGAGAACAGGGACTCCCGCCCCTCTCCCGCCATGGTCCTCGACCGGCTCGCCGCAGCGGCGGGCCGGTCCGCGCGCATCACTCATACGGAGCACTTGCCCCCGCGTACGGGAACCCATGCCATCTGGCCCGATCGCATCCGGCCAGAAGTGATCGCCGCGATCCAGAAGGCGGGAATCGACCACCCCTGGGCGCATCAGGCCGCCGCCGCCGAGCACGCCCTGGACGGCGAATCCGTGATCATCGCCACTGGCACGGCGTCCGGCAAGTCGCTCGCCTACCTCGCCCCGGTCCTCACCGCCCTGCTCGACGGCTCCGAGGCCCCGAACGGCCGGGGCGCGACCGCCCTGTACCTCGCCCCCACCAAGGCCCTGGCCGCCGATCAGAGGCGGGCGGTGAAGGAACTCGCCGCCCCCCTCGGCAACGCCGTCAGGCCCGCGGTCTACGACGGCGACACCCCGGTCGAGGAACGCGAGTGGGTGCGCCAGTACGCCAATTACGTCCTGACCAACCCCGACATGCTGCACCGCGGAATACTCCCGTCCCACCCGCGCTGGTCCTCCTTCCTGCGCGCCCTGCGCTTCGTCGTCATCGACGAGTGCCACACCTACCGGGGTGTCTTCGGCTCCCATGTCGCCCAGGTGGTGCGGCGCCTTCGCCGCCTGTGCGCTCGCTACGGATCGAATCCGGTCTTCCTCCTCGCCTCGGCCACGGCGGCGGAGCCCTCCGTCGCGGCGGGCCGCCTCACCGGTCTCCCGGTCCAGGAGGTCGCCGACGACGCCTCGCCCCGCGGCGAGATGGTCTTCGCCCTGTGGGAGCCTCCCCTGACCGAACTGCACGGCGAGAAGGGCGCGCCCGTCCGCCGTACCGCCACCGCCGAGACCGCCGACCTCCTCACCGACCTGACCGTCCAAGGCGTCCGCTCGGTCGCCTTCGTGCGCTCCCGGCGTGGCGCCGAGCTGATCTCCGTCATCGCCAAGGAACGCCTCGCCGAGGTGGACCGCTCCCTTCCTGCCCGGGTCGCGGCCTACCGCGGGGGCTACCTCCCCGAGGAACGCCGCGCCCTGGAGCGCGCCCTGCACTCCGGCCGACTGCTCGGTCTGGCCGCCACCACCGCCCTCGAACTCGGCGTCGACGTCTCCGGCCTGGACGCCGTCGTCATCGCGGGCTATCCCGGCACCAGGGCATCGCTGTGGCAGCAGGCGGGCCGCGCCGGTCGCTCCGGCCAGGGCGCCCTGGCCGTCCTGGTGGCTCGCGACGACCCGCTGGACACCTTCCTCGTCCACCACCCCGAGGCGCTGTTCCAGCAGCCCGTGGAGTCGACGGTGCTCGACCCGGACAACCCGTACGTCCTCGCCCCGCACCTGTGCGCCGCCGCTGCGGAGCTCCCGCTCACCGAGCCCGATCTGGAGCTCTTCGGCCCGGCCACGGCCGAACTGCTGCCACAGCTGGAGGCCGCGAAGCTGCTGCGCAAACGGGCATCGGGCTGGCACTGGACCCGCCGCGAGCGCGCCGCCGATCTCACCGACATCCGGGGCGAGGGCGGCCGCCCCGTCCAGATCGTCGAGGAAGGCACCGGTCGGCTGCTGGGCACCGTGGACGAATCGGCCGCACACACCGCCGTTCACGAAGGCGCCGTCCATCTCCACCAGGGCCGCACCTATCTGGTCCGGAAGCTGGATCTGGAGGACTCCGTGGCCCTGGTCGAGGAAGCCGACCCGCCGTACTCGACAACCGCCCGCGACACCACCGCCATCGCCGTGCTGGAGACCGACACGGAGGTCCCGTGGGGCGACGGGCGGCTCTGTTACGGCTCCGTGGAGGTCACCAACCAGGTCGTCTCCTTCCTACGTCGCAAACTGATCACCGGCGAGGTTCTCGGCGAGACCAAACTGGATCTGCCCCCTCGCACTCTGCGCACGCGCGCCGTGTGGTGGACGGTCACCCAGGACCAGCTCGACGCCGCCCGTGTCAACCCGGAGATCCTGGGCGGCGCCCTGCATGCCGCGGAGCACGCGTCGATCGGGATGCTGCCGCTCTTCGCCACCTGCGACCGATGGGACATCGGTGGTGTCTCCGTACCGCTGCACCCGGACACCCTGCTGCCCACGGTCTTCGTGTACGACGGCCATCCGGGCGGCGCCGGCTTCGCCGAGCGGGCCTTCCACACCGCCCGTACGTGGCTGACGGCGACCCGCCAGGCCATCGCGTCCTGCGAATGCGAGGCAGGCTGCCCGTCCTGCATCCAGTCCCCCAAGTGCGGCAACGGCAACGATCCGTTGCACAAACGCGGCGCCGTGCGCCTGCTCGGCGAACTCCTCCGATCCGCTCCGCCGGACCTCGGGGAGCCGCCGAACCCTCCGGAACCGTCTAAGGAGTCGGGTCGGCCCGTTTCTGCGGAACCGAGTCCTCCGGAACCACCGGAGGCGGCGGCTCCGGAGAGTCGTGAGTGGCCACCGGAGGGCCGGCCCGGGATCTGACCGTCGGCTCGTACGGCCCGAAGCGAACGCCGGCCGTCACATCGGCGATCTCACCGCGCACCGTGCACAGCACCACCGCCGCCCCTTGCGCCTCGGCCACCTCCTCTGCCGCCCCGCATGCCACCTCAGGCCCTTGCAGGGCACGATCGGCCGCTGCCAGGGCTGCCAGGTCCGCCGCTCCACCGGCCCGGTGCCGGGCGACCACCACCTGCCCGAGCGCCAGCACGACGGCGAAAACCGCGCACAACGTCGCCGTGGTCATCGCCACCCACACCGTCGCCAGTCCTCTGTCCCGGTCCGGGGCCCGCCCCCGGTCGTGACCGCGCCTCCCTTGTTTGTGCAGCCACCCGCTGACGGTCTTCCGAATGCCTTCTCCCTTCCGCGTCACGGTGTCGTCGCCCCCACCGTGTCCTCGGCGAGCGCAGCCGCGTCCGCATGCAGTGTCAGGGCCAGTGGGCCGAGTCCGGGCATCGGCGCCGACACCCGTACCCGCCACAGTTCCCCGGCTCGTTCCATCACTACTTCAGCCCCGTCGGGTGCCGCCGAACGGGTGACTGCCAGCGCCTGCGCCTCCGGTTCCGAGCGGGCCGCCGCCCTCGCCCCGGCTCTGGCCGCGTCCACGCACCGGATCTGGGCGGAGGCAGCCATCAGAGCCCAGACCAGCGCAAGAGCGAACACCGCCAGCACCGGAACCGCGATGGCCGCCTCCGCCGTCACCGCACCCCGGTCCCCGGCCTCGCCCGCGACACAGCCGCGGCCCCCGCCGCACGCCCCGGAACCTTTCCTAGAACTTCGCATCGAGCGCGTCCTTGAGCAGCGACTGCAGCGCGGACATGACCGGCTGGCTGGTGACCACCTTGTAGAGCACCGCCGCGAACGCACAAGCCGCGATCGTTATCTAGGGGTGTCAAGCGAACACGCAGATCAGATGTCACGACCGATCTAAGTCACGTGAGGGACATGCCCAGCTGAACCTCTTGATACTGGCCAGGCTCACTCCATCTCAAGGTGCTCCAACCTCGCTCCGTTCTTGCCCCCGACCGCTGGGATCCGGGCCCCTCGCT
The DNA here is from genome assembly GCF_055584025.1 of Streptomyces sp. NPDC104309. Classification (NCBI taxonomy): domain Bacteria; kingdom Bacillati; phylum Actinomycetota; class Actinomycetes; order Kitasatosporales; family Streptomycetaceae; genus Streptomyces; species Streptomyces sp. NPDC104309. The sequence continues at coordinate 64,460 of NZ_JBVJMV010000019.1, read as the reverse complement.
GCGAGCCTCTCGTTCTCGCCCGCTCGGCTCCGGGCCTCGCCGGTAGCCTCAACTCGCTCCATACTGCCGCCTGAGCACGTCGCAATGCGCTTTCCCCTCCTCGAAAGAGGGAAGTATGGACGAATTGACTCAACCGCGGCAGGACAAATTCTCGATTTCGTCCGCAGTGGGCTGGAGTTCTTTCCCATTCCGGCCCGCTTTGGGCAGGCGGTTCCGAAATGCTTCTAGCCAATTACCACTGCCAACGTACTTCACCAGGGCGTCACGAAGGCGTGTGCAAACCTTACCGTTCCCCTTGGGAAGGGCGATGCCATATTGGCTGGGTCCACCGATGGTGAGGTTCGGGACAACCTTGAGACCAACGTTCCCTAACTCCAATGATGAGAGTGGCAGAGTCTCTCCAACGACCGCATCAACTTTCCTTTCCTTCAGCCCTTCGATGCAGGACTGGAAGCCCTGCTCTACCCGCATGTGGATTCGACTGGACGCTTCGCTCTTAATGATCTCTTGCGCCATTGAACCCTTCTGCGTGCAGACGTACTTGTCGTCGAGGTCGGCCATCGCCTGGATATCCGTCGCACTTTCACGGGTCAATACACCCAGTGTATCGGAAGCGATAGGTCCGACGAAGTCAACCTCCTCCATTCGGTTAACCGTCATAGCGAGAGCCGCATTTAGGTCGACTTCACGTTTCTGTAAAGAAGTAATCTGCTCGTCACTCTGGACAGCGACGGGGATCGTTTTCGATTCGATATGCGCCTCTTTCAGCACCCCACCTACCGCGTCCAGGCTGAAGGCCGAGAAATTTCCCCACGCGGGACTCAAGAAGAGGGAGTTATCCCTATTCCCCTCCATCCCGACCCGTACATTATTGTTGCTGAAAAGGCTTGAACTAGCATTCGAGTCGCCCCATAGTAGATTTCCCAACAGCACCGTGGCGGATAGCACTGCTATGGCTGGGATCGTTCTCCATGCCCATCTGCGGCGGAGTGAGGCTGGATCTTTTGTCGCGTCATTATCTGCGTCAGTCGATGCCTGCGTGCCAGCCGTGGATGGTGCCTCCGGCTCTCTGGCCGGCCCTCGGACCAGTGAGAGCTCGCCGACGGCTCCGACGGAGCGCCGCTGCGGACGCGGGAGGCCGAGCCCGTCTAGCTCTTCGTCGACGTGGCGGTGCACCTCGTCGAGGGTGAGTGGACCAGGAATTGTCAGGGCTTGGAGCATCGCCCCGGTGAACGCCGTATGGGCAGCGCCGGGCGGGGCATGGGAGGGGGCGGTGGCTGTAGTGGAGGTCAGCGTGTAGGTACCAGTCAGGTTCAACTGTCCCAGGGCCAGTCCCCTTAGTCCGGCCATAGCGGAGATCGCCCTGCCGGCAAAGCAGCAATCCAGCACGAGCACCCGGGCCTTGGCGCGGGCCCCGCCGACCATCCGTTTCACCAGATCGAGGTGGATGGCGGACCAACTGACGTTCTGGCTGTCGGTTCCGGTGAGGGCAAAGTGCAGCAGCCCGGCTTCGTCGAGCAGGCCGTGCCCGCAGTAGTAGACCAGCAGCAGGTCCTCGCACTCACGAACCGCTCGGGACAGCGCCGCACCGACGGTGGCCTGGTCCGTCGGGTCGGCCACCACCACGCAGTGTTCGGGCGCGAACACACCATGAACCGGATGAGTGAGGGTTCGCCGCAATGCGTCCAGGTTCGCCTTCACGGCAGGAATATCAGGCAAATCAGGGTCGTGGAACGTACCAGTACCGATGAGTACCGCCCGGCTTGTCGCACGCTCTGGGAAGCGTGTGCCAGTCACCGGGACTGTGAACCTGGCGCCGGAAACTGTTCCGCGACCTCCCGCAGGAGCGCCTGGGGATCGGCTGCGCGCTGAACGTCCACCTCGATCCGACGCCCGTCCTCAGCACTGATCGTGATTTTGATGTCGGTGCCGCGAGAGGTGAGCCAGGTGCACACCGATTGGATGAGCACGGCCAGGATGCCGCCGGAGCCGAGAGTCACCGTCAGCAGCTCCATGGTGGAACCCATGTGGCCAGGGAGGGGAGGCTGTCGTTGGAGCCGCACCCGGCCGCGCAGAGCATCCTCAGAGACCAGCCAGTCACGCAGCGCGATCAGGGGCGGTTCGGCACCTGGCTCCCCCAAGTCATCGACAGCCACTTTCAGTTCCGCTCCGGCGGGCATTCCTGGCACCACAACCCCTTAAAATAAAGGCACTTGACCTGGTCATCATGGCACGCAAAAGTCGCGCCGAACCCAAGAAACTCCGCTGTCGGCTGCTGCACGTCGCCGTCCGTCTCACCCCAGGCGGATGCCACCTCCGCCTCGGGGATCTCAGCGATCTGGCCCTGAAAACACGAACTGGCGATGGCCTTGTCCCGCCCAACCAGCTGTCCGGTCGCCCGCGCACCCACGCCCCGAAGCACCCCGGGAGTCCCGACCACCGCGCCGGGACTCCCGGAGGACTACGTCCATGACTTCACTACCACCCTCGGCCCCCTGGGGGCGCGCGCCAACCGTCCGCGAGTTCATCCCGCGCACCCGCACCGAACTCGGTATCGCGACCTGAGCACGTTCGCCCGTACTTTCCTCACCTCATCGAGGGGGAAGTACGGGTGAGCGTCAGACGGCTTACGGCCTTCTGGTACAGAATCTTGTACGGATGCCGGGCTCAGGCCGGGGCCGGGCCGCTGTTCTCAGCCCGGATCATCCGCCGCAAGCTGCTGCGGGCGGCGGCAAGGTCGTCTTCCAGCTCCTCTACCCGGGCTTCCAGCTCGGACTTCTCCAGCCGCAAGTCGTCCCGTTCCGAGGTCAGTCCCTCGTTCTGCCGTGTCAGCTCCTCCACCCGTGCGATCAGGTCGGCGGAGCCGATCTGATCGAGTTGCTGACCCAGCTGCCGCTGAAGTGCGGCCTTGAGCCGGTCCCGCTCGCCCCGCAGGGCGGCGACCTCCTGCCGGGACAGTTCCAGATCCGTTCGCAGGCTCGCCGCACTCGGCGACAACCCTTCCTGGCGGTCCCGACCTCCCTTCCCGGCCTGTTGCTTCCGGGCGGTCTCGATGTGCTCCCGCACTCCTTCGGCATAGACAAGCCAGTTCGAGACCCCTGCGGTCTTGGCGACGGAGGCGAAGGTGACCGCATCGCCGTGGGCGATCATCTCCTCGACCACGGCCAGCACCTTCGCTCGCTTCTCGCGGCTGTCCTTGCGGCGGGCGTCCGTCAGCACCTCGCCCGGGCTCCGTTTGGCCGTCACGCCTGGAACTCCTGGCGGTTGATCACCGTCAGCGGCAGCATGGCCCGGCCGACCGCCGCCCGAGTCTTCCTCAAGATCTTCACCGACTCCATCAGAGCCTCTCGTTCGTCGGCGGGCAGCTTCTCTATCTGCTCGCGCATGGTCACGGCAACCTTCTTGAAGGAGTCGATCTGGTCCTGGAGGTTGCGGATGACGTACTCGGCCGCGTCCATGGCCACGGCGGTCTCCTTGTCTGCCTTCAGGTCCCGAATCTGGTCCTCGATCGCGGCCAGGTAGGACGGGTCCGGACGGTAGAAGCCGCAGCCAGCACACTGGAAGCGGATCGGGCAGGCTTGCCCGCCAGCCTTGACGTTGGACGGCTCAGTGCAGCCGCCGAACGGCACCGCCACCGACCGCAGCTCGTAGGCCCGGTTCGACGCCATCGGCGCCGGGTTTCCGTGCCGGTCCACGACATGCAGCCGCATCTTCTTCACGGCCTCCTGCTTCCGCTTCAGGGACACTTTGTAGTACCGGGCCGTGGTATCGGCACTTCGGTGATCCATTAGCTCTTTGAGCACGTCAATGGCCACTCCGCCGTCCGCGTGCCGCTGAGCGTAGGAGTGTCGGAAGGCGTAGGCGTAGATCTTCTCCCGTTCGAACGGGATCGGGTTCCCGTCCTGGCCGGTGCCCTCCGAGTGGATCTCCGGGATCTCAGTAACCCACTTGCGCATGGCCCGTGCGCAATTGCCCGTGCCCAAATGCGGGTCGCGGCTGATGTCGCTGATGGCGGGAAAGAGGAACGCGTCGCTGCGGGGCGGTGCGAATTTCAGTTTGCCCCGGCGCTCGTCCCACTCCTGGATGATCTGTGCCGTCTCCATGGTGATCGGCAGCCGTCTCCGCAGCCGTTTGCCCTTGTAGTTGTTCCAGATCAGCAAGCAGTCACTGCCGGTGAACTCCAGGCAGTTACGCCGCAGGCTCAGCACCTCCCGCGGCCGGCGGCCGGTGTCGCGCAGGACCTGGTAGACCGTCTGGAACATGGTCTTCACGTCCTCCTCGCTGGCCCACTGGCCGTAGGAGATGCCTTGGCCCATGAGGCTCATATGGGCGTCGAGCTGCCGGATCACCGACTCCGGAACGGCCTTGCCGATCTCGTCCTCGTTCGACTCATCCACCACGATTCGGTGCGACTTGTGTCGGCCGAAGCTGCCCGAAAGGGTCGTCAGGATGCCCGCGCTGCGGCCGAAGTCCAGCACGGTGAACAGTCCGGCAAGCAGATCTCGGCGGTACTTGTTGGTGCGAGGTTCCCCTTCGTCGTCGGTCAGTACGCGGAAGTCCTCGACCACCGCGGTCATGTCGCCGAACCGCAGGGCGGCCGGGTCCATTCCACCGCCCGGCTGCCTCCCCAGGGCCTTGGCCGCGATCAGGCAAGCCGACACATGGTGGCGGAACCGTTTGCTGTTGGGCCGCGTCGAGCGGGCCCATTCCATCGCCACCTCGCGAAGCCACAACTGCTTGATGGCGGAGAAGTCGACCTTGGTCGACCGGACGCCGGGAGGTCCAGCCTTGCGGTAGAACGACTGATGACCGACAGCTGTCATGTCCCAGACGAGTTTGTCGGTGGGATCAATGCCGAGAAACCGCTCGTGGCCCCGCTCGACAGACCAGACGAGTTCCCGCAGGTGAGCCGCGCTGTTGGTCGCCTTCCACCCCGTCGCATCGATGCGTTGACGGTCCGTAGTCAAGACGCTCTCAATACCCGCGAGCCGCTGGACCACTGCGCGAACGGCTGACGGCTCGATCTTCTGATTCCTGGCCTCCCGCTGCTGGAGCATAAAAAGCACCTCCAGCCGCCCTACCTGCCCCAGCGGTGCCAACGAGAACTGGTGACCGGCCAGGTAGGGCGGCTCATGATCCACCCAACTAGCAAGATCAACAGTTTCGTTCGCCCCTCGGTGGATCTTCCATCTCCTGGTGTGGATACGACACAGCCCCTCCCCGGGCCATCCCTCCAATTCGCAGCCCTTGACCAGGCATCGCGCCCATCCTTCGAAGGGCTGAGCCACGTCCCGTATCCACTCTTCGAGCGGGCCGGCGAACAGCGCCTTGTTCGTCCGGCTGGCCGCCACCCACCGAGTCGAGTGGCTTCGGCAGAGCCCCCACACGGACCGCTCGCGAGCACACCGCCTCCCGTCCCGCTCCACCACACACAGATCAACCTCGGTGTAGCGACGGTTGACCTCCGGGACGAACGTCTTATGAAAGTCGTCCGCACTCATTCCGCTGATCTGGAAAGCCCTGTCGCACGTCTTGCAGCGGCGATAGCGAACTTTCTCGATCGCGCCGCATGCCTCAGTGAGGCATTGCCAGGAGGTCGTGTTCGGATTCTCGAAATCCCCTGTGAACAGCCAGCTTTCACTGTTCCACTCGCCCGGCCGCCAGTCCTCCGCCAGCTGACCCCGAAGCCATTCGGCCCACGGCCCGAGATCGATTCCTTTCTCCTCACCGATGGGGAGAACAACCGCAAGGTTCCCGGTCATGCCTGGCTCCTGCGGGTCGCCGCCACCCGTTCCACGGCTTCGCGCTTGTCCGTATCCGTGGCATGGATGTACGGCTCCATTGAAGACGGCGAGACGTGGCCCAGCAGGTTCTGCACCACATCCCGCGGCGTGTCCGAGCGGATCCAGGTGGTGGCCGCCGTGTGTCGCAGCATGTGCGGCCGGGCCGGAAACCCAGCCTTCGCCGCGAGGCGGTCAAAAAGGTCCTTGGCGTTGTGGTAAGTCATCGCTTTGCCCAGCGGCGGCCGGAACAGGTTGACGAACACCATGTCGGAGTCAGCCGCCTCGGCCACCATGTCCCGCTCGTGAACGTACTCGGAGTAAGCCGTCACGAGCTCGGTCGTCACCGGAATCCACCGGGAAACGCGAGCCTTGGCCAAAGCGCCATTGGCGTTCCTCCGACGCCGCACATGCACGTGTGGGCCAGCCACCTGGCAGTTCAGCGCCGAGGAGTTCGACAGAAAGTGCATGTCCTCCCGGCGCAAGCCCAGAGCCTCACCGATGCGCATGCCCGTGCCACCCAGCAACACGACCAGGAACCGGTCACGGGCCCGAGTCGTCAACCCGACCAGCTGTGCAAACTGCTCGGCATTCAGCCACTCGTAGCCCTCGACGGCCACGGAGAACTTGATCGCCTTGGCTCTGACCGTCCGGAACTGGCCGTCCTCGCCCGCGTCGTAGCCAGGCGCCATGTAGCCCAAGTACTTCTGCTCAGAGAGCTGGCCGACAGTCTCCGACGACACCCAGCCCTGCTGGCCGCAGAACTGAAGAAACCCGCAGAGGGTGGTCATGATCTGGTTCGCGGTCACCTTCGAGCGGAACCGCGGTTCCACGCCGGGCTTCTGCCCCTTCGCAGGCGTCGGCTCCTCCACCAGCCAGTACAGAAGCCGGGCCAGCGTGGGCAGGCCCGGCTTCTTCCAATCAATCCCGTGCGTCACGCAGTACGACAAGTACAGCGCGACCCGGCCCGCATAGACCCGCTCCGTGTTGACCGAACGGTCCACCCTTCGCAGAGACGCCAGGTAGGCACAAGCCTCCACGTGCAACTCATAGTCGGCCGAGACCACCACCCACCGGACCGCTTCCGTCGTGGGGTCGACCGCACGCTCCGCCGCGTAGGGACGGGCTATGCCATTAGACGTAACAGACGTTCCAGACACCTGGTAGATACCTTTCAGAGACATGGCTGAAGACACTCAGCACTCACGTGCCAGAGATGTGTACAGGACTAGAGATAACGATCGTCCCCACCGCATATTCAGATGTCGTCATTCCGTTGTCCGACCGGAATCGGCCGGACAGGCTCCGCACCCAGCCCCTGATTCGCTGCACCATTTCAACCCCCGCGAAAATCCATAATTCATATGGAATAGGTATTTACTGATAGTTTTCTTTCAGTCGGCGCGAAGCAGACCGGTCGCCAGACCGATCACCACCGGCGCCACCCCGACCGCCAGGAACGCGGGCAGAAAGCAGAGTCCGACCGGTGCGGTGATCAGCACGCCGGCCCGCTGGGCACGCGCCACGGCCGCACTCGCCCGCTCGGCCCGCATCGCCTCGGCCAGCCGCGCCACCGGTTCCGCCGCCGGGGCCCCGGTCGATCCCGCCCGGTCCAGGCAACGGGACAGCGCACCAGCGCCCGGTATGTCCCCGAACCTCCCCCAGGCCACCGCAGGTTCACCACCGAGCCGGATCTCCGCCGCCGTGCGCGCCAAGCGCACGCCGACCGGCCCGCCCAGCGACTCCCCCACCGCCTCCGCCGCCTCCCGGGGTCCGGCCCCGGCAGAGATACACGCCGCCAAGAGATCTGCCGCCAGCGGGAGTTGACGTACGAACTCCGCCGCCTCCGCTGCCCCTGCCTCCGGTTCACGGCTACGCCGGGTCCGCTGCCACCGCCAGGCGCCGAACGCCCCTGCCAACCCGATCACGCACCCCGGCAGGCCACCGATCAGGACCACGCCCACCACCGCGACACCCAGCGCCGTGATCCATTCCTTCGCCCGTGCCCCGGGCACCGTCCACACCCGTCGCCGCCGCTCCGGGCCGGTCGACAGCAGTACCGCGCCCCGACGCCGTACCGTCCGCCTCCGCCGCCGTCCTGCGAGGGCAAGGGCCAAGTACGCGACCCCGCCCAGGACCGCCCACAGTGCCGCCGCCCGGTGGGCGGCATCTCCAGTGGCCGCGTTCACTCCGTCTCCCCCGCCCGTACGATCCGGCCGGCCCACCAGAGCCCGGCCGCCTCCAGCACCCCGCCCACCACCAGACAGACGAGCCCGGCCGGTGTGTGCAGCAGCACCGTCAACGGATCGGCCCCGAGTGCCGCCCCCAGCCCCAGGCCCAGCACCGGCAGCAGCGCCAGCACGGCCACCGTCGACCAGGCGCCCGCCAGTTGGGCCCGCAACTCCTCCCGTCTGCGCCGCTCGGCGCGCAGTGCGCCCTCCAGTCGGTCCAGGCCTGCGGCGAGCCCGGCCCCGCCGTCCACCGCCACCCGCCAGCAGGCCGCCACCCCGGCGAGCCCGTCCAGACCCGGCTCCCGCGCCGCCTGTCCGAGTGCCGTCGGCACATCGCCACCGAACCGCGCCGCAGCCGACACACCGGCCTCCGCCGCCCCCATCACCCCGGTCCCGCGGACAGCTACGAGCAACGCCTGCCCCGGCTCGTGTCCGGCCCGCAGCTCGCCCACGACGGCCCCGCACAGCGACGCCACCCCAGCGGCCCTGCGTTCCCGCTCCTGTGTCAGGGCCCGTCTGCGCAGCCACCGCCCCATCAACGGCACCGCCACCACCCCCGCCAGCACCGGCAGCACGGACCTTCCCAATACGGCGATGGCCAGCGCCACCGGCAGGCAGAGCCACTCCCGTCGTCGGCGCAACCGTCGACGGAGCTCTGTCCGAATCCGCTCCCAGCGCGCACGCAACGGGGACTCGACCACCCCGTCGACGAACAGCACCCGGGCCCTCCGTCGCCCCTGGTCCTGGGCCACCACCAGCCAGGCCGCCACCACGAAGGACAGGCCCGCCGCGCAACTCGCGCTCTGCGACAGCACCGTCGTCGTACCACCGCTCACAGCGCACCCCCGATCAGCGACCGCAGCCGGTCCCAACCCCGCTCCGGCACGAATCCGTCGGCGCCCCAGCGCAGCGCCGGTGCGGTCACCACCAGCCCGGCCGCATCACGCTCCAGGACCTGCACCTCGGCGATCCGCCGCTGTCCGGCCCGGTCCCTTACGAGATGGACCACCACCGACAGCGCCGCCGCCAACTGACTGTGAAGCGCCGTCCGGTCCAGCCCCGCCGCAGTGCCCAATGCCTCAAGGCGGGCCGGGACGTGTTCGGCGGCATTCGCGTGAACCGTCCCGCAGCCGCCCTCGTGGCCCGTGTTCAGGGCGGCCAGCAGCTCGGTGACCTCAGCGCCCCTGACCTCTCCGACCACCAGCCGGTCGGGCCGCATGCGCAACGCCTGCCGCACCAGGTCGCGAAGCGTCACCTGCCCCGCTCCCTCCTGGTTGGCGGGGCGCGACTCCAGGCTCACCACGTGCGGATGATCCGGCCGCAACTCCGCGGAGTCCTCGGCGAGCACGATTCGCTCGCGCTCCCCGACGGCACCCAGCAGACTCGACAGGAGGGTCGTCTTGCCGGCCCCCGTCCCCCCACTGATCAGATACGAGACCCGGGCCTCCACCAGCGCCCTGAGCACGCGGTCACCACCCGGCGGCACAGTCCCCGCCGCGACCAGCTCCGTCAGCGAGAAGGCCCTGGGCCGCACCACCCGCAGCGACAGACACGTCGAGCCGACGGACACCGGCGGCAGCACGGCATGCATACGGGTGCCGTCCGGCAGCCGTGCGTCCACCCAGGGCCGGGCGTCATCCAGCCGCCGGCCCGCCACGGCCGCCAGCCGTTGCGCCAATCTGCGCACCGCTGCGACGTCCGGGAAGGTCACCCCGGTGAGTTCGAGCCCGCCGCCCCGGTCCACCCATACCCGGTCCGGTGCGGAAACCAGCACATCCGTCACCGCCGGATCGGCGAGCAGCGGCTCCAGCGCCCCGCTGCCGACCAGTTCGCCGCGCAACTCATCGGCCGCACCCAGCACTTCGGCATCGCCGAGCAGTCGTCCCTGGGCCCGCAACGCGGCCGCGACCCCGGCCGGGGTCGGGGCGGCGCCGCTCTGCGCCAGCCGCTGCCGTACGGCGTCGAGCAGCGTCTCGGTCATGACGCACCTCCTCCGGCACGTCCCCCCGCACCCTCCGGGACGAGGACTTGCTCCCAGAACGCGGTACAGAATCTGGCCAGCGGGTCACGCGCACGTCCGCCGGGCGGCGCGCCGTCGTCCTGGGCCGCCAGCAGCCCGCCGTCGACCGGGAGTTCACCGGCGAGCGGCAAGCCGAGTGCCTGCGCCACCCACCGCTCGTCTAGGCCCGCCGCGTACGGGCCGCGGACCACCACCCGAAGGTCGTTCAGGACCATCCCGGCCATCGACGCCACCCGTTTCGCCGCCGCGACCGCACGAAGCTCCCCTGGGACCACCAGAAGCCCGAGGTCCAGCTGCGAGAGAGCCTCGGCCACCGACTCGTCCACCCTGCGCGGCAGGTCGACGACCACCACTCCGCCGAGCCTGCGCGCGGCAGCCAGCACGGCCTGCATGGCCCGGGGCGGGATGACCACCCAGTCGTCGCGGCCCCAGCTGAGCACCCGCAACCCGTGCAGTGAGGGCAGCGACTCCTCCAGCGCGCGTCCGCCGACTCGCCCTTTGGAATGGGCGAAATCCGGCCACCTCATTCCTTCGGCCCGTTCCCCGCCCAGCAGCACATCGATGCCCCCGCCGAGCGGGTCACCGTCGATCAGCATGGCCCGCCGACCGGCCCTGGCTGCGGTCACCGCGAGGGCGCAGGCCAGTGTGGACGCGCCGGAGCCGCCCCGGCCGCCGATCACCCCGACGGTGAGCGCCGGCCGGCCCACACCTTCCGCCGCGTTGGCGATCTGGTCGACGAGCCAGCCTTCCGAATCGGGCAGCCTGAGCACATACTCGGCCCCGATCTCCACGGCGCGACGCCAGACATCCGGGACGTCCTGTTCCCGACCGACCAGCATCACGCCGCGCCTGCGCACCGCTCCGCGGCACCGCTGGGCGGCATCGTCCCCCACGAGAACGATCGGCGCCTGCTCCCAACCGCCCCTGCGTTCGGGCAGCGAGTGATGAACTTCCGGTTCAGCTCCGGCGGCCGCACACAGCCTCAGCAGATCGTCGAGGAGTTCCACGTCCTCGGTCACGATCAGCGGTCCGCCCCGTCGCACTTCGGCGATCGGCAGACGGTCCCGTGCGATGGAATCAGCCACGATCTCCGCCCCCCTTCTCACTGCACCTTCATCGCGGTTCGCGATGATCTCGGAGCGTTCCGAGACCGGCGATTCCACGACCCGCGGACTTCGCGGCTGGAATCACCGTGCAGCGCTTCGGGAAATCGTGTGGATCTTGCTCGAAAACTGTGGACAACTCCGTCGTTGTGAATATCTCCGTCGCCCATACCGGCGACTTCCGGAGAGCACCCCTTCCGCTACGCATCGTGACGGTTCACGATGGCGAGAGCGGACCGAGAAGTGGGCCGTCACGGCCGAAATGGAAGCAGAATGCTTGATTCCGAACAGCAGAAACGCGTCCGGACATGCGACGACCCCCGCCGGGGGGGAGAGCGGGGGTCGTCCCCACGGCCGACTCGGGGGGGGAGGAGCCGGACCGGGTTAGCACGGTCGCGAACGATCCGTGACTTCCATGGTGTACCCGAGAGCCTTCTCAGGCAAACCCACGCGCCAGAGTTTACGCCGAATGGTGGCCCCCTATGCTCTGCCTTGTGGAAAACCGCTTCTTGCCGCGCACAGCAGCCTTCTTCGACCTGGACAAGACGGTCATTGCGAAGTCTTCGACGCTGACCTTCAGCAAGTCCTTCTACCAAGGCGGGCTGATCAACCGCCGCGCTGTACTGCGCACTGCGTACGCACAGTTCGTGTTCCTTGCCGGGGGCGCAGATCACGACCAGATGGAGCGGATGCGGGAATACCTCTCCGCGCTCTGCAAGGGCTGGAACGTCCGACAGGTGAAGGAAATCGTCGCCGAGACCCTGCACGATCTGATCGACCCGATCATCTACGACGAAGCGGCGACGCTCATCGAGGAACACCACACCGCCGGACGCGACGTGGTGATCGTCTCGACCTCGGGCGCCGAGGTCGTCGAACCGATCGGCGAGCTGCTCGGCGCCGACCGAGTCGTCGCCACTCGAATGGTCGTCGGCGACGACGGCTGCTTCACCGGTGAAGTGGAGTACTACGCGTACGGGCCGACGAAGGCCGAGGCGATCAAGGCCCTCGCGGTATCGGAGGGATACGACCTGTCGCGCTGCTACGCCTACAGCGATTCCGCGACCGATGTGCCGATGCTGGAGTCGGTCGGGCACCCGCACGCGGTGAATCCGGACCGTGCGTTGCGGCGCGAAGCGACCCTCCGCGAGTGGCCGATTCTCGTCTTCGATCGGCCGGTCCGGCTCAAGCAACGGCTGCCCTCGTTCTCGCTGCCACCGCGCCCCGCCCTGGTCGCGGCGGCAGCCGTGGGCGCGGCGGCCGTCACAGCGGGACTCGTCTGGTACACCTCCCGCCGTCGGCCCGCCGCCCCCTCCGTCTGAAGCACGGGCCGGGCAACGCTCCGAACGCATCCTCCGCCCATTCTTCCCCGCTCCGCTCCACCCAGCCGCCCGAACAACGAACACCCCAGCCGATCGGCCCCGTTCGCCCATCGGAGCCAATTGCCCGACTCGCCCGTAATTGAACCTAAAAGTAAAGAAGTGCGGCCAGCACTACCGCTTGCCACGGGGCTGGAGTACAAAGGACTCAACGGCCCGCGAGACCAAGGACATCCGAGAGGATTACCCGTAACGCAGAGAAGGCCCCACGGACCGAGCATGAAAACCGAGCACCCACGCGACGTCGACCCGTCGATTACGGGCCAGCCGCACCAGGAACGGGCAAAGTCCCCGACCTGATGGGCACATATCGAGGACGCATGGTAACTGGGTAGACATGCCAGCGGCGGTACCGAGGGCGGTACCGCCGCAACCCTTTTATGGGGCCGAGAAGTTACTTCGGTGAAGTTATAGCGGTGGGGTTACAGACCCGAGCCGGGGCTTCGGGGGCACAGCGATGAAGCGACGCCGACATCACCCATGTGGCGCAGGCCCGCCCCGTCGCGGCGGCCCAACCTCCCGTCGCCCCATTAGGCGGCGCCGCGCTGAAGCGCCTCGCACACTGCCGTCGATTCCCTGACGCCCAGCTCCACGGCGCGCCCGCAGTGCGCGATCCAGACCGCCATCCCGGCCGGCGTCCCCGACAGATAGCCGTCAAATGCCGCGAGGTACGCCGCGCGGCCCTGCTCGGCGTGGCCCACCTCGGCCGGGCAGATCGATTTGGGGTCGAGCCCGCTCCCGATCAGCACGATCCGCTCGGCGGCCCGAGCGACGAGGCCGTTGTACGAGCCGAAGGGACGCAGGGCCAGCAGTTCACCGTGCACGACCGCAGCCGTCACCAGCGCGGGCGCCGCAGTGCCCGAGAGAATCAACCCGGAGAGCCCCTCCAGCCTCCCGGCCACTTCGTCGGCGTCCGGCAGCGGCGCTTCGATCAGCGGTTCGTCCACGGGTTCGCCCGCCAGCCGCGGCCGGCCGACCGCTTCCTCGGGTGCCGCGCCACCGGCGGCAACCAGATGCAGCCGCGCCAGGACGCGCAACGGCGACTGCCGCCAGATGGAAAGGAGTTGGCCTGCTTCGGCGGACAGCCTCAGGGCCGCCCCGATCACCTGCGCCTCGTCGTCACCGCTGAAGTCGGTGCGCCGCCGCACCTCCTCCAGGTTCCAGTCGGCACCGGACAGCGCCGCCGAGCCACGGGCGCCGCGCAGGGTTGCTTCCGCGGTGACCTCGTTGCTGCGGCGCCGCATGACGCGGTGACCGTAGACCCGGTCGACGGCCTTGCGTACGGAGTCCACCGCATCGGCGACTCCCGGCAGAGCGCCCAGGGTGGCAAGCGGGTCAGAGGCAGTCGTACTCATAAGTAGGGAGGCTACGCGTCCCCCACTCGGATACCGCCCGGGAGTGGCCATCTTCACGAAGTGTGACAGCGGTCCGCAATTGCACCGCTACCCTAGGTGAACATGAAGATCGCTTTCGTAGGGAAGGGCGGCAGCGGCAAGACCACGCTGTCCTCGCTCTTCATCCGCCACCTTGCCGCCAATGAAGCCCATGTCGTCGCGGTGGACGCCGACATCAACCAGCACCTCGGGGCCGCACTCGGCCTCGATGACCAGGAGGCCGCGGCACTGCCCGCCATGGGGGCCCAGCTACCGCTGATCAAGGAGTATCTGCGCGGCAGCAACCCCCGCATCGCCTCCGCCGAGACAATGATCAAGACGACTCCGCCCGGCGACGGCTCGCGGCTGCTGAGGGTTCGCGAGGACAACCCGATCTATGACGCGTGCGCCCGCACGGTCCGGCTCGACGACGGGGAGGTCCGGCTGATGGCCACCGGCCCCTTCACCGAGTCGGATCTGGGCGTGGCCTGCTACCACTCCAAGGTCGGTGCGGTCGAGCTCTGCCTCAACCATCTCGTCGACGGCCCCGACGACTATGTCGTCGTCGACATGACAGCGGGCTCGGACTCCTTCGCTTCCGGGATGTTCACCCGCTTCGACATGACGTTCCTGGTCGCCGAGCCCACCCGCAAGGGTGTCTCGGTCTACCGCCAGTACAAGGAGTACACGCGGGACTTCGGGGTCGCACTGAAGGTCATCGGCAACAAGGTGCAGGGCCAGGACGATCTGGACTTCCTGCGTGCCGAGGTGGGAGACGACCTGCTGGTCAGCGTCGGGCACTCCGACTGGGTTCGCGCGATGGAGAAGGGCAGGCCCGACCGCTTCGAGCTGCTGGAGGCGGACAACCGGATGGCCCTGCAGGCGCTGCAGAACGCGGCGGAGGATTCGTACGAGCGACGGGACTGGGAGCGCTACACGCGACAGATGGTGCACTTCCATCTGAAGAACGCGGAGAGCTGGGGCAACGAGAAGACGGGTGCCGATCTGGCTGCCCAGGTCGACCCCGCCTTCGTGCTCGACGAACGGTTCGCGCAGGACGGCGCCGCTCAGCCTGCCTGACCGGCCGGCACCCCGGCCGGGAGCATGGCTCTTCCCGCCGGGGTGCCGTTGTGCCCTCAGCTGCCGGCCGCGACCGCGCGGCGGGCAACTCACCCGCCTTGCGCAACCGCCGTCACGGCCCAAGGCTCCGCTCACCAAGCGCGGTCGGTGTGCCCGGTCGACAGGCACGACAGGAGAGCGCGATCGGAGAGTGCGTTCAACCAGCTAGCGGCTGGTCCGATCCACGCCGGACTCCGCGTGAGCCTCGCCGATGCCCGATGCCTCGCCGGCGCCCGACGCGTTGCCGATATCCGACGCGCTGCCGACATCCGACTCCCTGCCGGATTCCGCCCCCGTGTTCCCGGCTTCGCCGAGGAACTCCGCCCAGCCCTTCGCCGGGGCCTGCCCGACGTCAAGGGTGCCGAGCTTCGCCAGCGTTGCCGGGTCCTGCGCGTCCAGCCAGTCGGCCAGCTGCCGGAAGGATACGCAGCGGACGGCCTTCTTGGTGCAGACCGTCGCAATGGTCTCCTCGACGGCGCGCATGTACGTGCCACCGTTCCACGACTCGAAGTGATTGCCGATGATCAGCGGAGCGCGGTTTCCGTCGTACGCGCGGTCGAAGGCCTGGACCAAGCCGTCACGCATCTGCTTGCCCCAGTACGCGTGCCGGCTCGGGTCGCCCTGTGTCGTACCGGACTGGTTGAACATGAAGTTGTAGTCCATCGAGAGGGTTTCGAACTCACGCCCGGGGACCGGGACGAGCTGCATCGACAGGTCCCAGATGCCGTCCTTCTTCTTCGGCCAGACCTGGTTGTTGACGCCGCTGGAGTCGTATCGGAACCCCATCGTCCGCGCTGCGGCCACCATGTTTTTCTGCCCCTCCAGACAAGGGGTGCGGCCGCCGATGAGTTCCTTGTCGTAGTCGAAGGGAAGCGGCTTCTCACCCTTGAGGCCGGGGTCGTTGGTCTTCCAGCTCTTCACAAAGGACTTGGCCTGGTCGATCTCGCTCTTCCACTGATCGACGGACCAGGTGCCGACGCCTCCCTCGGGACCGCAGAAGTGGCCGTTGAAATGGGTGCCGATCTCGTCGCCGTCCTCCCAGGCACCCCGCACCTGGGTGATGGTGTTCCGGATTCCCTCGGTGTCGTTGAAGCCGATGTCGGAGCTGCCGGCGTTGTGCTTCGGCGGGTCGTAGCGCTCGCGTTTGTCTTCGGGCAGCAGGTAGACGCCGCTGAGGAAGTACGTCATGTTCGCGTGGTACTTCCTGCCCACCTCACGGAAGTGCGAGAACAACTTCTGACTGTCCTCTCCGGCGCCGTCCCACGAGAACACCACGAACTGCGGCGGCTTCCGGCCGGGCGCCAGGCGCTGTGCCACGGGTTG
Source organism: Streptomyces sp. NPDC104309 (assembly GCF_055584025.1). Classification (NCBI taxonomy): domain Bacteria; kingdom Bacillati; phylum Actinomycetota; class Actinomycetes; order Kitasatosporales; family Streptomycetaceae; genus Streptomyces; species Streptomyces sp. NPDC104309. The sequence goes on along the minus strand of NZ_JBVJMV010000019.1, from coordinate 48,132 downwards.
CTTCGGCTGGATTCCCGTGAAGGCCGTGGAGCCGTCGCCGATGAGCCGGAACGGGCTCTTGGGCGCGACTTGAGGGATCTTCTTCCTCGCTCCGGCGTCCCGCTTCGCAGCGCCGGGTCCGGCGGCTCCGACAACGTAATCCGGACCGGAGGAGCAACCAGCCATTCCCGCGATCAGTGCAACGGCCATGACGCCCAGGGCAACCCGTCCGGCGGCGATTCCCTTTGTGATGCCCCACTTCGTGGCAGCCAGCATCCACCCACCCTCTTCCTCGCAGGTAATTTGCGTAGAAAAATCCCGACCCGCGCGGTCAAGGTCGCACACGGTTCTGCCTAAATCAGTACGACAGACTGCATGAAAAGCTGCTTATTCACTTGAATGGGTGATTGAATAGCCCATTTGTCCTCAAGCATGGACACAAATCTTTACTCTCCATTACGATCCGTTTACTGAGAGTTGAGAAATCCCGCCGCTGCACGCCGTGACCCACGGCCGCGTCCCCACGTTCCGCGACCGCGCTGCCCCGGAGGAGACGGGAACATGTCTGCCTGCATCCCCACTCGTCATGACCACACAGCCCGCAGTGCGCGCCCACCCCGCGCCTCGGGAGTCAAGCGACCACACAGCCCGCCTCCGCCACCACGTGGCGGACGATTCCGCATCGCGGGCGCCGACCTGTCCGCATCGATCACGGTCTTCCTGCTCGCCGTCCCCATGTCGCTCGGCCTCGCCGTCGCCATGGACGCCCCGCTGGAGGCCGGTCTCATCTCCGCCGCGATCGGCGGCATCGTCGCCGGGCTGCTCGGCGGCACACCCCTGCAGGTCAGCGGCCCTTCCGCCGGACTGACCGTGGTCACGGCCGAGTTGATCCAGATCTACGGCTGGCGCACCACCTGCGCGATCACCATCGGCGCCGGACTGCTGCAGATCCTGCTGGGCTCGCTACGGGCGGCGCGCAGCGCCCTCGCGGTGAGCCCCGCCATCGTGCACGGCACCCTCGCCGGAATCGGCGTCGCCATCGCCCTCGCCCAGGTGCACATCGTTCTCGGCGGTTCGCCACAGAGTTCGGCGGTCGCCAATTCTCTGGCTCTCCCCGACCAGCTGGGGCGGGTGAGTCCGGCCGCCCCTCTGATCGGCTTGCTGACCATCGCGGTTCTGGTCCTGTGGCCACGGCTTCCGGGACGCGTCGGCCGAGTGGTACGACGGATTCCGGCTGCCCTCGCCGCGGTGGTGACCGCGACGGCGGTGGCTGCGGTCGCGGCGCCCGGGATCGCCCGGGTCGATCTGCCGTCCTGGCGCTCGCACGCCCTGCCGGAGATGCCGCATGGTCCCGTACTCGCCCTGGCCACCGCGGTGTTCACGGTGATGCTGGTGGCCAGCCTGGAGTCACTGCTCGCCGCGGTCGCCGTGGACAAACTCTCGGCCGACCGCACCGGCGAGCGGGCTTCCGCCAGATCCAAGGCCGGCTCGGCGTCCGAACCGATGCCGACGTCGACGTCGACGTCGACGTCGACGTCGACGTCGCGGACGAGAACGACCCCGGTCTCGACACCGACCTCCGGCTCGACACCGGGCTCGACACCGTCCCCGCCGGGCTCGACACCGATCTCGGGTTCGAAACCACCCCCGAACTCGACACCCACCTCGGGTTCTGGTCCAGGCTCGACCTCGCCTCCGTCGCCGCCCCCCTCACCTTCTTCGCACTCGTCCCCGAGCCTGACCCCGCCGCCGCCCTCGACCACTCCGACGGCGCCCGCCCCACCGCCCGTCAGGCGCTCCGATCTCGATCGTGAACTGCGGGCCCAGGGCATCGCCAACACCCTGTCCGGGCTGGTGGGCGGGCTGGCGGTGTCCGGTGGCGCGGTGCGCAGTTCCGCCAACGTGCGGGCCGGGGCGACGAGCCGTGCCTCCACCGTGCTGCACGGGGTCTGGGTGGTGCTCGCGACCGGGCTGCTCGTCACCGTGCTGGAGTGGATTCCGCTGGCCGCGCTCGCCGCGCTGGTCATGATGGTCGGCATCCAGATGGTGAGTTTCGCCCACATTCGCAATGTGCATAAGCACCGAGAATTCCCGGTGTACGGGGCGACGATCACCGGAGTGGTCCTCTTCGGAGTGCTCAAGGGTGTGGCGATCGGCATCGCGGTGGCCGTGGCCGTCGCCCTGCACCGGCTGGCCCGGACCACGATCACCGTGACCGATCAGGGTGGACAGCATCTGGTCGTCGTACGGGGCCAGTTGACGTTCCTTGCGGTGCCTCGCCTCAGCCGGACTCTCGCCCAGCTTCCGCAGGGCGGGGATGCCGTCGTCGAGCTGGACGGCTTCTTCATGGACCACGCGGCGTACGAGACGATCCAGGACTGGAGCCTGGCCCAGACGGCCCACGGCGGCCGGGTCGTCTTCACCGGGAGGTCCGGCCGCCGGATCGCCGAGCCCGCTTCGGCAGCGCACTCCTGCTGCCGCCCTTGGACACCCTGGCGCAACCATCACTGCCACGACCGGCCCGAGCAGACGCCCGAGACCCGTCACAGCCCGGACACCCCCTTCAGCAAGGACCAGCTCGGTGCGGACCCCGCCTCGGGTGCCGCCCAGAGCCCGGCCCCCGGCACCGACGACACCTCCGCCCCCGCGTCCGCGTCCAGAGCCCCCAGCACTCCCGCCCCGGCCGCCTCGCCCACCGCCACTGCGCGTCGGCTCGGGGGCAACCGCCTGGTCAAGGGTCTGAGTTCGTTCCAGCGCAACACCGCTCCGCTGGTGCGCGAGGAGCTGGCCCGGTTGGCCCGCGAGGGCCAGCGCCCCTCTCAACTCTTCATCACCTGCGCCGACTCCCGCCTGGTCACCAGCATGATCACGGCCAGCGGCCCGGGTGATCTGTTCACCGTGCGCAACGTCGGCAATCTGGTGCCGCCGCCGGACGCCGAGTCGGGTGACGACTCGGTGGGCGCCGCGATCGAGTACGCGGTGGATGTACTGAAGGTGGAGTCCATCACCGTCTGTGGCCACTCCGGCTGCGGCGCGATGCAGGCACTGCTCGGAGCCAAGCCGGATCCGGACACTCCGCGAACCTCCCTGTGGCGCTGGCTGAGACACGGGCTGCCGAGCCTTGAGCGGATGGCGTCGCGGCATCACACCTGGGCCCGGATCTCCGGCCGGCTGCCGACCGACTCGCTGGAGCAGCTCTGCCTCACCAATGTGGTCCAGCAACTGGACCATCTGCGCGCCCATGAGTCAGTGGCGAGGCGGCTCGACGAAGGCAGGCTCCAGCTGCACGGGATGTACTTCCACGTGGGCGAGGCGCAGGCCTATCTGCTGACCGAAGACGCGAGTGCCGGGCTGACTCTCGACGAGGTCTTCGACCGCGTGGGCCCCGGCGACGCCCACGCCGCATCCGATGCCCAAGCCTCGGGCGGCGGACACGCCCTGGGCGAATGCCATGCTTCCGGCACCACCGACGCCCCCGCCGAATTCTCCGCCTCCGGCACCACCGACACCCCGGCCGAATTCCCCGCCTCAGGCACCACCGACACCCACGCCGAATCCCGTACCTCGGGCATCCGGGACGCCTCCAGGGACACCACCGTCCCGGATGATCCCTCCGGTCCGGGCGATCGGGAACGTACCGGCGTCTGAACCACACGCGCCTCCGGTCCGTGAGACCTTGTGGTCCCGCCTCCACGTCGCACCGCGCCGTGTCGTTCTGCTCCGCATTCGACACGCCGCACCACGACGCGCATGGGGGCGGGGCAGTGTCTCCATACACGAGACACAGGTCTAAACCAATTCCGGGCAGACACTTGTCACCCGGCCTTTGGCCTGATGAGCTATGCCCCGGGACACAACGGACACCCTGGGAATGGGAGATGTCGTGAGCAACGAAAGCCTGGCCAATCTGCTCAAGGAGGAGCGGCGGTTCGCACCGCCTGCCGATCTGGCCGCCAATGCCAACGTCAAAGCGGAGGCGTACGAGCAGGCCGAGGCGGACCGGCTGGGCTTCTGGGCCGAGCAGGCCCGTCGCCTGACCTGGGCCACGGAGCCGACCGAGACGCTCGACTGGAGCAACCCGCCCTTCGCGAAGTGGTTCGCGGACGGCAAGCTCAACGTCGCGTACAACTGCGTGGACCGCCACGTCGAGGCCGGCAACGGCGACCGGGTCGCCATCCACTTCGAGGGCGAGCCCGGCGACAGCCGCGCCATCACCTACGCCGACCTGAAGGACGAGGTCTCGCGCGCCGCGAACGCGCTCATCGAGCTCGGTGTCGGCAAGGGCGACCGGGTCGCCGTCTATCTGCCGATGATCCCCGAGGCCGCCATCGCGATGCTGGCCTGTGCCCGCATCGGTGCCGCGCACTCGGTGGTCTTCGGCGGCTTCTCCGCCGACGCCATCGCCGCCCGTATCCAGGACGCGGACGCCAAGGTCGTCATCACCGCCGACGGCGGCTACCGTCGCGGCAAGCCGTCCGCGCTCAAGCCCGCAGTGGACGACGCCGTCACCCGTATCGACGGTGTCGAGCACGTCCTCGTGGTGCGGCGCACCGGCCAGGACACCGCGTGGACCGAGGGTCGCGACGTCTGGTGGCACGAGATCACCGGCCGGCAGTCCGCCGAGCACACCCCCGAGGCCTTCGAAGCGGAGCAGCCGCTCTTCATCCTCTACACCTCTGGTACGACGGGTAAGCCGAAGGGCATCCTGCACACCTCCGGCGGCTACCTCACGCAGGCGGCGTACACCCACAACGCGGTCTTCGACCTCAAGCCGGAGACCGACGTCTTCTGGTGCACCGCCGACATCGGCTGGGTGACCGGCCACTCGTACATCGTCTACGGTCCGCTGGCCAACGGCGCGACGCAGGTCATGTACGAGGGCACGCCCGACTCCCCGCACCAGGGGCGTTTCTGGGAGATCGTGCAGAAGTACGGCATCACGATCCTCTACACCGCGCCGACCGCGATCCGTACGTTCATGAAGTGGGGTGACGACATCCCCGCCAAGTTCGATCTGAGCAGTCTCCGGATCCTCGGTTCGGTCGGCGAGCCGATCAACCCCGAGGCGTGGATGTGGTACCGCAAGCACATCGGCGCCGACAAGTGCCCGGTCGTGGACACCTGGTGGCAGACCGAGACCGGCGCGATGATGATTTCGCCGCTGCCCGGCGTGACGGAGACCAAGCCGGGAAGCGCCCAGCGCGCACTGCCCGGTATCTCCGCCACGGTCGTCGACGACGAGGCCAACGAGGTTCCGAACGGCGGGGGCGGCTACCTCGTCCTCACCGAGCCGTGGCCGTCGATGCTCCGCACCATCTGGGGCGACGACCAGCGCTTCATCGACACCTACTGGTCGCGTTTCGAGGGCAGGTACTTCGCGGGCGACGGCGCCAAGAAGGACGAGGACGGCGACATCTGGCTGCTCGGCCGGGTCGACGACGTGATGCTCGTGTCCGGGCACAACATCTCGACCACCGAGGTCGAGTCGGCACTCGTGTCGCACCCGTCGGTCGCCGAGGCCGCGGTGGTCGGCGCCGCCGACGAGACGACCGGCCAGTCCATCGTCGCGTTCGTGATACTGCGCGGTACGGCTACCGCCTCCGACGAACTCGTCACGGAACTGCGCAACCACGTCGGCGCCACGCTCGGCCCGATCGCCAAGCCGAAGCGGGTCCTGCCGGTCGCCGAGCTGCCGAAGACCCGCTCCGGCAAGATCATGCGGCGTCTGCTGCGCGATGTCGCCGAGAACCGCGAACTGGGCGACGTCACGACGCTCACCGACTCCTCGGTGATGGACCTCATCCAGACCCAGCTGCCGTCCTCCTCCTCCGAGGACTGATCCCGGCCTCCTCGCTGGGCTGACCGCAGCGAGTACATCCCCGAGGGGCATCCGGCAACGCGCCGGGTGCCCCTCGGGCATTTAAGGTGAAGATCACCGGATACAGATCCGCGCACCCCGGGTACAGTGGCAGGCGCGTCAACAAAGCAATAAGAAATCTCCACAGGGTGTGCCGGGAAGTCTGGTCGGCAAGTGCATCAGCCATGCCATCGCTGCCGTACCGACCCGGAGGTCCTCGCTCGTGGCCGCGTCCACCCCCACACCCCCTTCCTCGCGCCGCACCTTTCTGGGACGTCTGTCCCTGCCCGAGCGGAACTACCTCGCGGACGCCCTGCGCACCGAGACCGTCGGCGGAGTCATCCTGCTGGTCGCCGCCATAGCCGCCCTGGTGTGGGCGAACACCTTCGGATCCGGTTACACCGCCGTCAGCGACTTCCACTTCGGTCCCGCGTCGCTGGGCCTCAATCTCTCCGTGCAGCACTGGGCGGCGGACGGGCTGCTCGCGGTCTTCTTCTTCGTCGCGGGCGTGGAACTCAAACGAGAACTGGTCGCGGGCGAACTGCGCGACCCCAAGGCAGCCGCTCTCCCGGTCGTCGCCGCACTGTGCGGAATGGCGGTTCCGGCCGTCGTCTACACACTCGTGGCGGTGTTCGGCGGAGGATCCACGGGCGGCTGGGCCGTCCCCACCGCCACCGACATCGCGTTCGCGCTCGCCGTCCTCGCGGTCATCGGCACCTCGCTGCCGAACGCGCTGCGCGCCTTTCTGCTGACTCTCGCCGTCGTCGACGACCTCTTCGCGATCCTGATCATCGCGATCTTCTTCACCGAGCAGATCAACTTCATGGCGTTGCTCGGCGCCTTCATCGGTCTGGCCGTCTTCTATCTGCTGCTGCGCAGGAACGTGCGCGGCTGGTACATCTACGTACCGCTCGCCCTGGTCATCTGGGGCCTCATGTACAACAGCGGCATCCACGCCACGATCGCCGGTGTCGCCATGGGTCTGATGCTCCGCTGCGTCCGGCGCGAGGGCGAGACCCACTCCCCCGGCGAGCACATCGAGCACCTGATCCGCCCGCTGTCGGCCGGTGTCGCCGTGCCGCTGTTCGCCCTCTTCTCGGCCGGTGTCTCCCTCTCCGGCGGCGCACTGGCGGACGTCTTCACCCGGCCCGAGACGCTCGGTGTCGTCCTGGGGCTCGTCGTCGGCAAGACGATAGGCATCTTCGGCGGTACGTGGCTGGCTGCCCGCTTCACCAAGGCCGAGCTGAACAAGGATCTGGCCTGGGCGGACGTCTTCGCGGTCGCCACGCTCGCCGGCATCGGCTTCACCGTCTCGCTGCTCATCGGCGAGCTGGCCTTCGCCGGCGACGAGGACATGATCAACGAGATCAAGGCCGCCGTGCTGCTCGGCTCCCTGACGGCCGCCGTACTCTCCGGTGTACTGCTCAAACTCCGGGTCCGAAAGTACCGGACGCTGCACGAGGCCGAGGAACTCGACGAGGACGAGGACGGTGTGCCCGACGTCTACGAACAGGGCGACCCGGAGTACCACCTGCGCATGGCCGTGATCTACGAGAAGAAGGCGGCCGAACACCGCCGTCTTGCCCAACTGGCGGGGGCAGCGAGCAGCAAGCCGGACAGTCCGGCATGATCTGACACCAGATGTGTTGAGCAGGAGAGCAGGAGAGGGAGTCAGGGATGAGCGACCCCGGCAACAACGCGGGCAGCGCCGACCGCAGTCTCGGAGAACTGGTCGCCGCGGCGACGGCCGAGATGTCCGCACTGGTGCACGACGAGATCGCCCTGGCCAAGGCCGAAGTGCGGCAGGACGTCAGGCGCGGTGTCACCGGGAGCGTGGTGATCATCGCCGCGGGCGTGCTGATTCTGTTCGCGATCCCGGTGCTGAGCTTCGCGGCGGCGTACGGGATCCACAGCTTGGGCCCCGGGCTCGGCATGTCGTTCCTGTACACGGGCCTCGGGTTCATCCTTCTGGGGATCCTTCTTGGCCTGTTCGCGTTCGCCAAGCTCAAGAAGGTGAAGCCGCCGCAGAAGTCCATCGCGTCGGCCAAGCAGACGGCGGCAGTGCTGCAGGGCGTCAAGCCGCACCCGCGGCCCGCTGTGACGGCCGGGGCGAGCCGTCCGGCCGTCACAGGCAGCACACGGGCGGGCAAGGCCCTGGAGAAAGCTCCGGTCCAGGACAAGGCGTCGGCTGTGGCACGCTCGTCCACATGACGGTCCCCGATTCCAGCGCATCCGACCCAGTAGGCCCGGAAGATCCGGTAGGCCCGGAAGGCCGGGCGCCAGGCACGGACAGCCGGGCGAACGTGGACGGCCGGGCAGATACGGACGGCCGGACAGACGTGGGCAGCCCCACCAGCCTCACCAATCCCTCCGGCCCACCGAGCTCCTCCGCGTCCCCCGGCCCGGTCGGCGCAGGTGGGCCCGTGCGGCTCGACGGGCCGTGGACTCATCGGGACGTAGCGGCCAACGGCGCCCGCTTCCACATCGCCGAACTCGGCGAGGGGCCGCTGGTGCTGTTGCTGCACGGCTTCCCGCAGTTCTGGTGGACCTGGCGGCATCAGCTCACCGCGCTGGCCGACGCCGGTTTCCGCGCCGTAGCGATGGATCTGCGCGGAGTCGGCGGCAGCGACCGTACGCCCCGGGGGTACGACCCCGCCAACCTGGCGCTCGACATCACCGGCGTGATCCGCTCTCTCGGCGAACCGGACGCGGCCCTGGTCGGCCATGACATGGGCGGGTACCTCGCGTGGACGGCCGCGGTGATGCGGCCGAAGCTGGTCCGCCGCCTCGTGGTCTCCTCGATGCCGCATCCGCGCCGCTGGCGTTCCTCGATGCTCGCCGACTTCGCGCAGACCCGGGCCGGCTCGTACATCTGGGGTTTCCAGCGTCCGTGGGTACCGGAGCGTCAGCTCGTCGCGGACGAAGCCGCGTTGGTGGGCCGTCTGATCCACGACTGGGCGGGCCCCCGGACCCCGGAGTTCCCTGATGAGGCGACGGTGGACGTCTACCGTCGCGCGATGTGCATCCCATCGACGGCGCACTGCTCGATCGAGCCGTACCGCTGGATGGTCCGCTCCCTGGCCCGCCCGGACGGAATCCAGTTCAACCGGCGGATGAAGCGCCCGGTGCGGGTACCCACACTGCATCTGCACGGTTCACTCGATCCGGCGATCCGTACGCGGAGCGCGGCGGGGTCCGGCGAGTATGTCGAAGCGCCGTACCGTTGGCGACTTTTCGACGGTCTGGGTCACTTCCCCCACGAGGAGGATCCGGCCGGGTTCTCGGCCGAACTCATCAACTGGCTCAAGGATCCCGAGCCCGATCGGTAGCGTTAAGGACACAGTTGTCCGACGAACAGCCAATTGCCCGGCGCATAGGCCAATTGGCTGACGGATGGGCGGTTACCGACCATGAGGCACGGGCAGACGTCGGGGTATGGGCTGGACGCACGACTTCGGTGACGCAGCACGCAACCGTCGCTCGACCGCCACGGCGAGTCCGAGCACTCATGAGGGGGGCGGCCCCCAGGGCCGGGTGCACGATATGCATGTTCTGCGTGATCCTCGGCTCGGCATTCCGCGCATTCTGCGCCGGCGGGCCCGCTGGGTCTCGGCGCGACTGCGCCATCCACGCGGATGAGGCGTGCCCCGGCCGACCCGTGAGCGTTCGCCGGCCGGGCGGGACTTGCACCGCTGCCTCTTGGCTGCCACCGGCCAGTACGCGTGGACCGCACGCACACGCGCATCCGCACGCGTACGCGCCCGCTCAGCACGCGTGATGCGCCCGCGCGCGGTCAGTGTGCTGGGAGCGACCACACACGCCCGAAGCTGCTGCGCACGTCTCACGCTGCGAACGGGAACCACCGCCGGTCGGACGTGTTCCCGCTTCCCGTTCGGTGTGGGGCCGGACGGGCCACCCGGTCCGGGCACGCAGGCCGACCTGGCAGCGGTGGCGGAAGCTTCCGTGCCCGGAACGGGCCGGACAGGCTGCCGACGCTGTGCCGCCGCGCCCAGGGGACCACAGTGCTACCCGGGTTTGACGGTGGCGAGCTGAACGAGCAGCAGCACCAGCCGGTAGGCCTCGGCGAAGTCGGTGGCGGTGAACGTGACCGTACGGCCGCCCTCGGCGCGTGGGACACCCGGCACGAGTGTCGCCAGATCAACCGTGGACGGGCTGTGGAGGTCGACCTCCACAGCCGGCGGCCCGTCCATGGCCAGCAGTGAAACCCGTGCCCGCCGCGCCATGGCTTCGGCCGCCGCCCGGCGCAGGCGCTCCCGGGCCTCTTCGGGGTGCAGGACGACAGCAGCAGCCTGGCCGAACGCTTCTTTGACCGCGACGGTGACCGCGGAGGGGACCAGATCGCTCAGTTCGGCGCAGGCGGTGTCGTCGCCGCTGAACAGCACGACCGGCACGCCCATATGCCCGGGCATGGCGGCGTTGAGACCGATCTCGCCCATGGAACGCCCGGCCACCCGCACATCGAGGATGTCGTCGCTCATGGTGTGCGCCAGCACGGCCGGCCCGCCACCGGCACGAGCGTGGTAGCCGACCAGCATGACGGCGTCGGTGTGTTCGTCGAGCCCGCCGAGCATGCCCAGCGAACGCGGCTTGCCGCGTACCAGGTGTGCCCGTCGGTCAAGTTCCTCCGGCAACAGATTGCGGAACGTACCGTGCGCGTCGGCGACCAGAACCACAGCGGTGGGTTCGGCCTCCAGAACACCGGCGATCACGGCGTTCGCATCGGCCTCATCAACGCCCGGCCACGCTCGTAGTCGTAGCGATCCGGATCCGTCCCAATGGGATGCACGGCCCCCGAGATGCCCTCCATGTCAACAGAGATCAGCACCTTCATGGATCAGACACTGTACGCACCATGCTCAATGCGCCGGGAACCCGCACCGCACGGCCTCCGGCCCGACCGTGACCGGTGCGGCACCCTCGAATCCACGTGCAACCCGGCGAACCCTCGCGATCAGAGCACTACGACTAGGTCCTGTCCTGTCGATCTTCGTGGATCAGCCCGGGGCGTCTGGTGCGGTGCGTCGCAAGGCGGAGGATCGTCCTCGTACTGGACGTACTTGGGCGACTCCGACAACGCGGCGAGGTGCCGTGCCAGGCGTTCCGGGCCCGCGAAGATCGGCAGGACAGGGCTAGAGCGCGCACGACTCGCTGTCCACCTGCTGGTTGGCGGCGCGCCCGTGTGTGATGTCCTGGCGAATCTCGTCGGCTGTCAGGGCATATCCGGTGTCGGGGTCGTCGAGCGATTTCGCGAAGACGACTCCGTACACCTTTCCGTCGGGGGTCAGCAGCGGTCCGCCGGAGTTGCCCTGCCGGACCGTCGCGTAGAGCGAATACACGTCGCGGCGGACGGTGCCCCGGTGGTAGATGTCCGGGCCATCGGCGTCGATGCGGCCCCGGACGCGCGCGGCACGTACGTCGTACGAGCCGTTCTCAGGGAAGCCCGCGACGATGGCGCTGTTCCCGGTCTGGGCGTCGTGGTCGGTGTCGGTGAACTTCAGCGGCTTCGCGCGGAGATCCGGTACGTCGAGTACGGCGATGTCCCGCCGCCAGTCGTAGAGGACGACCTTCGCGTCGTACAGCCGCCCCTGGCCGCCGATCTGGACGGTCGGCTCGTCGACGCCGCCGACGACGTGGGCGTTGGTCATCACCCTGCGGTCGGAGAAGACGAAACCGGTGCCTTCGAGGACCTTGCCGCAGCTCGGAGCCGTACCGACGACCTTGACGATGGACTCCTTGGCGCGGGCTGCCACAGGGCTGCCGACCAGCGCCGGGTCGGGGGCGCGGACCTCGGTGATCGGCTCGTTGGCGAAGGGGCTGAAGACCTGCGGGAAGCCATTCTGGGCGAGGACGGAGGAAAAGTCAGTGAACCAGGTGGAGGCCTGGTTGGGCATCACGCGGGAGATGCCGAGCAGAACCGAGGAACTGCGGACTTCCTTGCCCAGTGTCGGCAGTGACGTGCCCGCCAGCGCCGAACCGATGAGCCAGGCGACCAGCAGCATCGCGACCACGTTGACCAGGGCGCCCCCGGTGGCATCGAGGGCGCGCGCGGGTGACCACGTGATGTACCGACGGAGCTTGTTCCCGAGGTGGGTGGTGAATGCCTGCCCCACCGAGGCGCAGACGATCACGATGACGACGGCCACGACGGCTGCGGTCGATGAGACCTCGGAGCCGTTCGTCAGCTGGTCCCACAGGACCGGCAGCAGATAGACGGCGACGAGGCCGCCCCCCAGGAACCCGATCACCGACAGGATGCCGACCACGAACCCCTGGCGATAGCCGATGACCGCGAACCACACGGCGGCGGCCAGCAGCAGGATGTCCAGCACGTTCACCGTCTATAGCCTCGCAGATTCGTCACCGGGCCCGCTCTTTCGGCTGGTTCCGGGCGGGGCCGGACAGCGCAGCACGGGGTTCAGCCTGTCATGCGCGCCAGTCGAGCGGCACCTGCTTGGCGGTGTCCCACGGGCGCTCCCAGCCTGCGAAGTGGAGAATGCGGTCGATCACTCCGGCCGTGAAACCCCAGACCAGGGCGGATTCGACCAGAAATGCCGGGCCTCGGTGACCGCTCGGATGGACCGCGGTCGCGCGATTGGCCGGATCCGTGAGATCCGCCACGGGGACGGTGAAGACTCGGGCGGTCTCACCCGGATCGACCACACCGACCGGGCTCGGCGACCGCCACCAGCCGAGGACCGGCGTCACGACGAAGCCGCTCACGGGGATGTAGAGCCGGGGCAGCACCCCGAAGAGCTGGACCCCGCGCGGATCGAGGCCGGTCTCCTCCCGGGCCTCCCGCAGCGCGGCCCTGAGCGGCCCTGTCGTCGCCTGGTCGCCGTCCTCCGGGTCCAGGGCGCCACCGGGGAAGGAAGGCTGCCCAGCATGGGAACGCAGGCTTCCGGATCGCTCCATGAGGAGCAGCTCGGGGCCGCGCTCACCCTCCCCGAACAGTACGAGTACGGCGGACTGCCGCCCGGCGCCGCTCTCGGGCGGCAGAAAACGGCTGAGCTGGTCCGGCTCGATGGTGCGCGAGGCACGGGCCACGGGGTCGAGCCAGTCGGGCAGGCCCTCGGCCGTGACGGTGACCGCGGAGTCGTGTGCCGCGCCCGCCGTTGCGGCGGCCGCCACCGCAACGGCCGCCGCCGGACTGACCGCCGCAGGCGCGGTCGACGCCTCCGCGAGGCGATCACGCCGCGTCTGCTCGTGCGCACCCCGTTCGCGCGCGTTTTGTTCTTGCGTGCTCTGTTCGTGCGTGCTCTGTTCGTGCGTCTTCATAGGCACCCCTCGTCTCACAACGCCTGTCGTCACGCATTTCGTTCCGGAGCGGGCGCCGTACGTCCGTCGGATCCCAGGGCCGGCGCGGGCTCGCCCGGGTAGTCCGGCGGCGGGCTCAGCCGCTGGCCGGGCTGACCACCCATCTCGTACTTCAGCAGCTTCCTGGCCTTCTCCGGGTCCGTCTCACCCTCCCCGTACGCGGGGCAGAGCGGGGCGATCGGACAGGCGCCGCAGGCGGGCTTGCGGGCGTGACAGATGCGGCGGCCGTGGAAGACGACGCGGTGGGAAAGCATCGTCCACTCACTCCTGGGGAAGATCGCGCCGACCTCGGCCTCGACCTTCTCCGGGTCCTCCTGCTCCGTCCACTTCCAGCGGCGGACCAGGCGCCCGAAGTGGGTGTCGACCGTGATACCCGGAACACCGAAGGCATTCCCGAGGACGACGTTGGCGGTCTTGCGACCGACCCCGGGAAGCGTGACGAGATCAGCGAGGCGGCCCGGCACCTCACCGCCGAAATTATCCCTGATCGCCGTGGAGAGGCCTATCAGCGACTTGGTCTTGGCCCGGAAGAAGCCGGTCGGCCGAATGAGCTCTTCCATTTCCTCCGGGACAGCCGCGGCCATGTCCTCGGGGGTGGGGTAGGCGGCGAAGAGCGCGGGGGTGGTCTGGTTGACCCTCAGGTCGGTGGTCTGGGCGGAGAGCACCGTGGCGACAAGAAGCTCGAAGGGATTCCTGAAGTCCAGCTCGGGGTGGGCATACGGGTAGAGCTCGGCGAGCTCACGATTGATCCTGCGGGCCCGGCGGACCATCGCCAGATGCGATTCCGGTTTCGTTCCGGCCTTCGTTCCGGCCTTCGTTCCTGTCTTCATTCCGGCCTTCATTCCGGCCTGCGCGGTTTTCGCGGTGGTCATCGTGGTGGATTCCGATGCGGCCTTCGCGGCGGCTTGCCCGGCGGGCTTCGGTGCAGGTTTCGCTGCGGGCTGTGCGGCCCGCCCCGCCGCGGACTTCGCCGCCCGCTTGGTGGCAGGCTTGGTCACGGGCTTCTCTGCTGTCTGCGCTCCGTCCCTCGGGGCACGCCCGACCACAACACGTTTTGTCGCCTTTTCCGGGCTGCTCCCAGCCTGTTCGCCCACAGCCGAATCACGGCCTTCCGACACCCCACCAGCCCCCTTGGCCTGCGCTCTCACCGGCGATCTGGACACCCGGCCAGCCTAGAGCCACGCACCGACATCCGCCCCGGTCACGATGTATCCACCCCCAATCGGCCCCCTGCCGCACGGTTCGGCACGTCCGTGCGTCAAACTTGTTTGTGATTGATCGCACTGTTTTACCGTCCGGCATGATGGGGACCACGGTTCCCTGAACAGGCCGACAAGGAGAGAACTCGTGGACGACGTTCTGCGGCGCGCCCCGCTTTTCGCGGCGCTCGATGATGAGCAGGCCGCGGAGCTCCGCGCCTCGATGAGTGAGGTGACCCTCGCACGCGGCGACGCGCTCTTCCACGAGGGCGACCCGGGCGACCGCCTCTATGTGGTCACCGACGGCAAGGTGAAGCTCCACCGCACCTCCCCCGACGGGCGCGAGAACATGCTGGCGGTCCTCGGCCCCGGCGAGCTGATCGGCGAGCTGTCGCTCTTCGACCCGGGCCCGCGCACGGCCACCGCGACCGCGCTGACCGAGGTCAAGCTCCTCGGCCTCGGCCACGGTGACCTCCAGCCCTGGCTGAACGCCCGCCCCGAAGTGGCCACCGCCCTGCTGCGCGCCGTCGCCCGCCGACTGCGCAAGACCAACGACCAGATGTCCGACCTGGTCTTCTCGGACGTCCCGGGCCGCGTCGCCCGCGCCCTCCTCGACCTGTCACGCCGCTTCGGTGTCCAGTCGGAGGAAGGCATCCACGTCGTCCACGACCTGACCCAGGAAGAGCTGGCCCAGCTGGTCGGCGCCTCCCGCGAAACGGTCAACAAGGCACTCGCCGACTTCGCCGGACGCGGCTGGCTGCGCCTGGAGGCGCGCGCCGTGATCCTGCTGGACGTGGAGCGCCTGGCGAAGCGGTCCCGCTAGGCACTGCCCGACGCCGGCCCCCGGGACACGATCCGTCCACCCGGACGGACGGGTGAAGGATCGACTGCCTCCGCAAGGCCCTGCCTCCCGGCGGGGCCTTGCGCATGTCCGTCCCAGGGGCTCTCGTTTGAATCTTGCCGGGCTCGCGTGCCCCGGTGCCGCGCCTGCTGATCCGGCCTGGCCCACGCGCCTGCTGATCCGGCGTGATCCCAACGAAGAGCCCTAGATCAGCCCGTGCTCGCCGAGGTACTCCAGCTGCGCCAGCACCGAGAGCTCCGCCGCGGGCCACAGGGACCGGTCCACGTCCACGTACACCTGCGCCACCACCTCCGACGCCGTCCGGTGTCCGGCCTCGACCGCCGTCTCCACCTGGGCCAGCCGGTGCGCGCGGTGCGCGAGGTAGAACTCGACCGCGCCCTGCGCGTCTTCCAGGACCGGGCCGTGGCCCGGCAGCACCGTGTGCACACCGTCGTCGATGGTCAGCGACCGCAGCCTCCGCAGCGAGTCGAGGTAGTCGCCGAGCCGCCCGTCCGGATGCGCGACGACCGTGGTGCCGCGTCCGAGGATCGTGTCCCCCGTCAGCACCGCCCTGTCTGCGGGCAGATGGAAGGAGAGCGAGTCCGCGGTGTGCCCCGGGGTCGGCACGACATGCAGCTCCAGCCCCCCGGTGGTGATCACATCCCCCGCCGTCAGGCCCTCGTCGCCGAGGCGCAGCGCCGGATCCAGGGCGCGCACCTTCGTACGGGTCAGCTCGGCGAAGCGAGCCGCGCCCTCCGCGTGATCGGGATGTCCGTGGGTGAGCAGAGTGAGCGCGATCCGGCGGCCCGCCCGTTCGGCGGTGTCCATGACGGCCCGCAGATGTATGTTGTCCAGCGGCCCCGGGTCGATGACGACCGCGAGGTCGGAATCCGGCTCGGCGACGATCCAGGTGTTGGTGCCGTCCAGCGTCATCGCCGAGGCGTTGGGCGCCAGGACATTGACGGTACGGGGGGTGGCCGGGCCGGACAGGACCCCACCGCGTGGCTGTCCGGGCAGCGCGGCCGCGTCGCTCATACGGCGTCACCTCCCCCGCCACCGTCACCGCCGAGGCCGCCGGCCGGCCCGCGCGGGATGTGCTTGGTGAACTCGTCGTGCCCCGGCCAGCTCAGCACCAGCTCGTCACCCTCCAGCCGCGCCTGTGCCAGCACGGGGGTGAGGTCCTGGGAATCCGCCGCCTTCAGCGCTTCGGCAGCCGTCCCGTACGGCCTGAGCGCCCGCAGTGTGGAAACGGTCGGCGGCATCATCAGCAATTCGCCCCTGTCGTACCCGTCGGCCGCCTCGCCGGGCCGGATCCACACGGTGCGGTCGGCTTCCGTGGAGGCGTTGCGGGTGCGCTGGCCTTCGGGGAGCGCGGCGACGAAGAACCAGGTGTCGTAGCGGCGCGGCTCGAACTCGGGGGTGATCCAGCGCGCCCAGGCGCCCAGCAGATCCGAGCGCAGCACGAGACCGCGCCGGTCCAGGAACTCCGCGAAGGACAGCTCCCGGGCGACCAGCGCCTCTCGGTCGGCCTCCCAGTCGGCGCCGGTGGTGTCGCTGACGACGGTGTCGGCGGCCGGGCCGGCGAGGAGGACGCCCGCCTCCTCGTACGTCTCGCGGACCGCCGCGCAGACGATGGCCTGGGCCTCGGCCCCCGTATCGACACCGAGCCGCTCGGCCCAGCTCTCCAGCGCGGGTCCGGCCCAGTCGACGAGCCGGTCGTCGTCGCGAGGATCGACTCCGCCACCCGGATAGGCGTACGCCCCGCCGGCAAAGGCCATGGAGGAGCGGCGGCGCAGCATGTGGACGGCGGCGCCGCCCTCGGTGCCGGCGGCCGGATCCCGGAGCAGCATCACGGTCGCGGCACGCCTGGGGGTCGCGGCCGTCAGCTCACCGGCGGCGAGTGCCCGGATCCGGTCGGGCCATTCCGGTGGGTACCACTGACCATTGGACTTGGACATGGCCGGAGGCTATCCGGAACCGCGACGATGTTCGAGAGGCATGTTGATCCGTACATGCCTTGTACACACCTGATCCCGCCCGGTCGTGACGACCGGACGGGATCGAAGAGCCGACAGCGGACACTCAGCAGGCGTACGGCCCACACGCCCGGCGACACAGCCGACGTACGGCTCGCAGGCCAACGGCCGCGGCAGGCGCAGAGCTCAGAACTCAGACCTCAGGCCCGGCCGCGACAGTTGCGCATCAGGTCCCGCCGCGTCAGGCCCCGACCAGCTCGACCTGGACCTCGACCTCCACCGGTGCGTCCAGCGGCAGCACCGCGACGCCCACCGCGCTGCGCGCGTGCACGCCCTTGTCGCCGAGGACCGCGCCCAGCAGCTCGCTGGCACCGTTGATCACGGCAGGCTGCCCGGTGAAGTCGGCGGCCGAGGCGACGAAGCCCACGACCTTCACCACACGCGCGATCCGGTCCAGGTCGCCCGCGACGGACTTCACGGCGGCCAGCGCGTTGAGCGCGCAGGTCTTCGCCAGCTCCTTGGCCTCGTCGGGTGTGACCTCCGCACCGACCTTGCCGGTGACCGCGAGCTTGCCGTCCACCATCGGCAGCTGGCCGGAGGTGTACACGTACACCCCGGACTGCACGGCCGGCTGGTACGAGGCCAGCGGCGGTACGACGTCCGGCAGCGTCAGCCCGAGCTCGGCGAGCTTCGCCTCTACGGAGCCCGCCACTACGCCTTCTCCCGCTTCAGGTAGGCCACGAGCTGCTCGGGGTTGTTCGGGCCGGGAACGACCTGGACCAGCTCCCAGCCGTCCTCGCCCCAGGTGTCCAGAATCTGCTTCGTCGCGTGCACGAGAAGGGGCACGGTCGCGTATTCCCACTTGGTCATGGCCCGACTGTAATGCCTGGCACGCACAGCCTCGTGCGTAGCCCGTGGCCCGACTGGTTAGGCTCGAATACGTGAGCAGGTTCCAGGTCGTCAGCGGCAAGGGTGGTACCGGTAAGACCACGGTCGCCGCCGCGCTCGCGCTCGCCCTCGCGACTGAGGGCAGGCGCACCCTCCTCGTGGAGGTCGAGGGCAGGCAGGGCATCGCCCAGCTCTTCGAGACGGAGTCCCTTCCGTACGAGGAGCGCAAGATCGCCGTCGCGCCGGGGGGCGGCGAGGTGTATGCCCTCGCGATCGACGCGGAGCGCGCCCTTCTCGACTACCTCCAGATGTTCTACAAGCTCGGCAGCGCGGGCCGGGCGCTCAAGAAGCTCGGTGCGATCGACTTCGCCACGACCATCGCGCCCGGCGTACGGGATGTACTGCTGACCGGCAAGGCCTGCGAGGCCGTACGCCGCAAGGACAAGCAGAACCGGTACATCTACGACTACGTGATCATGGACGCCCCGCCCACCGGGCGCATCACGCGCTTCCTCAACGTCAATGACGAGGTGGCGGGGCTGGCCCGGATCGGCCCGATACACAATCAGGCACAGGCCGTGATGCGGGTGCTGAAGTCCCCCGAGACCGCGGTCCATCTGGTGACACTGCTTGAGGAGATGCCCGTCCAGGAGACCGCGGACGGCATCGCGGAGCTCCGGGCCGCCGAACTGCCGGTCGGCCGGGTCATCGTGAACATGGTGCGACCGCATCTGCTGGACGAGGACACGCTGCGCACCGCGGCCGGGGGCCGCCGTAAGGAGATCGCCAAGGCGCTGACGCGAGCAGGCGTGACCGGCTCCGCGGGGCTCGTGCGCCCTCTGGTCGAGCAGGCCGCCGAGCATGCCCAGCGGGTCGAGCTGGAGCGCGAGCAACGTGCGGTGCTCTCGGGTCTGGAGCTGCCGGGGTACGAACTCCCCCTGATCGGCGAGGGGATGGACCCCGCCGGGCTCTACGACCTGGCGACCGAACTGCGCAAGCAGGGCGTGGGTGACGGGGCGGGACAAGGGCCGGGACAAGGGGTGGGTACGTGACACAGGGCACGAGTGCAGGTGCCGGCATCGGCACAACCACGGGCACCGGCACCGGCACCGATTCGGCCGCAACCACTGCCACAGGCATAGACACATCCCCGGACTCGGCCGCTACCGAGGTCACTACCACAGGCACGGGCACGTCTGTGTTCGCGGACAGGGTCACGGACACGAGCGGGGTCAAGAGCACGGTCCCGCCCACATTCACACCTATGTCCACACTTATGACCGCATCTGTGGACAAGACCACCGGAACGGACAGCGCCGCAACCACCACCGCCGGCGCCATGAACAAGGCCAGGGCCGCCACCACATCCACCGCCCAGGGCCCCTCACCCACTCCCGTACTGGACACCGACGCATTGCTCGACGACCCCGGGATCCGGATCGTCGTGTGCTGCGGTTCCGGCGGGGTGGGCAAGACCACGACCGCCGCGGCGCTGGGCGTTCGGGCGGCCGAGCGAGGCCGTAAGGTCGTCGTCCTCACCATCGACCCGGCCCGCAGGCTCGCCCAGTCCATGGGCATCGACTCGCTGGACAACATCCCGCGCCGGGTGCCGGGCATCGCGGGCGAGGGCGCCGGGGAACTGCACGCCATGATGCTCGACATGAAGCGGACCTTCGACGAGATCGTCGAGGCGCACGCGGACGGCGAGCGGGCCCGCGCGATCCTGGAGAACCCCTTCTACCAGTCCCTGTCGGCCGGTTTCGCGGGCACGCAGGAGTACATGGCGATGGAGAAGCTCGGCCAGCTGCGCGCGCGCAACGAGTGGGACCTGATCATCGTCGACACCCCGCCGTCGCGCTCCGCGCTGGACTTCCTGGACGCGCCCAAGCGGCTCGGTTCGTTCCTGGACGGAAAGTTCATCAAGCTGCTGATGGCCCCGGCGAAGATGGGCGGCCGGGCCGGGATGAAGTTCCTCAACGTGGGCATGTCGATGATGACCGGCACCCTCGGCAAGCTGCTCGGCGGTCAGTTCCTGCGCGACGTGCAGACGTTCGTGGCGGCGATGGACACCATGTTCGGCGGCTTCCGCACCCGGGCCGACGCCACGTACAAACTGCTGCAGGCGCCCGGTACGGCGTTCCTCGTCGTCGCGACACCGGAGCAGGACGCGCTGCGCGAGGCGGCGTACTTCGTGGAACGGCTGGCCGCGGAGGAGATGCCGCTGGCCGGTCTGGTTCTCAACCGTGTCCACGGCAGCGACGCCGCCCGGCTCTCCGCCGAGCGCGCCCTGGCAGCCGCAGAAAATCTTGACGGGGTCGGCATTGTGGATCAGGCGACCGGGAAGGCTGGACTTCGTGACCCGGCCGACTGGTCGGTAGCCTCTCCCGAAGCCGTAGCCACCCCCGCTGCCGCCCACAAAGACATCGATGACCGCGAGTTGGCCCCCGAAACGACCCGAGACTCCGAAAAGGATCCGGAAGCGGATTCGGAAACGGATCCGGAAAAAGATCCTGAACCGGCTTCCGGAGCTTCTCCCGAGGCCGCTTCCGTCGAGCACCTGACCGCAGGCCTGTTGCGGCTGCACGCGGAACGTATGCAGGTAGTCGCGCGCGAACGGCGTACTCGCGACCGCTTCACCGCGCTGCATCCCGAGGTCGCCGTGACCGAAGTGGCCGCGCTGCCCGGTGATGTACATGACCTCGCCGGTCTCCGGGCCATCGGGGACCGGCTCGCGACCGGTTCCGCCCCGGCCGGAGCTGCGTAGCCGCCCGTTCGCCCTATCCCACCGCGGCGTACCTCTCGTGGAGTTCGTCGTCGTCCAGTCCGATCGCCACGGGCAGGATGCCCGCAGACTGCTCGTACTCGCTGCGCGCGGTCTCCAGCAGCCGGCGCCAGGACGTGACGGTGGGCCGCCTGCGCAGCAGTGCGCGGCGCTCCCGCTCCGTCATTCCGCCCCACACGCCGAACTCGACGCGATTGTCCAGCGCGTCGGCCAGGCACTCGGTCCGCACCGGGCATCCGGTGCACACCGCCTTGGCCCTGTTCTGCGCTGCCCCTTGTACGAACAGTTCATCCGGATCAGTAGTGCGGCAGGCTGCCTGCGCACTCCAGTCGGTCACCCAGCCCATCACGGCGCCGTCCTCTCCCGAATCGAGGCTCCCCCACGGCGGTAGCGGCATATTCACCGCTGCCAGTTGAGGACGTTACGGAAGGCGGCGACAGCACAACACCCCCTTCGGGCCCAATCTTGGATGGCCCGAACGGACTATGCGTATGCGGCAGATCACCCAGGGGAGTGAGGGGAGGACATGCGCGACTATCCCCCTGAATTTGGGACAGATTTCCTGGATCACAACGGACGTTCGATGACACAGGAGGCGATTTCGGGAGCGCCTGAACGTGTGGCCGGATCGTGCACGGGGGTTGATGCGCAACGGGACTGCTGTGACAGTTGAGAGCAGCTTAGGCCAAGGCATATACGTGTGTCCGGCGAATGAGAACGTAGGCTGCCCCCATGCCAAAGAAGCGCTCGGGCGGGGGTCTCACGACGACCCAGCAGGCCGCCAAGTTCCTCGGTGTCGCCGCACTTTCCGGAGTTGTGCTCGCGGGCATCGCGCTGCCGGCCGCCGGAGCCCTGGGGCTCGCCACCAAGGGAACTGTCCAGGGATTCGACGAGATCCCGGCCAATCTCCAGACTCCGCCGCTGAGCCAGCGCACCACGATCCTGGACAGCAAGGGCGGAATGATCGCCACGGTGTACTCGCGCGACCGCACGGTGGTCAAGCTGAAGGACATCTCGCCGTACATGCAGAAGGCGATCGTGGCGATCGAGGACGCCCGCTTCTACGAGCACGGGGCGATCGACCTCAAGGGCATCCTGCGCGCACTGAACCGCAATGTGCAGACGGGCGGGGCCGCGGAGGGCGCCTCGACCCTCACGCAGCAGTACGTGAAGAACGTCTTCATCGAGGAGGCCGGCGACGACCCGGACAAGGTCGCGCAGGCCACTCAGCAGACCATGGGCCGCAAGATCCAGGAGCTGAAGTACGCGATCCAGGTCGAGGAGAAGCTCGGCAAGACGCGGATCCTGGCGAACTACCTGAACATCACCTTTTTCGGGCAGCAGGCATACGGCGTCGAAGCCGCCTCCCAGCGCTACTTCTCCAAGCCGGCGAAGGACCTGACGCTGGAGGAGGCCGCGCTGCTGGCCGGCATCGTGCAGTCGCCGAGCCGCTACGACCCGGTCAATGACACGGCGGAGGCGACCAAGCGGCGCAACACCGTGCTCCAGCGCATGGCCGACGTCGGTGACATCACACAGGCCGAGGCCGACAAGGCGAAGGCCAACCCGATCAAGCTGAAGGTCAAGAAGCCGAAGAACGGCTGCATCACGGCCGTCAGCGGTGCGGGCTTCTTCTGTGACTACGTACGCAACGTCTTCCTCACCGACCCGGCCTTCGGCAAGTCCAAGGAGGACCGGGCCAAGATCTGGAACCGGGGCGGTCTGACGGTCCGGACGACGCTCGACCCGCAGTCCCAGCAGTCGGTGCAGAACTCGATCAAGAGCCACGTCTACAAGTCGGACAAGGTCGCGACGGCCGTGACGCTGGTCCAGCCGGGCACCGGCAAGATCATGGGAATGGGCCAGTCCAAGCCGTACGGCTTCGGGCCCAACGAGACCCAGTACAACTACTCGGTCAACAAGAGCATGGGCGGCTCGAACTACGGCTTCCCGACCGGTTCGACGTTCAAGCCCTTCCTCGCCGCGGCGGCCATAGAGGGCGGCAAGCCGGCCACCCAGATGTACCCGTCCCCCTACGAGATGGACTACCCGGACACGGTGCAGTCCTGCGGAAAACCGTGGGTCAATGACGGCGTGCCGAAGTATCACCTGGAGAACGAGAGCGAGTCCGAGAAGGGGCCGTACGCGCTGAAGGAGGCGATGGAGAAGTCCGTCAACACCTACTTCGTGCAGATGCTCCAGGACATCGGCATGTGTCCGGTCTCGCAGATGACCGACAAGCTGGGTGTGGTGCAGGGCGACGGCGCCAAGCTGCCGCAGAACCCGTCCACGCTGACCCTCGGGTCCAACGGCCTGTCGCCGCTGACGATGGCCAGTGCGTACGCCGCCTTCGCCAACCGCGGCACGTACTGCACGCCGATCGCCATCGAATCGGTCAACAAGGCGGACGGCACCTCGCTGCCCGTGCCGAAGACCACCTGCTCACTGGCGATGTCGCAGACGACGGCGGACACCGTCAACACCCTGCTGCGCGGCGTGGTCGACTCCGGTACGGGCCAGGAAGCCGGCCTCCAGAGCCGCGACAACGCGGGCAAGACCGGTACGACCGACGCTCGTAAGAACGCCTGGTTCGTCGGCTACACGCCGAACATGTCCGGCGCGGTCTGGGTCGGCAGCCCGTCCCAGAGCGTCGAGATGGAGCGCATCACCATCGGTGGCGTGTACCAGGACAAGGTGTACGGCGGACAGGTCCCCGGACCCATCTGGCGAGACGCGATGACGGGCGCCCTCGATGGAGTGCCCGCACCCGCGTTCAACACCGTCAACATCCCCGACCCGCCCAGGAACGACCACAGGGACAGGGAGAGGGGCAGGGACAGGCGGGGCGCCGAGGGCAGCAAGCCCGGCAAGAAGCCCGGCAAGAAGAACCCGTTCCCCGGCATCAGCATCCCGCCGGACCTGATCGGCGGGAACAACGGCGGCCACCGCGGTCAGACCAACGGCGGTACGCAGGGCCCCTGACCCGTACGGCACACGCGCATGAAGGTGGGGCGCCCCGGATCGATCCTGATCCGGGGCGCCCCACCTTTTCGCGTACAGCCCTGTCCGTAGTCCGTACGGCGCACTGCCTCAGCCCGCCAGGAGCTTCTTCACCGCGGCGGCCACCCGGCCGCCGTCCGCGAGCCCCGCCACCTTCGGATTCACGATCTTCATGACGGCGCCCATGGCCCGCGGCCCCTCGGCCCCGGCGGCCCTGGCCTCTTCGACGGCGGACGCCACGATCGCGCCCAGCTCGTCGTCGCTCAGCTGCTTCGGCAGGTACGCGTCGAGCAGCTCGCCCTCGGCCCTCTCGCGCTCGGCCTGCTCGGCCCGGCCGCCCTGGGCGAAGGCCTCGGCCGCCTCACGGCGCTTCTTGGCCTCCTTGGCGATCACCTTCTGCACCTCGTCGTCGGAGAGCTCACGCGCCGTCTTGCCGCTGACCTCCTCCTTCGTGATGGCGGTGAGGGTCAGCCGGAGCGTGGACGAGGTCAGCTCGTCACGCGCCTTCATGGCCGTGGTGAGGTCTTCCTTGAGCTTGGACTTGAGCGTGGTCATGTGCTGATTGTGGCAGGTACGAGGCGCCCGTCGCCCTCCGGTTTTCTTCCCGCCGCACGGTGTCTGCGACGATGGGCACATGCGCGCACGCTACGGAGTACCCCTGAAAGTCACGGCAGTCGGCGCAGCGGTCGGCGTGGCCGGCCTCGCCTACGCCGCCGGATTCGAGGCCCGCTCGTTCCGCCTGCGGCGGGTCACCATCCCCGTACTCCCCGACGGGGCACGCCCGTTGCGCGTACTCCAGGTCTCCGACATCCATATGGTGAGCGGCCAGCGCAAGAAGCGCACCTGGCTGCAGTCGCTGGCCGGACTGCGCCCGGACTTCGTCGTGAACACCGGCGACAACCTCTCGGATCCCGAGGCCGTGCCCGAGCTGCTGGACGCGCTCGGTCCGCTGATGGAGTTTCCGGGCGTGTACGTCTTCGGCTCCAACGACTACTACGGCCCCAAGCTCCGCAACCCGGCCCGCTACCTCTTCGAGAAGGCCCAGGGCCGACACGGCCTCAACGGGAACACCCCGGCGGTCGGCGTCGTCCACAACCCCTGGGAGCCGATGCGCGACGCCTTCGACGAGGCGGGCTGGCTGGGGCTGTCCAACACCCGTGGCCGCCTCAAGATCGACGGCCTGGAGATCGCCTTCACCGGCCTGGACGACCCGCACATCAAGCGCGACCGCTACGCGGAGGTGTCCGGCGGCCCCGAGACGGGTGCCGACCTCTCCGTCGGCGTCGTCCACGCCCCCTATCTGCGCTCCCTCGACGCCTTCACAAGGGACGGTTACCCCCTGATCCTGGCCGGTCACACCCACGGCGGCCAGCTCTGCATCCCCTTCTACGGGGCCCTGGTCACCAACTGCGATCTGGACACGGACCGGGTCAAGGGCCTGTCCACCCACTCCGTCGAGGACAACCGCGCCTACCTCCACGTCTCCGCAGGCTGCGGCACCAACCGCTACACCCCGGTCCGCTTCGCCTGCCCCCCGGAGGCGACCCTGCTGACCCTGACCCCCCGTGTCTGATCAGCCACGGCCCCCTCACCCCTCCCCTGCCCTCAGCGGCACATAAACCGGATTTCGTCTGCGGGCGCGGGTGGGCTAAAGTAATCGATGTCGCCGGGACACCGGCGGCGATCGGGGTGTAGCGCAGCTTGGCAGCGCGCTTCGTTCGGGACGAAGAGGTCGTGGGTTCAAATCCCGCCACCCCGACAGCCGAAACACCAGGTCAGGGGCCTGATCCACTTAGTGGATCAGGCCCCTGAGTGGTTTCCAGGGCTCTTTTGGGAGCCGTTTGGGAGCCGACCTGGGAATCCGGCTCCCAGGGGCCAGCCGACGAGCTTGCCGGCTGGCCCGACGAGACGCTTACCGAGACGGGCACCCAGCGGCACCTCGCCGTGTGATCAAGCAGCCGGGCCCCAGCACCGGGGCGGCCTCCTCCGTCTTGCCGGGGAGCCTGAAGTCACAGCCCTCTCGGACGCCAGCCCAAGCGCTGGACCGCGAAGCGCTGCCCCAGGTCGACCTACCGGTCCTGCATTCGTAACGACTTAGAACAGGCCGTTCTCGTCCGGTTCGCAGTCCCCGGTGTCAACCAGCCGTTCAGGCACACAGAGCGACACGTCAGGAGTCCAAACGGTTTTTGATCGAGCTCCGACCGTGATCGAAGAGACAGACCCTGACGACCATCCCAGGACCACCTGCGAATTGATGCCGTCAGGACGAGCTTGAAACCGATCAGAAGCGTTCCTCACCCCGCCCCCCGGCGCCAGGAATCTACGGTGCGTCTCATGCGTAACGTCGAATACAAGAGCCATGGCTTGCCGCTTCAGGCGTACGAACTCACCCGGCACGATCACCGGTGGCAGAAGGACCTGGAGAACATCCAGCGGGCCGCCCACGAGCAAGTCGCCAAGCACCTGGACGAGGTCTACGCAGACCCCGTGCGGGCAGTCGCCCACCACGAGCGGCTCAGCGAGGTGTGGAAGCGCATCAAGTCGGTCAAAACGCCACCCCACGAGATCATGCGGTGGCGCGTGCGGCTCTACTGCGGGCACGTTGCTACGACCTCGTGTCATGCGGAGAACGACAAGCCGCCTCGCTCTACCACGTGCCCCGAGTGCGGCAATTATCCCTCGGCGATCGTTGCGTTCGAGCCGATCGGCCTCGCTGGCGAACCTCCCCGGGTCCAAACCGCGACACCAACGGCGCCAAGCAAGCCCAGCCGAGCGGAGCTGGAACGGCGCATCGCCCTCCTGGAGGAGGAAAACGAACGCCTTCAAACCGACCAGGCGACCTGAAATATTCGCATGCCGCGGGCCTCAGCCCAAGGGCTGCTGAGCTCACCGGCACACCCCCACGACACGTGATGCCAGCGGCGCCGCCATGCCTGTAGTCGGGGCACGGCAACCGAGCGGGTCACCCATGCGAGACACATCAGCGTGCCGCCGGCGCCCGGGACAGTACCCGACAGAAGGAGCCACCGGGCGGGACGCTAGCGGAATCGGACGATAAGCGACCGTCCAAATCGCTGCGATGCGCCAATGGTTGTGAGCCGCTATCCCAGGAACCTGAGGCTTG
The DNA here is from genome assembly GCF_055584025.1 of Streptomyces sp. NPDC104309. NCBI lineage: Bacteria > Bacillati > Actinomycetota > Actinomycetes > Kitasatosporales > Streptomycetaceae > Streptomyces > Streptomyces sp. NPDC104309. Next base: position 21,151 of record NZ_JBVJMV010000019.1, on the reverse strand, counting down.
ATGCCCTGGCGCACCGGGTATCGCAGGCGCATGCGGGCATGGGGAGAGGCTTTGTGGGTGGGACGCTGGGTGGAATCTCTACTGCCGGGCGTAGTGAGGCGTGTGCTGGAGGGTGGGGAGCCGCAACCGGGATGGATTCCGCGGCGGGTTCTGGCGGTGATCTCGGCCGATATCGACACTACCGCTGGTGTCGGGGCGGTCTGGATTGTCTGGCATCCGAAGTCCTCGCGGGCGCGTGAGCACACCGCGCTTCTGGAGTGGTACGACGAGCAGTGGCGGTACGTGGGCGGCGGCAGCGGTCCGGTGGATGACCCTGCCGACGTCGACGTGATCGAGGTCCGCGGCGGCGGGGGCGCGCTCAGCCTCACCCGCAGTCTCGACCCGCCGCACTCCTTCGCCACGGCCCCATGGATCAGCTGTGCCGCGGTCCATCTCGGGCGGGACGTCGGCCACATCCTCATCGGCAACCGCCGGATCGCCGCTCCCGAGCAGCGCAAGCTCGTCGCCGCTTGGACGTCCCAGCAAGTCAACCGCGGAGCCCGTCCCGTGATCGTGGCTTTTGGCCGCGATGGCACCGAACTCTCCCACATCGGCCCGCACGACAGTCTGGACACCCACACCTGGGCACGGTTGAGAGAGGAGATGTAGCCGGGCAGCCCGTCACGCCTCAGCCAGGAGCTGTCAGCGCCTTCGCCCCCGAATCCTTCTCAGGCGCCGTAAGAATCGTCTGATACGGGTTGTGCTGACGCAAGCACAGACGGTACGACCGTGAACATGCACCGTTGGTCGCCACTCAATGATCGTCAGCTGGCCCTGCTCACCCGCATCGGGGACGGGACGGAGCCTGTCACCTCAGACAGCCCGGAACTTGCTGCCACCGCTCGCGCCCTCAAGGGGCGGGGTCTGATCACCATGCCGAAGCAGAGCGGGAGGTGGCAGGCGGACATCACCAATGACGGGCGTTTCTACCTGGAGCACGGGCATCACCCTGATCGGCCGGAGCGGGCTCTGCGCGGGCAGCGTTCGACGGCCCCCGAGCCGAATCCACAGGTTGGCCCTCCCCGTGGTCGGCAGACGGCGCCGTCATCCGAGACGAAACCTGCGCGTGCTGCGAAGCCCCCGCGCCCCTCACCGGCGAAGGTCGGAGCTGCCCTGATCGCCGAAGTGCAGCAGGCCGGACGTTTCCTCCGCGTCCCGAACCCGAGCGAAGAGGAGCGGGCCCGCTACCGGAGAGCATTCGACGCGGCGCGGCAGTGTGCCCCCGCGGGATACCACCTCAGGCACAGCGGGCGGACGAAGGGTGACTTCTTCCTCGGCCTGCTCAGGGCGACCGGCGAGGACGACACCGAGTGGAACCGGATCCGCCTGGCACGCAGCCGTGTGATCACCGACGTTGAGGACGTGATCGCCGCGGTCACCGCGGACCACAGTGCCTTCGAGATCTCCGAGGAGGTCCTCCCCCGGGTGCTCTCACTGCTCCGGCTCCTCGCCGAGCAGGCCCTCGTCCGCCATGGCGAGATCGCGGTGTCCAAGAAACGCAGGCAGCCGAGACCCCTTCTCACCATCCACGGCAGGACGTACGAGATCAGCTTCCGCGAGCGGCAGAAACAGGTCAGATACGTGCCCGAGCGGCCGGGCCGACGTACTTACGACTGGCAGCGGGTCACTCCGGCGCAACGGTTTGAGCCGTCCGGCGAGCTTGAGCTGCAATTCACCCAGCAGTCGGGCTACGGCTGGAACAAGGACTGGGCCGACACCGTCAAGAAGCCGCTGGAGGACCAGATTGGTTCGGTCTTCCGAGCGCTCAAGGCGCGTGCGGAAGAACAGGAGCGGTCTCGGCTGAAGCACGAGGCTGAGCAGCGGCGGCTGCGGGAGGAGCGGGAAGCGGAGCAGCAAAAACTGCGCGAGGAGCGGGAGCAGCAGGAGAAAGAGCGCCGTCTGCGGGAAGCGGAGGAGAAGGAGCGGCGGCGGCGGGAGTGGGAGGCGGCCGTCAGCGTCGCGTCGATCAAGGCCGTGGACGCGGTGCGGGCCGAGCGCTTCAGCACGGCCTTGGAGCAGTGGCGAACTGCGGGGGAGGTGAGGGACTTCTGCGCAGCTCTGGACGAAGCCGCCGTCACGTCCGACGACGTCCTCGACGCCGAAAGGCTGCGGGAGTGGTCGGCGTGGGGGAACGCCGAGGCCGACCGGCTCGACCCCACCATGAGCGGCAGGGGACTTGCCGGCTACAACTTCCACGCGCAGCCGACGGGAGACCAGCTGCGGCCGTTTCTCGACGGCTGGCACCCACAGCGGCCGGAGAAGGAGGAGCTACCGAAGAAGGAGAGGTCTCAGGCGGAAGTCGCGCCACCCAAGCCGGAGCCAGACCGGCGGCGCGACTTCAGCGACGAACGTCTGGACCAAGGCTGGAGATATGGACGCCAAGGTCGCGCTCAATGGTGGAGGCGATGACGCCATGCCCGCGGTCGCGTAGGGCTGTCACCGCGCGCTCGACCAATTGCCCGAGCCGGATGACCTCGGCGCGCAGGGCGACCAGTTCGTCGTAGCGCTCGGACTTGTCCTCGCCGCACCACGCCCGCACGGCCCTCAGGATGGCCGCTTCCGCGTCCAGCTTGCGGTCGTCCCGGCGGCTGTAGGAGTACCAGGAGGACTGGGCACGTTCCTGCTCCAGGCTCTGCTGCTTGCGGTCCACCTCCGGCAGGATCGTGTCGGCGAGGCGGTCGGCAACATGACGGGCGAGGCGTTCTGTGACCGGCCAACCGGCCAGGCACAGGCCGTCGCGGTTCTCGTAGACCATAGGGTCGTCCCGCAGTTCCGCGGCGTCCCTGCCGACGAGCGGTGCGGTCTCATCCAACCGGCCCATGTCCAGAATTCCGGCGTCCGGGACGCCTCGTCGTAGGCGCAGTTTGCTCTTCGGTCGGACGAACCCGAGGATCAGCCGCGCGGCCTCGAAGTCTGTGCTGCCTCTCACGTGTCGCGATGCCTCGGCCAATGCCAGTTCCGCCTTGTCGTCCGCGCGGAACGTTTCGACCTTCGCCCACGGCGCAACGAGGGAAGTGGGATTGACCCATTCCTGCAGGCCGGCGGCGTCGCCTTCGAGGAACCGCACGTGGACCCAGCCAGTCCTGCCGGGGCCGCCCACACGAACGATCTCTACCTGGCGAACCGCGCTGCCCAGTTCCTTCGGTCTCGCGCGGTATGCCCAGTGCTCGCCAATCTCCATGTGCCTATTGAGCCAGGTCTGTTGATGCCGGCGCCCGTCGATTTGCCAAAACCACCAGAAGGAACCGAGCGCCCCAGATTCCCGTCGACGTGATCAGGCCCGGTAGGCCCAGCGCGCTTCGAGCGACGAGGAAGCACCTGTGCCCCGTAGGGGACACAGGCGCAACTCACCGCTGGCACTACGCCAGGTCAAGTGCCTGCCTGCGTGCGCGCAGAAGGTCATCGAGCACGCGCACCGGTGACGTGGGACGCATGGCAAGCCGCGCGTCTAGAGCCGCCTCCCACTGTTCGGTCAGACCGAGCATGAGCCGCTTGCGCATGCCGGGCGTGACGTGGGCGTAGCGCGCCGAGACCGATCCGTCGATGTGGCCCATGCGCTCGTCCATGAGCACCTTCTCGGTGCCGAGGTCCTCCATCATGGTCCGGTGGGTGTGGCGGAGCCCGTGGGGTGTGAGGCCCTTGGCGATCGGGAGCCAGCATGAGTCGGCCCGCGCACTGGCGCCGCGCCCTCGCGCCGGGACACCAGGCCAAGGTTCGCCAAGTAGCGGCACAGGCCGTGGTTCTTGCGGCGCCTTCTTCGGGTACCAGCCTGAGACCGCAGGGGTGAACAGCCATGTCGCGAAACCGTTCCTGCGCCAGTGGGCTGCGTGCGTCGGCACCGCGCCGCCCCGTACGAAACCGAGGTCCGCGATGGCCTTCTGGACCCGTACCCGCGTGGCTTCGGCGACGTGGTCGGGGCGGTTAAGGACATTGGACACCGTCCCTGTGGAGACACCGGCCAGGCGCGCGACGTCGACGAGCTTCGCACCCAGGTGGCCACCCGTACGAGCCGTGCCCTGCCCGCGGAAGACGTAGGTCCTGCCATGGCACGAGCAGGGAGTCGGCTTCGTGCGGGCGATGTGGTTGGCGACCAGGGCCGACAGCCAGTCCATGGAGTCGATGGTGCGGTAGCTGTCGTCCTTGGGTGGGCAGCGCACCAGCTCCCCCGAGTCGAGTTCGTACAGCTGCCACTCGACCCGAACAGCCGCGGGACGGACGAACTCGGTCTCCAGGCCCACGATCTCGCCCCAGCGCTTGCCGGTGTATCCCTTGAGGACGACGGCGACGAACTCGTCATCGCGGCCGGACAGCAGGGCGGCTCTCTCGGCGGTCAGCAGGATGCCGACCGCGTCGGTGACGACCTTCTCCGGCCCGCGGTCTCGTGAGCGGCCGGCGCGCTTGCCGCGCCCGCGCCTCCTGGCCGCCGGGTTCGACGTGATCAGGCCCTCGTCGATCGCGTCCTCAAAGATCAAGTGGAGTGTCGAGCGCCAGGTCTTGACGCTTGAGGCCGCGTACACGGCCCTCTCCTTCTTCTCCCAGACATCGACGTCGATGCGCAGGATGCCGGCAAGCCCCTTGTCCTCGAAGTCGGGGAGCAGGTGCTCCTCGATGTGGCGCTTGTAGTTCTGCATCGTCGAGGCGGCCAGGTCCTGGGCGTCGTACCAGCGGCTCGCGTACTCGCCGAAGGTCTCCTGGCCGAGTGCCGGGTCCCGCCAGTCGCCGCGCCGGTACTTGTTCTCGGCCTCGCTCGCGGCGCGCTGGGCCTCGCCCTTGGTGGCGAACTTGATCGCCTTGCCGCTCTCGTCGACGACCGTGAGGTGCTTGCCAGGTGCGGTCTTGTACCGGCCGCGCCAGTAGTTTCCGCGCTTCTCCGCGAAACCCACGCTCCTCCTTTCCCTTGATACGTGGTCGCGTCAGGCGACGGTGCTGAACTGGCTCTGCCTGACGCGGAATGGAGGCCGCGCCCGCAGTCGGGTTGTCGGCGCGGCAAGCTGGGGGCGCTGGGGCGCGTTCGCCTGCTGGGCGTGTGCCTTCGCGACGGTCCGAGCTGTGGAGGGCTGGGATGCACGTGCGGGCCGCTCCTCATGGAGGCGGATGATCTCCGCGAGGTGTTCTGCGGTGAAGCGATACGCGCGGCCAACCCGGGTAAAGGGGATCAGCCGCCGGCGGGCCCGGTCCTTGACCCACCAGGCGGAGCAGCCGAGAGCAGCAGCAATTTCCTCTGGGCGGTAGAGGCGGGACAGCGCTACCTCGGCGCCTGGCTGCTCAGCCACGCGAGATCGCCTCCTTCGCGGTACGGAGGCGGAAGGGCAACAGGGCAGGGGGAATGGCCTCTCGGTGCAAGGAGGTTCCTTCTCTGGCGCGGCCGTGCGGACACGGATAAGCCGGTCTTGGTGGTTCAGGTACGGGCGAGGTGATGTACGTAGCGGCTGCCGGGTGTTGGCCCACCCGGGAGCACTGTGCGGGCTCCGCTAACTCGTCTCGGCGAGCAGAGCGAGCGGCGAGACGTCGAGGGCGGCTGCGATGGCGACGAGATCGTCGACGTCGCAGCGACGCTGCCGGCATTCGATGCGGGACAACATCGTGATTGTCATGGGGCGGCCGAGCGCGGTCACCCGTTCGGCCAGCTGACGCTGGGCGAATCCGCGCGCTGCGCGGGAACGGGTAATGGCGCGGGCGGTCAGCACGCCGGCCGGACCAATTCCCAGAGGGCTTTCAGGCATGGGTCTGTTGTAGCTTGCAATGCGCGGTTTTGGTAACCGGCGATCTGCTGCTATGTTCCGCGTCTTTTTTGTCAGATCTGGTCCTCTGATCTCTCGCGAGCGACGCAACATAGCCTTGAATCCGCCGTTGACCAAATTTCTCGAACCACTCTGATGACGCGTCACCTGAGGAGTCCCTGACGTGGGGCTCTTCTGTCGCCGGCCCACATCGAATGCTCACCGAAGCCACCCCGGGACCGATTACCGGTTGCCCCTTTTATGCCACTTCTTCGTCAACCGCCAATTCGGGTCTATCGTTTCAGGGAAGCCGTGCACGAAGCGTTCGCCGAGAGCTGTTTGATTTCTCGGCAGAATGCTGGACTTGTGCGGGGAGGGTGTGGCTGTCTTGGCCATGCGCCCGAAACCCTTGCGGCTCCGAGCGCATGAAAAACCCCCGGCGGGCCAACGCCGGGGGTCAGGAAGTCCCCTACCGATATCGCCCGTACCTGAACGATCAAGACGGTGGCGGTCACAACGCCACCGGGTGAGGAACCGTCTATGCCCCAACAAGCTACAGCCCTCGCGGCCGTAGTCGCATCCTCGTCGCCGAACTCCTCTGCTCTGCCCACGAAGGCGGGGCGATAGGCATGGCGCGGATACGCACCATCAAGCCGGAAGCCTTCATCTCCGAGTCGCTCGCCGCAGTGAGTGTCCACGCAGAGCGGACCTTCTTCGGCCTCCTCACCCAGGCAGACGACCACGGCCGCTTCCGAGATCAGGCCGCCGTCATCGCCGGCGCCCTATGGTCCCTGCGCCCCGAACACGGCCCGCTGGAAGTCGAGGACGACCTCACGCAGCTCGACGGTGCCTGTCTGATCTGCCGGTACGAGGGCGACGACGGTAAGCGATACCTGCACATCGTCACCTGGGCTCGCCACCAGAAGATCAACCGGCCCAGCGGCAGCCGCTGCCCGGCCTGCCCGCGCCACCAGGGCGGCCGATCGGCCGAGGCGGCCTCGCCTGTTCACGGTGTCCTCCGTGAACAGGCGGTGAGCCCTCACAGTGGAGGACCTGAGGGGTCCCGCGAATGCAGCGAGCCCTCCGTGTACCGGGAAGTCGCAGGTCAGGGCAATTTCAGTGAGCCCTCACCACAACGCCGGGAGACTGCAGTGAGGGATCAGGGTGCGGATCTAGGACCTAGGATCCTGGATCTAGGATCACCTCCGGTGGGGAGCGCCAGCGCCCCCGCGCCACCCACCGGCTCGGGCTCAATCTCGGCCAAGGACTTGGTCGGCGAGTACGTCGCCTCCTGCGAACACCGCCCGCCCAGCGACGTGCTGGGCCGCCTCGGCAAGATGGCTGGCAAACTGCTCAGCGAGGGCATCTCTCCCGACCATATCCGCGCCGGGATGAGCCGCATGCGTGCCAAGAACCTGTCCGTGAGCCTGCTGCCGAGCCTGGTCAACGAGGCCATGAACGCCCCTCAGGCAGCTGCCGCCCCGCACCGAGCATGGACCAACCCGGCACCCGCTGACATCGAGGCGGCCTACGGAGGCCAGCTGTGACCACAGCCGCCACCAGCCATGAACCGCAGCGCATCAGCTCCCTGGCGGCCCGCCTCGGCACGATCCTCGCCGACCGGGGCATCGACGCAACCGCCGCACCCGCCGAGGCCCCTTCGGAGCGGGTGACCGCACTGGAACTGGCCGAGGCCCGCATCCCGCCCCGCTACCGCCACGCCCTCGCCGGCCACCAGCAGGTTGCCGCCTGGGCCCACGAGGTGGCCCTCGCCGCGCGGCCCGGCCCGAGCGGCACCCGGGGCATCGCGCTCGGACCGTCCCTGCTGATCGCCGGGCCCACCGGCACCGGCAAGACGCACCAGGCGTACGGCGCGGTGCGGTCGCTACTGACCGCCGGGGTGCGACTGCGGTGGGAGGCAGCCACCACGGCCGACCTGTACGCCCGCTTGCGCCCACGCGCCGGCCACGACGCCGAGCGAGACCTCGCCACTCTCAGCAGTTGCCCACTGCTGATCCTGGACGACCTCGGCGCAGCCAAGCAGTCGGAGTGGACCGAGGAGATCACGTATCGGCTGATCAACCGCCGCTACACCGACCTGACCCCCACGCTCATCACGACCAATCTGCCGACCGCCGCGCTGCGCGACGCCGTCGGCGACCGCGTCGCCTCCCGTCTCGCCGAGATGACCACGACCGTCGTCCTCACCGGCGCAGACCGTAGACGCCGGCCCCGCGCCTGACCGCACGGCGCCGATCCACCTCACCGCTTGCCCACGCCGCCCGCCCGCGCCCACGCCTGCCCAAACGGCGCGGCGGGCCTCTCTGGAGACCCCTGTATGACGCAACTCGCCCTGCCCACAATTGGGCGCTGGACCTCGACGTCTCTCGCGCTTTCCGCCCTCCTGGGCGCCTGTACGGTGCTGCTGGTCGGCTGGCTGATCTACCGACGCACTACCCGAAACCGCAGCAAGCGACAACCCGGAACGCCCGCAGTCAGGATCGCCGCACTGGCCGCGGCCGGCTGTACCGCCTACAGCGCCGATACCAGCTGGCGGTTCGCCGCCGACTACCTGGACATGCGCGGCACCACCGAGCGCATCGCGATGTTCGCCGCAGCCGAACTCGCCCTCTTCGCCACGGCGCTGCTCGCGCGACAGAACCTGCGCAGCCCCAAGCAGACACCCGGCCTGCCCGGCACCCTGACTTGGGTGATCACCGCTGTACAGGTGATCCCCGCGTACGCCGAGTCAGGCGTGGTCGGCGGCACAGTGCGAGCCTTCGTAGGCCCGGTCATGGCCGCGCTGCTCTGGCATCAGGCCATGGGCATCGAACTGCGCATCCGCACACCCGAGGCCGCTTCCCACAGCGTGCTCGCCCGGGTCGGGCGCGAAGTACGCGAACGCCTTTTCTCCCGCCTTGGTATCGCTGCACGCGATCGTGATGCCGCGCAGATCACCCGCGACCGGGCCACCCGCAAAGCCGTCGCCCTGGCCGCCCACCTTGCGGAGCGAACCCAGAAGCAGCGCGCCGGCTGGCGAGGCCGGCGCGCTTCACGACGGTTGTCGCAGGCCATCGCCCAAGCCTCGGTGGGCACCGATCAGCGCCAGCGCGAAGTGCTGCTGCAGCAGCTCGCCGTCCGCCGTCACGCGGCAGCACTGGCCACGATCGAACTGGCATCGCCTTGGACTGCTTCCACATTGGATGGGGGCGCGACGCGTCGCAGCGAGACGACGACGCTCCGGCGCAGCCAGCCGGGTGCCGACTACGCCTTGGAGAGCGAGGGAGCGACGGAACACCTCGACTCTGGCCTTCGTTCCGAGTTCCTGCCTCCTCGATCCGTGCAGAACCAACTTCCCCTGCACGATTCGGCCCCCACTCGCGAGATCACCGAGCCGTCCCCCGAGGACGACGTCCCCGCGGCGCAACGCTACGGACGTCCTCCCGGTGCCGAAATGGACGAACTACTCGCGATCGGCCGCGGCGCCATCGCCATGCACGGAACAGCCACCCGCGCCGTGCTGCGGAACGCCATCCGCAGGGCCGAACTCACCATCTCCGAAGACCGGCTCACCGAACTCAAGGCCCTCCTAGCCGCAGAGCAAGGCGCCAAGACCAGCATCCCGACGGGCTGACCGGATATCCGGTCAGCCCCGAAGGCCCGCACGGGGACCTGTGGACCAGCAACTCCGTCTGGTCCACGGCCCCGCCTCATTCGCGCCGCTATACCAGGCACGCACGGCCCTCCCCCGCCGCTCTCCGCTCGAACCAGCGGGAGGCGGGGCTACTGCCCGTTCGTCGGCCTGGTGCGCTCTTCCCTCCCATACCAGGAGCTGATCTCCATGCAGGATTCGTGCACCAATAGCCCAGAGCACCAGAACGCGACCCAAGCCACGCCAGCCCAAAGCGGAGCAAGTTGGAGGTTCGGACACTCCCCCGCCGGGGGACGTCCGAACCCAACCCCGCCCCAGGGGTGGCGGGGGCCGACCAGCGCCAGGAGGCGCCGGACGGGAAGGCTGCGACCGGGGGCGGATCGCAGCCGAGTACGGCCAGCCACAAGCGCCGGGCCAAGGGGAAATCACGTCCGCGTGACAAGAAGCAGCGCCCCGCCCAGAGCGTCCGCCTCAACGAACGTGAACACACACTCATTCAGGCCGGCGCCGACGCTGTCGGCATGAGCGTCGCCGGATTCCTCGCCCACTCCGCGCTGGCCGCCGCCCGCGACCAGACCCGCACCGCCGCAACCATCGCCGCCGACCACGACGTCCTTACCGAGCTCTTCGCCACCGGCCGCAAGCTCGGCTGGGCCGGCAGCAACCTCAACCAGATGACCAAGGCCCTCAACTCCGGCGGCGATATCGCCCGCATTGAGGAAGCCCTCGACAACGTCCGCCGCGCGGCCGCCGCCACCAGGGCGGCCGTCGAGCGGATCAACAACTGACAGAAAGACGAAACCGCTTGATCCCCCGTATCCACAAGCAAGGCAGCAGTACCCGCGGGCTGCTCAACTACCTCTACGGCAAGGGCACCCGCGAGGAGCACGTCGACCCGCACCTGGTCGCCTCCTTTGACTACCTGATGGCACCCGACCCCGGCCGCGACCCCTCCGCGACGAAGGAAGATCTTCAACGGCTTCTCGATCAGCCACTGCACCTGCTCGACAAAGACCAGCGGCCCGACCAGCACGTGTGGCACTGCTCTGTACGCGCCGCGGGCACCGACCGAATCCTGAGCGACGAGGAGTGGGGCGACATCGCCCGCCGCATCGTGGCGGCCACCGGCATCGATCCCGGCGGCGCAGACAGCGCCGGGTGCCGGTGGGCCGCCGTCCGCCACGCCGACGACCACATCCACATCATCGCCACCCTCGTACGCGAGGACGGCCGCCGCCCCAACCACCACCGCTCCGGCCAACGCGCTCAGGCCGCTGCCCGCCTCATCGAGACCGACTACGACCTGCACCGCGTCACCCCTGGCGACGGCACCGCAGCCAAACGCCCCACCAGCGCCGAACGCCACAAAGCCGAACGGCAGGGGCGGGAACGTACGGCGCGAGAGAAGCTGCGCGAGACCGTACGCAGTGCCTCGGCCGGCGCCGCCTCCATGGATGAGTTCTTCGACCGTCTGGCCGCCGACGGTCTGCTGATCAGGAAGCGGATCGCACCGTCGGGCGACCTGCTCGGCTACAAGGTCGCGCTGCCTGACGACCGTAACAAGGACGACGAGCCGGTCTTCTATGCCGGCTCCACACTCGCACCCGACCTGTCCCTGCCCCGCATACGCGAACGCTGGTCCCTTCACGCAGACGCGGTCTCCGAGGGCGGGCCTGAGCCGGTGCAGCCCGCCCTGCCGCCGGTGACCCATCCCGCGTTCGCTCGGCGCCGGGCCGCCGCTGCCACCTGGCAGGCTCTGTTGCTCATTGATCACGGCGACGACGGCATGGCAGCAGCGCAGATCGCCGCAACAGGGGAGGTTCTGGACGCGCTCGCCAAGACCTCTGCCGCCCACAATCGCGCTGAACTCCGGCAGGCGGCCTTCGTGTTCGAGCGGGCCAGCCGCTCCCACGTGCGTGCCGTACGTGGGCGTGAGATCGCCCTGCGGCAGGCCGCCCACGATCTCGTCCACAGCGGCCCCGCCCTCGGCCGTGGCGAAGACGGAGCCACCACGGCGATGGTCATCGACATGGCCGTCTTCCTCGCCATCACCGCGGCGAACTGGCACGCCAAACGGCACCACAGTCAGCAGGCAGCCGCAGCCCAGCAGGCCGCCGAGCATCTGCGCGCCGCCTACCAGGCCGCCGCAGCCCACCCCATCGCCACCCTCCGCCAGCGAGGCCAGCGCCTATCGCCGCGGATCCGGCAACGGCAAGCCGATCTCCTGCACCAGGCGCTGCCGGAGCTCGCGGAGCGAATCCAGGCCGAGCCCGGCTGGCCCGCCCTGGCCGCCACCCTCGCGGACGCCCGGCAAGCGGGCCACGACCCGGCCGCACTGATTGCCGAAACCACCCGACGTCGCGAGCTCGACACCGCCGCCTCCATCAGCGACGTCCTCGTCTGGCGCCTGCGCCGCAGCGCCCACCTGCCCGCCGCACCCGAAAACCCCCAGGCCACACCCGCCCGAGACGGCCGGCGAACCCCGGCCCCAACCCCCGCCACACCACCTGCGGCCAGGGCAGCGAACCCCTCCAGCCGTCGGCCCTGACCCGGGGAAACGGCCGCAACATAGCCGACGATCGCCGGTTAGCCAAACCGGCGGTTCTCCAGACCATTGATGCACCCCAACCGATTCCGCGAGGAGCACCACACCCGTATGGCCAATCCCGACATCAACCCCTACGTATTCGCCCTTCTCTGCGACTCGGACTTCAAACGCCGAGACGATACCGGCACGTGGTCCCACCGCGACGGACGCCCGTTCAGCAAAGAGGAACAGGCCCTCGCTGGCAGGGCAACCCTCGCCGAATTCGAAGAGCTGAGTGCGCAGCTCACGCGGTACCGGAAATACGTGCAGGCGATACACGACGCCCCTGAAGTCATGAACCGATTCCTTGCCCCATACATGAAGCAGCTCACTGAGAAGAACCTCGGCAACGCCGTCGGGCTCATGAGCAAGGATGAACGGGCCGAGTTCAATCGCCTGTTTGCACTCGCGGACGAACGGGTGCGTCCCTTCACCGCCAACACCTTCTGACGAAGGGCCCCTTCACTCATTGACCAAGGCGAGGTGATGGCCTGGCCGGAGCGCTTATCGGCCCCGGCGATCGGTGCCAGGAAGGATCAAATGAGCACCATCTCTCGGCAGTGCCCACGAGCTGGACACAGCATCCAACGCTGACACGGGCCCGCCTCGGTAGCCGCCCGCTACACACAGAAGCTGTCCGAGCAGCGCGAAGCCGGGCCACCTGAACGGGAGGCCCGGCTTCATGGCGCGGGAGTACTGCTCAACTGGCAGGGGCACGCAGGAGCCGGTCCCGTGTGCTCTCCGGCAGCACCCGGCGTAGAACCGGTGCGGTGGAGCTAAGCGAGGAGGCAAACGCGGCGGCAAGGCTGTGCGGCACGCTTGCACTAAACGACGCAGCCCACAGATACGAGGCGCCCATGCCCGGCTCAGCCCACGCCTGCCAGCCAGTCGCCCCTGGCTCCTCCGCCTCGACGCTCAGGGCGCGGGGATCGGTGTCCTGAATGAGGGGTGGGACCTCACCGAAGCTGAGATGGGAGGTAAAGGTGGGGTGCATCGCCACCGAGTCGGGCTGGTCGACGTCGCGGAGCCAGCCGTGCTCCGCGACAACGTCCATAACGAGCTCGGGACCGATGAGCGCCGTGGTGGGCTGGTCGCGGGCGTCGAGCGCGAGGAGAAAGTCGCAGAGGACCTCGCCCGGGATGCCGGGGGTGAAGTAGGCCGACCACCGCCCAAGCGGGCTGTCTGGGTGCTCGCGGGCGGAAATCTGCCAGGCGATCGGCAGCTCGCCCAGGTGGAACGGCTCATCCGGCAGCACCCATTGAGCCCACCGGAGGGTGTCAGGGCTGATGTGGAGGACGGTGCTGCGCACGACCTGCCGGTCCTCCCATGCCTCGTTGGGCTCCTGCCGCCCGCGGACGATCACGAGGCTCGTCCAGCCGAGGTCGGCGAGCGTGTCAGCGACGGCATCGTAGAGACGTCCGTCATCACCGGCCAGGTGCCGGGGACCGACCCAGTACGCAGGCAGAGCGCCCCGGTTCGGAGTCGACGGGTCTAGCAGAGGGTCGGGATACAGGAGCGCCTCCAAGGCTTAGGTGCGGATCTACTTGCCGCCAGCAGCGCGGCAAGGGCGGCGGCGCCTGGACGCCTGCCAGTTCAAAGCGACGGCCGCCACGGGCGGCAAGGACCCGATCGACGACCTGTGTCGCGCGGTGGGGCATGGGAAACAGGTTCATCAACAGCCGCAGGGTGCAGTCCGGTCGCATACGGCTATGCAGTCAACGACGTCACCGACGGTCATTCCCGAGGACTCTGGGGAATCGTCATTGCTACAGGCAGCCGGGTGACGGACGCAAAGTACCGCCCAGTTCGGTGAGCGAGGACTGTCAGCACCGAGTCAGCCAACGTCGGCTGGCGTACTCACCGGGGACGGGTGGTTTCCAGCACGCGCGTCACAGCGGCGGCGACGATATCGGCCGGCGTCTCGGTGTCGAAGGAAATGCTGTACCCAGGCACCCTCGTGGTACCGGTGACGGCGATCTTCCAGCCTTCGCCGTCGGCCCCAGGGCGGCCGAGCGGAAACCAGCCCAAGTAGAATCGGCCGTCCTTCGAATTGACGTGCACGTCGGCACGGTCGTCCACAACCATGTGGAAATCCTCGGCGGAGAACTGATCCATCACGAGCGTGGGCTGGCCTGGGCAAAGCTGTCAGTCGCGCACTTTCAGGGCCTTGGCGGTGGTGGAGAAACCGGGGCTCATGGATACCACGGTCACGGCGATCACCTCTCTGACCTGGGGTTCCGGAAGGTCGTCTACGTTGACATCCCTCTGCACCCGCTGGCCAGTCTTTCGCGACTCTTTCCTGTCTGCCCCCGGCGAACTGGGGACCGGGGTACTTCTGTGGGATCTCATATCACATGGCCGAATCTCACGGTCGGTGGCCACTCTGTGACCGATCGGCCACGCTCCTAGCTTCCGCGTGGTGTCCTGTCGCACTGAAGGTGACAGATTCCCACTCGGTCTCACCTGGCCTGGCGGATTCTCAGTGGATCGGGTTCCGAAGGGCGATCGCCTCGGGAAAATCACTGGCGGCGGCGAAGCCCGGGCAGAAGGCTCTCACCGTGACACTTCACAAGAACGAGATCCATGCGGACGAGGTGGTGGTCCGGTCGCTGCTGCGCCAGCAACGGCCGGAATGGGCCGACCTCACCATCTCGCCAGCCGGTGCGGGCACGGACAACACGATGTACCGGCTCGGCGACCAGCTGCTCATGCGGCTGCCGCGCACCCCGGACAACGCGCAGGCCGTCCGGAAGGAGCAGACATGGCTGCCGCGGCTGGCGCCACATCTTCCCTGCCGCATCCCGGAGCCAGTGCACGAGGGCACTCCGAGTTCCGCATTCCCGCTCGCCTGGTCGGTGTACCGCTGGATCGACGGCGATGAAGCCGGCCCGGGCTCGGTCACCGACTGGCCCGCCTTCGGGGCCGACCTTGCGGCGATCGTGGAGAGCCTGCATTCCGTCCCCCTGATGGGAGCCACTCGGCAGGACGAACTCAGCTGGTATCGCGGCGGTGGCCTGCGCGCCTGTGACCGCTGGATCAGCGTGTGCTTCGACAACTGCCTAACGATCGAGGGCGTCGACCTGGACATCCCACACCTGCGACACCTGTGGCAGAGTGCGCTCAACCTGCCCGAGCCGTCCGGCCGCCAGGTGTGGCTCCACGGAGACCTCAAACCCAGCAACCTTCTGGTCCAACAAGGAAAGCTGCACGGGGTCATCGACTTCGGATGCCTCTCGGTCGGCTTTCCCGACGCCGAGCACTCACCCCTGTGGGATCTTCCACCCCAGGCCCGACAGACGTACTGGGACTCCATGAGCCTCGACGACGTGACATGGCTGCGTGCCCGGGCGTGGGCCATCGCTGTCGGAGTCAGCGGGGTGTCGTACTACTGGGACACCTACCCCCTCTTCGTCAGCGAATGCCTGTCGCGTCTTCACGCGATCCTGGAAGCTGCCAGCGAGCGGTGAACAGGTCTCGGATGGAACATCAACCACGAGCTCCCGTTCCGCAAAAGCCAGCCGGTTTGAGAACGACATCCGGCTCGATTCCCAAATCAACTGGCGACCACACAGGTTGGGGACCTGCCGGCTGCCAGTTCAGAGGCGACAGGACACGTGGGGACGAACTGCACACGTACTAGGACGCCAGCGGAACCATTCGCGACGCAATGACCAACGACGACGGCGGGAACCACCGCGGCCTTCCCGCCGGATGGCTGATTTCGCGACGAGCGCTCCCCCGCGCAGTCCTTCGGTCCACACCTTAGGATCTCCAGGTCACGGTGGAACACAATAGGCGGGGGCAGCCGTGCGATTCACGGTAGTCAATGACGACCGTCGCTGGGCCGAGGGTGGCGCCATACCGGAGGACGCCTTCGATGCGCTCCTCGTCCGCGACGCCTGGGACGACTTCGGGTACCGCACCATGTTCACGTTGCGCGTTCGTACGAGGGACGGCTGGACCGAGGTCGGCACCGTGAAGATCGGCCACGTGGCGATGGACGGCGAGGATGGAGCCAACGTGCTGCTCCCGGAGCGCTTCAGCCGACTGGATAGCTCGCGGTACTTCTCCGTGGGCCAGGATGAAAGCTATTACTACGCGCTGCGCGAGATGCCCGGTGCCGTCCGGGAGGAAGTGCTCACCGCGCTCCGGGACATCGCCTACGACGAGAACTCCTTTCGCCTCGCGCGGAACCAAGATGTGACCCGCACTTCGCTACTGCGCTTCGTCAAGATGTCGACCGTGCGCGGGCAACTGCAGCGCATCGCACGCGGTGGAGCGCGCCGGGTGAACTTCGACATTGCCTACGAGCCGCCGCTGCCGCCGGCGACGGATCCCGTGCGGTTCCGATTCCAGGTCGAGCCCGGTTCCCGTCCGGCCAGTAACGTGCACGCCCTGACCGGGCGGAACGGCGTGGGGAAGTCGTACGTCCTTTCCCACTTGGCCCGCGCCGTCGCTGCGGTCGAGCCGCAGCCGCAGGAGCTCGGGCAGATCATCGAGTACGGCCGCGAGGGCCGCTCCTTCAACAACCTGGTGGCCGTCTCGTTCAGCGCCTTTGACGACTTCCCCCTCGTCGAGGGCGACGAGATGTTCGTCGCTTCCTATGTGGGGCTGCGTGTTCAGGGTTCACGGTCCCCCAGGTTCAAGACTCCTGGCCGGCTCAGGAAGGACTTCGCGCAGGCGATGAAGGCGTGTCTGACGCGTGAGCGCAGCCCGCAATGGATCAAGGCGTTGCGCACCCTCGACTATCCGGGCAGCGGGCTTCTGGAAGAGGGATGGCTGGAGAACTTCGAGGACACCGCCAGCCTGAACAGCCGCGAGAAAAAAGCCCGGCAGCTCTTCCGCCGTCTCAGCGCCGGCCACCGGATCGTTCTGCTCACCATGACCCGGCTCATCGAGCACGTGAGCGAGCGGACCCTCGTCATCATCGACGAGCCGGAAACCCACCTCCATCCGCCCCTGTTGGCAGCGTTCATGCGTGCGCTGTCTGATCTGCTCGCCGAGCGCAACGGGCTCGCCATCGTCGCGACACACTCGCCGGTTGTGCTCCAGGAGATTCCGGCCCACTGCGTCTGGAAACTCTGGCGCTATGGCGGGCAACTCGGAGCCGCGAAGCCCCGCATCGAAACGTACGGCGAGAACGTCGGCGTGCTGACCCACGAGGTCTTCGGTCTGGAACTCACCGAGGCCGGCTTTCTGCATGAGCTGCGGCGTCTGGTCGACGTCGGCTACTCGTACGACGCTGTCCTGGAACACTTCAGCGGACAGCTGGGCAGCGAGGCACAGCTGGTGCTCAGCGCCTTGCTCGGCCAGCGCGACGACGTGGACGGGCAGGGCTGATGCAGCACATAGACCGACCGCCCTTCGATCCTCGCGACGTCTACACCACCTGCATCGGCAACGCCCGCCCCAGCAGCCGAGCACGGCTGGAGGCGTACACCGACGCGGTGGCCGATGCGGCCACCGCCTATGAGGCAGCCGCTAAGAGCCAGGCCCTTCACACTCTGGGTGTCCTCGCTGCACAGCCCCTCGCTCGTCGCGACCGCAAGGCCCTGGAGGCTGTCTATACCGACCGGATGGCCAAGGAACGCGCCCCGGGCCGCCGTATCTACGAGGCTCTCAAGGGCACGACCGACGAACAAGGCAACCGACGCGAAAACCGGTGCCCCCTCTGCGGGGAGGGTCTGGTAACCACGCTCGATCACCACCTACCAAAGACCAGCTACCCGCTGCTCAGCGTGGTCCCGGTCAACCTCATACCGGCCTGCCGCGACTGCAATACCGGCAAACACGCCACAGTCCCTGTCACGGCGGGCGAGCAGACCCTGCACCCCTACTTCGACGACTTCTCCCACCACCCCTGGCTCCGCGCTCGCCTCAGGAGACCACGCGGCAATGAGCAGCCGTCCATGAAGTTCTTCGTGTCCCCCCACTGCGATTGGGGCGACACACTCACCGAACGCCTCCGCACCCACTTGAAGGTGTTCGACCTGGATTACCGGTACAGCCTTCTGGTCAGTAGCCACATCGCATCCACCAACCATGACCTCACGATGATGCCCACTAACGCCGTCGCCCCGTGGCTCGAGCACAAGGCCGAGGGCTGGCGCTACCGGGGTAACCCCAACACGATGGGATATGCGTTGTTCAAGGCCCTGGCTTCCGACGAGTGGTACGTCAACGGCGGCTGGCGCAGCTCAAGCGCGGGGGCGAACCCCGATTGATCCGAATCCGGCCGCCTGTTTCCGAGAAGGCCGATACGAGGAAATGTGACCGCTTCTGAGACGAGGGCGTCTGGCTAACAGGTGATACTCCCCGGAACACGCTGATCAGCGTGGCGCGCAGTGTCCACGAGCCGCAAGACCTACAACTTCCCCTACGTCGTCGGACGCACCGGATAGAAGCAGTCCACCCCAGCCGCACCCCGCTGCGCGGCAGCAATGTGAGCCGCGTCAATGGCACCGTCGACGGAGGCCAATCTCAGGGGACAGCGCTGCCGTATCCCCGAAGAAACCCCCGTGCGCGCGATAGGCAGAGTGCTGAATAGTTGCTGCATGGATGCAATTGACGCTGCGCGTGCCGTTGTAGAGGAGCACCACCCTGACGCTCGGGCTGCGTTCCTGGGAGGCAGCGTCGTGACCGGCCGCCGCACGCCGATGTCGGACCTCGACATCGTGGTGCTCCTCCACGGATCCCCAGCCCCGTACCGGGCAAGCCTCCGGAGCGGTGAGTGGCCAGTGGAGATGTTCGTGCACACCGAAGCGACGTGGCACACGTATGTCGAGCGGGAAGTACGCAAGCGCCGGTCACCGCTGCTCTGGATGTGTTCCGACGGCCTCTTGCTCTTCGACAGCGATGGAGTCGGGGCCCACCTCGCCGCTGAGGCCCGCAAACTGACCGCCGCAGGACCGCCCACGGTGTCGGCTGACGAGATCGATGACTGCCGCTACGCGATCACCGACCTCCTCGACGACCTCGCGGGGAGCACCGCCCAGAGCGAACGGCTGTTCATTGCCACCGAACTGGTGAGACGCACCGGCGAGTTGGCACTGTCTGCTGGCGGGTCTTGGAACGGGGGCGGGAAATGGCTGGCACGCCGTCTTGAGACCACAGCGCCGGGGCTCAGCATGCGCCTGCACGATGGCCTACGCGAGGTATTGGCGGGGCGGATAGAGCCCCTCGTGGCAGTCGTGGACGACGTGCTGGGGCAGGTCGGCGGCCGGTTCTGGGTTGGCTACAAGCGCGGGGGAACTCCATGAATGAGGTCGCCGTAGGGCGGCAGGCCAGCGTTGGAGTGGTCGTGCATCGCGCAACGTACAGCTCGTCCTCACCGTGTCGCACAGAGACCAAACGGGGCGGCGCCGACCCACCGATGTGGGCCGGCGCCGGGTCTCAATCTCAGGCGTCGATGCGAGCCACCTTGCGGCCCACCTTGAGGTACAGCTCGCCACCGTCGAGTGCCTCAACCTCGCTCACCACTGCGCCGAGCGCCTGCTGGACGGAAGCCTCGGTGAGCTGAGTCGTCTGCTGCTCTCCGTCGGCCTCACGAATGAGACGCAGGCCCTTCTGCTGAGCCACACGGCGCACGGCGGAGATGCTGGGGGCGAAGTCCAGCGTGCGGCTGATCAGGGCCCCGAGGGTGTCCTCGGCGTGCTCCTTCAGGGATACGGCGGGGAGGTTCTGGGTGTCCCCGAAGGACCGCTTGGAGAAGCGGGCCGTGAACTCCGCGCGGGCGGCGGCCGCAACGGGCGGGCCGTGGAGGGCGGCCACCACCTCACCGGCGAGGATCCGCTTAACGGCCATCGGGTGCGCGGTTCCCTCCTCCAGGCGCTTGGTCACCACGCGGATCTCGTCGTCCGTCCACTCGGTGAGGAGCTGGAGGTACGGCTCGGTCAGGTGGTCGGGGATGGACATCAGCCGACCGTAGACATCATCGGGGGCTGCCGTCAGACCCACGTAGTTGCCCTTGCTCTTGCTCATCTTGGAGCCCGTGCCGTCAGTCCCCTCGATGAGCGGGGTGGTGATGACGACCTCGGGCGTCTGCTCCGAGATCTCCATGACCTTGCGGCACATCTGCAGGTTCAACAGCTGGTCGACTCCGCCCAGTTCGACGTCGGCCGTGATGGCCACCGAGTCCATCGCCATGACGACGGAGTAGACGAACTCGGCGATGGACAGGCCCTGCCCCTCTGCGAGCCGGGTGCGGAAGTCCTCACGCTGGAGCGACATGGAAACGGGTACTCGGGCAAGGATCTCGACGAGCTGCGGGAGGCTGACCTTGTTGAGCCACTCACCGTTGAAGCGCAGGTCGGCACGCTCGAAGTCGATGAACGGTGCTACCTGCTGCTGGTACGTGCTCAGATTGCGGGCGATGTCCTCGTCTGTGAGAGCCGGCCGTTCAGAGGAGCGTCCCGAGGGATCACCGATCTTCGCCGTCACGTCACCGATGATGAAGACGACGTGGTGGCCCATACGCTGCAACCGGCTGGCGATGATGATCGGCACCGCGTGGCCGAGGTGGACGTCGGGCGAGGTCGGGTCGATGCCGTACTTGATGACGAACTTGCGCCCCTCTGACCGCGCGGCTTCGATCTTCTCGGCAAGTGCCGCAGCCGAGGGGATCAGGTTGATGGCGCGCCCCTCTACCAGCGCGGCCTGCTCCTTGGGGGAGAGGTCGGAGAGGTCCAGGGAGCGCCGGGCTGTTGTCTTGTCGAGCAGCTGCGAGACCGTATAGTCCGCGCCCAGGTCCGCTCCATCGAGGATGTGCATGACACTGGTGACGGACTCACTCAAACGGCTCATGGCGCCTATACGCTCCTGCGTTGGACAACTGGCCTGGCCAGTACGAGGGTTGGAAGCGGCGATTTTATCATCGCCACCCTCGACGCATCGTCGGATTGATTATAAATGACCCTTTTGCCCCCGGGTCGCCGTCAGCCGCACCAGCGGCCATCCCACGATCGTGCTGGAGAGGGACCGGAGCCACAGTGTTATCGGGTCATGCGCACGGAGCGTGCCCGTGAGCATTCCTGCGGGGCTCGTCCCCGTCGGCGAGGCCAATCGAGTAGGAGGGACGGGTCGCCCGTCCCTCCTCTCACACCACCGGACATGCGGGTCACGCATCCGGCGGTTCATCCAGCTGATCTCAACCGT
>NZ_JBVJMV010000018.1:0-185008 GCF_055584025.1 Streptomyces sp. NPDC104309 | reverse complement strand
CACAACGAACCCAAGAGGCCGCACCCGGGAACAGGACACCCACCCCTCGGGTTCCCGCCGAGAAACCTTCAGTTCCCCTGAACTCACGGGACTCCTGGGGCGCGACCCAGGTGCGCCAGAAACCGGCCACGGGACGATCTTGGAGTTCTGAGCGTCTCCGCCGTCACCCGTTCGGCCAGCGTCGTTGGTGGTGACGTCGGATGTCGTCCGAGGCCGGGGTGGGCGCGCGGCGGAGAGGCCGGCCTCGCAGCCGGCCTCTCCGCAGGTCGGGTGGTGTCGGACAGCTCGCGCCGAAGCCGGAACCAGACCGTCACGGCTTCAGCTTGTCGGCCTCCCTGACCTCGTGGAGGTGGATGAGGACGTCGTAGGCCTTGGCGAGCGCGGTGTCGCGCGGCTCCTCGGGGAACAGCGTGCCGACGTTGAGCGTGGGCCGGGCGATGTTCAGCCAGTCGCGCGCGGCGGCCGGAGCGGTGCGGATGTCGAGGTAGAAGTCCTGGTGGCGGACCTGGTCGAGGGTGGCCTCGTTCCGGTCCGGCTCGGCGGCCGGAACGGTGAATTTCTTCCACTCGCCGCCCAGCGCGGCGTCCTTCGACAGGAAAGAGCCCTGGTTGAAGGTGAAACCGATGGGGAGGTAGTTCCTGCCCATCGTGTCGCGCAGGAACGACCCCTGCGTCTTGGAGTACGTCTCGGGATCGCTGGAGACGTAGGCGACATGGTCGTTGTGCGCGGACAGCAGCACCTTCTGGCCGGTGCGCTGCTGCCACCAGGAGACGTTCTGGGCCATCACCTCGTCGCGGAAGCGCTGGGAGGCGGCGTTCGACTCCGGGTCGTCGGGGTTCAGGGTGAGGAACTTGGCGGTCTGGGCGACGGACCGGGCGTTCTGCTCGGCCCAGTCGAACGCTTCACCGCCGGAGCCCTTCAGACCGCTGACCAGCTCCAGGGCCTGCTGTGCCTTGACGGCGAGCTGCTGCCGTTCCGCGAGCGGCTTGCCCAGGTAGGCGAAGACGTCGTCGATCGGGCGCAGGCCGGTGTAGAGCTCGTTGAGCCGCGGCAGCGCCTCCGGATGGTTCTTCTGCACGTAGCCGGTCACCCGGCCGAAGAACTCGTCGCTCAGTGCGGGGGCGCCGATGTCGTCGCCCATGAAGTGGACGGTGCGGTCGGGGTGGTGGCGGTTGTAGTCCCGCATCCACTCGATGAGACTGACGAACTCCTTGCGATCCCAGGGTGAGTTGGTGAGCGTCTCCTTGGCGATCTCGCGAGCGTCGCCCTTGCCGGTCTGGAGGTAGTCGTCGATCCGGAGTCCCGCGGACCAGCTCAGCTCCAGGGCGAAGGTGGTAAAGCCCTTCTTCTCGACTAGGTGGCGGAAGACCCGCTCCTTCATGGTGAAGAACTCGTGGGAGCCGTGGGTGGCCTCGCCGAGGCCGACCACCTTGGCGTCGCCGATCATCGAGCCCAGGGCTCGCAGGTCGGCCGTGTTCCCCCCGGGCTCGGTCGAGCGCAGCGGGTGGGCCGCCTGCTCCAGTGCGCGGACCGGGTTCTGCCCCCTCCCGGCCGTGTCGGCCGAGGCCGCCTGGACCGCCACAGGGGCGAGGACCGCTCCCGTCGCGACCACCGCCGTCGCCAGCAGTACCCGCCGACTGATCCGCTTCCGGTGCCTAGCCATGCTGCTACCTCTCAACTTACGTATGACAACTTGAGAAGGATCATTGCCTGCGATTCCACTGCCGCGCGCTGGGAGAGGCCTCCGACTCTTCCAGGGGGATACCCCCCGCAAGAGTCGGAGGGCAGCGCCCGCTCACCCACTCGATCGGGTGGAGGTTTCCGGCGATAGACGCGGTTTGGGTGAGAAACGCACTCGCCGGGCGCAATCATTCGGCGGTGATCTCATCGAACCGGACGGTCCACCGTCCCAAGTCCCTGCTCCCGGCCGGGCTCGGCGCACTCGCCGTACTCGCTCTGCTCCCGGCGATCCCGGCCACGGCCGCACCCGCCTCCGCACCCGTGAAGGACCCCTCGGCGCGGCCCGCCGCGTACGCGTCGCCCCGCGCGGTGACCCGGGCCGAGGGCAGGACCGGCGCGTACCTCGACTCGTTGCGGAACAGGCCCGAGAGGCTGAAGGCCTTCTTCAAGGCGCTGCCGAAGGGGGGCGACCTCCACAACCACCTGTCGGGCGCGGCGAGGACCGAGTTCCTGATCAAGCTCGCGGGCGAGAAGGGGCTCTGCATCGACGCGACGATGACGGCTGTCGCGCCGCCGTGCGGGCCGGGCACGAGGCCCGCCGCCGACGCGCGGACCGATGCCGCCTTCCGCCGGCAGATCGTCCGGGCCTGGTCCATGCAGGACTTCCCGTCCAACCAGTCCGGGCACGACCACTTCTTCGACACCTTCGGCAAGTTCGGCCTGGCGACCTGGGACCGGGGCAAGCTGCTCGCCGATGTGGCCGACACTGTGGTGGAGCAGAACCAGTTCTATCTGGAGACCATGGTCACCCCCGCGTCGGACAGCGCCAAGAAGCTGGCCGACTCGGTGGGTTACGACCCCGACTTCGCCGCCTTCCACCGCAAGCTCCTGGCCGGCGGGCAGCTCGACCGGGTCGTGGACGACGCGGTCAAGGAGGCCAATGACGCCAACGCCCAGTTCCGGGTGGCCGCGCACTGCGACACCCGCCGCCCCGACCCGGGCTGCCGACTGCCCGTCAGGTGGATCTCCCAGGTGTCCCGGGGCAGTTCCCCGGCACGGGTGTTCACACAGATCGCGGTCGGCATGCGACTCGCCGAACGCGACCCGAGGTTCGTCGCGGTCAACCTCGTGCAGCCCGAGGACGGGGAGAGCGCGCTGGCCAACTACAGCCTCCAGATGCGGATGCTGAAGTACCTGCACGGCCAGTACCCGGGTTCCCACCTCACCCTGCACGCCGGTGAGCTGGCCCCCGGCCTGGTCAAGCCCGAGGACCTGACGTTCCACATCCGCGAGGCCGTACTCGTCGCCGGGGCCGAACGCATCGGACACGGCGTGGACCTCGTCCACGAGGACGACTGGCGGCAGCTGGCCCGGACGATGGCGCGGCGCAAGGTGGCGGTCGAGGTGCCGTTCTCCAGCAACAAGCAGATCCTCGGCATCGCGGGCGCCGACCACCCGTTCAACGCGTACCGCCACTACGGCGTCCCGGTGGTCCTGGCCACCGACGACCCGGGGGTCTCGCGGATCGACATCAGCCATGAGTACCAGTACGCCGCCAAGACGTACGGCCTGCGCTACACCGAACTGAAGGACCTGGCCCGCGCCTCGCTGGAGTACGCGTTCCGTAGCGGCCGGAGCCTGTGGGCCACCAACTCCACCCCCTCGGCCTATCAGCCGGTTTCCGCCTGCCGCAACGACCGGCTCGGCGCCGACCGCCCGAGCGCGCGCTGTGCCCGCTACCTCGCCGACAACCCGAAGGCGGCCACGCAGTGGCGTCAGGAGACGGCCTTCGCCGCCTTCGAGCGCCGTCACCGCTGACCCCGTCCGCACACACCTCCGGGCCCGGGGACTTGAGCCCCGGGCCCGGACGCGGCTCCACGACGAGGTTCATGCCGCGTCGGGACGCGCACGCTCACCATCGGCCGCGTCCCCTCTCACGCCCTCTCGGGTTCCCCTCTCACGCCCCCTCGGGTCCCCCTCTCACGCCCCCTCCCGCGTCTCGGCCTCAGGTCCCGTTTCCGTTTCCGTTTCCGTTTCCGGTGAACAGCCTGTCCAGGTACTGATCGACAGCGGTGAGCACGCCCCGGGGCTCGATCACACCCAGTTCGATGAGGGTGGTGAAACCGGTGAGCGCGAGGAGCAGATCGGTCTCGGCCACCGGGTCGCGGTCGGGGTGGATGTACCCATCGGTGATCGCCTGGCGGACCAGCTGTTCGACGAGGTCGCGTCCCTGGATCAATCCGTCGCGCGCCCGCGCGTGAATGTTCTCGTCGTGCAGCGCCTCCAGGACGTAGGCGGCGCTCATCCGGCTCGTCGCGCGGGCGTCGGCGTGCAGGGGGAGCATCTCCAGGAGCATCACGCGCAAGACGTCGCGGGGGTGTGGCGGGTCACCGAGTCCCTGGAGGCCCCGGCCGACGCGCAGCGCGGTCTGCTCGGACGCGAAGTCCATGGCGAAGGAGAGCATCGCCTCGCGGGAGGCGAAGTAGTGCTGCAGCTGCCCGAGCGAGATGCCCGCCTCCTGGGCGACCTCGCGCATGGTCAGATGCACGGCGCCGCGTTGCTCCACCACCCGCCACAGCGCTCGGGCGATCACTTCGCGGCGTTCCTGGTGGTCCACCTGTTTCGGCATCGTCGGCTTCTCCGTGTTCTCTTTCCAATACGGTTGACATAATACAGCTGACTGATAAACCTGGAGGTCCACCGAGGAAGGAAGCGACATGCCTGAACAGCCGAGGGTGCGCACCGCGGACGGTGTGGTGGAAGGCCGCCGACAGCGGGGGCACGCCGTGTTCCGCGGCATCCCCTACGCCCAGCCGCCGGTGGGCCCGCTGCGCTTCGCCGCCCCCGCCCCGCCGCGGCCCTGGGAGGGGACGAGGCAGGCGGTGGAGTTCGGCCCCGCGGCTCCGCAGTCCGGCCCGGTCCGCGCGAATTCGACGGAGGGCACGGACTGGCTGACACTCAATGTCAGCACTCCCGATCCGGGCGCGGCGGGGCTGCCCGTACTGGTGTGGATCCACGGAGGCGCCTACATCGCGGGGACCTCCGGTGACCCGATGTACGACCCGGCGGCGCTGACCGGGGCGGGGCTCGTCGTGGTGAGCATCAACTACCGTGTGGGCGCCGAGGGTTTCGCCCTCATCGAAGGCGCCCCGCCCAACCGCGGGTTCCTCGACCAGATCGCGGCCCTGCACTGGGTGCGGCGGAACATCGCCGCCTTCGGGGGAGACCCCGACCGGGTCACCGTGGCCGGACAGTCCGCCGGGGCGGGATCGATCGCCGCCCTGCTGACGATGAAGCCGGTGCGCGGCCTGTTCCGACGGGCCATCGCCCACTCGGTGCCGGGCAACCACTGCACCCGCGCACTGGCGGAACAGGTCACCGCCGCGCTCGCGGACCGGCTCGGCACGGCGCCCACCGCCGCGGCCCTCTCCGCTGTGGAACCCCAGCGCCTGGCCGAGGGCGTCTCCGCGCTCGGCGCCGAGCTCCCCGACCGCCACGAGGCCTGGGGACGGCTGTCCCGGCTGGGTGTCGCCGTATGCCCCGTCGTCGACGGGGACGTCCTCTCCGAAACACCGTGGCCCGCACTGGCCGGTGGCCGCGCGAACGGAGTCGAACTCCTCGTCGGCCACACACGCGACGAATTCCGGCTGTTCAGCGTCATGAGCGGACGGCTGGGCCGGTTCACCGAGCAGGACTCCCGTACCGCCCTGACCCTGTTCGCCCCGGGTCCGGAGGGCGCCGACGCCTACCGCGCCGCCCATCCGCGAGCCACCCCGGAGCAACTGCTGGAATCGGTGTACTCCGACGCGCTCTTCCGGATGCCTTCACTGCGGTTGGCCGAGGCGAACACCGCGGCGGGCGGCACCTCGTTCCTGTTCGAGCTGCGACTGGCCTCTCCGGCCCTCGGAGGAGTCCTGGGCGCGTGCCACAGCCTCGATGTCCCCCTGGCGTTCGGCACGCTGGACAGCCCCTCCGTCCGGGGACTCGTCGGCGACCCTCCCACCCCCGAGGTCCTCGCTGTGTCGCGGGAACTCCAGCAGGCGTGGGTCCGTTTCGCCACCACAGGTGAGCCCGGATGGGCCGCCTTCCGGCCCGACCGGGCCCTCACCCGCGTCCTGGACGCGGAATCGAAGACCCTGCCCTACCCCGAACAGGCCTCCCGCCGGATCTGGGAGGGCCACGCCCCGGCTCCGTTCGATCTCACCTGAAGCGTGTCGCGCAACCGCTACTCCGGCGCCGACCAGAGGTGGGCGAGCGTGCCGAGCACGAGGCGGCAGACGTCGTCCGGGTCGGCGCCGGCCAGGGGTTCGCGGTGCACGACCGTCCGCATCAGGCCGATGCCGAGCAGCCAGGCCATGGCGAGATCCGCACGCAGGGCGCCGTCCCCGGTGCCGGAGAGCCCGGCCAGCGCGCCCTGGTATTCCTCGCCCAGTTCCCGCAAGGTTCCGGCCGCCTCGTCGCCCCTGCCTATGGAGCGCAGATAGACCTCAAGGGACCGGTTCCCCGTCCCGTCCGCGCTGCGGGTCAGCATCGAGCGCAGGGCCGTCTCGAAGAGCTCCTCGGGCTGCGTCGCCCGCAGCTGCTCCAGTCCGCCCTGTGCGATCACCTGCGCGAGCAGTCCCTGCTTGGACCCGAAATACCGGAACAGCAGCGCCTGATTGGCACCGGCCCGTTCCGCGATGCTCCGGACGGTCGTCCCTTCGTATCCCCGTTCCGCGAACAGGTCGCGGGCCGCCTCCAGCAGCCGGCGGCGCGTGGCCGCGGCGTCCCGGCGGCGCTCTCCGGACGAGGGTGCGGGGGCGGAATCCATGAGCGATTTCCTCTCGGGCGGCCCGTCAGGATAACGGCCTTAAAGGGTCGTTGACCGCGAGAGGTGCCGCTCCTACCTTTGTAAGCAGCTGCTTACATATCGGAGGCCGTAGTGACGAAAGCAGACATCGCGCCCCTTGCCTACCCCTTCAACACCGCCGACGGGCTCCGGCTCGCGGACGAGTACGAGCGCGTACGCGACCAGCCGGGCCTGTTACGGGTCCAGATGGAGTACGGCGAACCGGCCTGGCTCGTCACCCGCTATGCCGATGCCCGGTTCGTCCTGGGCGACCAGCGCTTCAGCCGCGCCGAGGGCATCGCGCACGACGAGCCCCGGCAGTCCGAGGGGCGGCGCGACAGCGGCATCCTCAGCATGGATCCGCCCGACCACACCCGGCTGCGTTCCCTGGTCGCCAAGGCCTTCACGGTCCGCCAGATCGAGAAGCTGCGGCCCCAGGTCAAGGAGCTGACCGCGAGCCTCCTCGACGACCTGGAGGCGGCCGGACCGCCCGCGGACCTGGTCGACCTCTACGCGCTGCCGCTGCCCGTCGCGGTGATCTGCCGGATGCTGGGCGTGCCCACCAAGGACCGTCCGCTCTTTCGCGTATGGAGCGACGCGGCACTGTCGACCACGTCCCTCACGGCCGAGGAGTTCGACGCCAGCCGAGAAGAACTGCGCGCCTACATGGGCGAGCTGATCGCGCAGCACCGCCGGTCCCCGCAGGACGACCTGATGACGGCACTCATCGAGGCCCGCGACGGCGGCGACCGGCTCTCCGAGCTCGAACTCGTCGATCTGTGCGTGGGCATCCTGGTGGCGGGCCACGAGACCACCGCGTCCCAGATCCCCAACTTCGTCCTGACCCTGCTGGACCACCCGGACCAGCTGGCCAGGCTCAGGGCCGAGCCCGAGCTCGTCCCGAACGCGGTGGAGGAGCTGCTGCGCTTCGTGCCGCTGGGCAGCGGTGCCGGTCAGCCCCGCTATGCCACCGAGGACGTCGAGGTCGGCGGCACCCTCGTCCGGGCGGGCAGCCCGGTCCTGGTCGCCACCGGCGCCGCCAACCGCGACGCGCTGCGGTTCACCGCCCCGGGCGTGCTCGACATCGCCCGTGAGGGCAACCAGCACCTCGGCTTCGGCCACGGGGTCCACCACTGCCTGGGTGCCCCGCTGGCCCGGCTGGAACTCCAGGAGGCACTGATCGCGCTCATCACCCGTTTCCCGGGGCTCCGGTTGGCGGGCGATGTGACCTGGAAGTCCGAGATGCTGGTACGCGGCCCGCGCGTCATGCCGGTCGGGTGGTGACCGCCATGACCTGGAACGTACGCGTCGATCCACAGCTCTGCCAGGCGTCGGGCATGTGCGCCGGGGCCGTCCCCGAGGTGTTCGCGCTGGACGGCGAGCACGCCCGGGTGCGGGCGGACGGCATCGAGCCGGACGAGCGGGTCCTGGACGCGGCGGACATCTGCCCGGCCCAGGCGATCACCGTGCACGACGGGAAGTCGGTCATCGGCCCCCGCCGCGACTGAGCCCCGGCCGCGCAACCGCCCCGTGCCGGGAAGAACGATCCGGCACGGGGCGGCTGTGTGATCAGTCGAACGGGTCGGTGCTAGCCGAGCCGCTCCAGGACCCACCGCGGCCCACCGCTGGGAAGGAGGACCACGCGCTGGCCCTCCGCCGTCAGGGAGCCGAACTCACCCCGGCCGAGAGCGATGTTGACCGGCCCTTCATCGGGTGCGCCCTGGATCGACCACTGGTCGGGCTGCCTTCCGCACTGGTCCACCCACACGGCCGGCGGGAAGATCCGGAGCGGCGAGAGCGCCAGGCAGCGGTTCTCCCGGTTCACCTCGACGATCTGGGCCAGGCCGTCGGCCTGGTTGCGGATCTCCCACACGGTGCCGGGGTTGCAGGGCTCGACGTGGCCGCCCAGCGGACCTTCGCCGCCCGCGAGACACAGACCGCTGCGCACGTCACGGATGAGGTAGGAGCCGTCGTCGGCGGCCTGGGCGGGGGTGGCCAGCGCCGTCACCGCGACGGCGGCCACGGCGAGAGAAAGAATCGAACGAATACGCACGGGACTCCTCGTACGAGAGAGAACTACGGAAAGACAGGCCGCGTCGGCGGCGGCCCGGAGTCCCCAAGATCACAAAGATGTGCGGCCGTTCGCGCGTCCGGCAGACCTCCGGCCCGACTTTCCACTCCAACGGCAGCGGCGCGCACGCATCACGCACGGCGCACTCGTACCTCTCTCGCGCCCCCGGCGAGGACGGGATTCCTCCCGGAGCTCAAGCCGCGAAGTCCGAGCGCTCTTTCCGAGGAACGGGAGGTGGGCCACTTCCCACCCACCCTCCCTGCCCGATCAGTTGACTTCTCGTGACCGGCTTGCCACGGATGGTGGCGACGCTCTAGCGTTCCGAACAGCAAACGACCCCTGCCGGTGCGGGAACACCGAACAGGGGTCTGGCCACTTCGATCGATCGGACCTCGACCTCATGGCTGCCGACCAGCTTAGTGCCGCCCCGTGCGCACCGCACGCATCCCTGCCCACGCTCCCGCACCCGATGGCCAATCCGGGTTACGGCAAGCGCTCCGCCCCCGCACAACACGCGCCCACCGAGCACGATTTCGCGCACCTGCCGCCCCGCGAGGCATCCATCGCGGCGTACATCGACCGGCTTCCCGAGGGCGCCGACATCTCCGTCAAGACGCTGGCCAAGATCCTTCCGTACGGTCAGTGCGCACTGCGAACCGCCCTCAACCGGCTCCAGGACGCCGGTCATCTGCGGCGCGGCAGCGAGTGCGTCGCCACTGACGAGGTCCTGCTCTGGGTGACCCGCACGTTCTTCTCCCGCACCGCGCGGGACGACGACTGGTGGGCGGCGTTCAGCCGGGGCGACGCACCGCCGGAGCAGCGACAGCGGCATCAACACCCCACCCGCTCCCGCGCGTTCGTACTGCTGGCCGCGCTGGGCCGCACCACCCCCGCCCTCACCCTCTCCGCGGCGGACTGCGCGGCACTGGAACCACAGGTCACCGACTGGTTCGAGCGCGGCGCCACGGAAGCGGAACTGCTCCACGCCCTCACCGACGGCCTCCCCGCCCCCGTCCACCACGCGGCGGCCCTCGTCCGCAGACGACTGACCGACAAGATGCCACCCGAACGGGTCGCTCCGGCACCACACCGGACGGTGTTGCGCACTCTCGAATGCTCCGAATGCCGCGCGCCCGGCAGCGTGGAGGTCCTGATCGGCGGCCGGTGCGGACCGTGCCGGGGCAACCCCGTCGACGTCCCCGCAGGACCGGCCGGAACGGTCCCGGCCACCGGTGTACGCGGCCGCATGGGCGAGGTCCGGGCGGCGATGACGCCACGCTCCGAGCGGATCGGCCGCTCGCCCCGCCCCCGCCTGCCGTGATCCCTAAGTGTCCGAATCCTGCTCCCACCTGCGAGTGGTTTGATCCACTCCCCCTTCCGAGTCGCTACTTTGCGTGTTCCTCTTGGCACACTGCGTAACGAATCGACCTAAAGGGGAACGAACCATGTCCGAACCGACCCACGAGCAGATCGTCTCGGAGCTTCACAGCAAGCCCGCCATCACCCTGGCCCCCGGCCCCCGCCTGGACGCCGAGAAGCACGGCGCCCTCCCCCTGCCACCCAGCACCGTGTGGGACCTGCCGGGCGGTACCGCCTGGGTCTACTACGGCGAGGGGAACCGGGGCCTCGTACGGCCCGTGATCTTCGCCGACGGATTCAACACCGGCCCGAGCAGCCTGGACTTCTCCTGGGAGATCATGGAGTTCGGCGACTACGCGCTCATCAGCGAACTGCGCCGCCGGGGACACGACGTGATCCTGCTCGGCTTCCACGAGCGCAGTGCGTCGATTCTGGACAACTCCAAGACCGCGCAGGCCGCGATCCACCGCGCCATCGCGGAGCGGCTGGGCGACGCCCCGCTGGCCGTCGGCGGATTCAGCATGGGCGGGCTGGTCACCCGGCACGCTCTGGCCAAACTGGAGCGCCAGGGCGTCGACCACCAGACCGCGCTGTACTTCTCGTACGACAGCCCGCACCGCGGCGCCTGGATTCCCCTCGCGCTCCAGGCGTTCGGGCACTACATCAAGGATCTCGACAGCAGGTTCTCCGACCAGATCAACAGCCCGGCCGCGCGCCAGCTGCTGTGGCGGCACATCGAGAAGTGGGACGGAACGCCGGACCAGAGCGACGAGCGCGCCGCGTTCCTCGCGGAGATGGCGGCCGTCGGAGAATGGCCGCAACGGCCGCGGCTGATCGGTGTCGCCAACGGCGTGGCCGACGGCACCGGCACCGACGTGCAGGCCGGCGAACTGGCCCTGGAAGGCAAGGGTCTCTCGGTCACGGGCACCAAGCTCTACACCCAGGCCCCGGGCGACGGCGAACTCGTCGCGAAGATGCGGGTGGTGACGCTGAAGACCAACGAGGTGCGTACGTCCGGACTGCCCCGGATCGACGGCGCGCCCGGCGGCTCGCTGGAAGGCTTCGGCATCCTCGCCGACGCCTTCAACGCCCTCAATCCCCTCCTCGGCTTCAAGACCGACGTACTGATTCGCTCGCACTGCTTCGTCCCGGCCGTCAGCGCCGTCGATGTCCGCGGTCTGGACACGGACGAGGAGCTGTACACGAACATCTCGGAACTCCCCGACGGAGAGGGCGGGCTGGACGCGTACAAGCTCGCGTCCCGGAACGAGGGGCACACCCTCGTGACGGAGGAACTCTGCACCTGGCTCCTCGAACAGCTCCCGTAGGGCTTCGGCGGGGCGGGTGTCACGCGTTCACGGTGCTCCGGCGGGCACCGTGGGCGCGTGACACCCGCAGCACGGCGAGGGCCCGGCGGCCACGTACTGCCCCGGCCGCCGGGCCCTCGCGCGCAGGCCCTCAGGGAGCGGTCACGTCCATCCCTGGGCCTTGTTGAACTGCGACCGGTTGTCGCCGCCGACGAGGGAGACGTGCAGGAGGTTGGACGCGCCACGGCCGACGCGCGGGCTCGGGTACGTGTTGCCGATGACGCCGCCCAGGGTGACGAATCCGTCGAAGGCGAGGCTGAGCTGGGTGCTCTGCACGGACACCCACAGGGCGTCTTCGTTGTAGCCGTGGGTGACGACGTTGATGCGGTTGTCCTGCGCCAGGGCGGCATGCACGTCGCCCTTGACCTGTCCGCCGATGCTCCGCGGCGCGCGCAGGCCGATGTACGTGGCGTCCTGGGCGACGAAGTAGACGCTGTGGTTGTCGTTGGACCGGTAGAAGAGGAAGACCCGGTCGGCGGCGTCACCGACGGCGGTGATGCCCGAGACGACGTTGGTGGCCCGTTCCTGGTCGGTGGTCCACACGCCGGAGTCGGCGTACTGCTGCTGGAGCACGTACAGGCTGTTCTGCTTGCCCTTGGCTCCGAGGACGATACGGCCCGAGCCGTCGAGGGCCGCACCGAGGCCGCGGAGGTTGAGTTCGACGCTGCCGCCGATCTTGACGGGTGTGGTGTAGTTGCCGGAGACGCCCGAGGCGTGGCGGACGTGGAAGACCTCGCCGCTCGCGTTGTTGTAGAAGATGTTGGTCCTGCCGTCCGCGGACAGGCAGGCGGCGGGATAGCGGGCGCAGCCGTCGCCGATCTTGAAGGGGCGACTGTACGTGCTGCCGTTGATGACCGTCTGGTTGACCCCGTACAGACTGCCGTCGTCCGTGTAGTAATAGATGCGCACGCGGCCGTCGCCGCCGGTCACCGTGACGGGGAACTCCTTGCCGCCCGAAGTGTTCTCGATCTTCGTCCAGCCGCCGATACCGCCGCTGCGCAGCTCTTCCTTGAACCACAGCGAGCCGTCGTGCGTGAAATGCACCCAGCCGATGCGGCCGTCGGCGTGCCGGAACGGCACCGGCTCGCTGTAGAGCTGGCCGTTCAGGTTCGTGTACGAGTCGGCCCACTGGGTTCCGGGCGTGGTGGAGACAGGCATGAGTCACCTCTCGGTGTGTGCGGTGCGGGAGAAGGACGGCCCGAGCAGACCGTCCGGACAGTGCGTGTACCGGAGCTCAGGCCAGCTGTCCGATACCTACTAACCCGCAAAAACGATGACTCACACCCCGTGTCGTATTCAATGCGACTCATAGGAAGAAACGGCTTGAATTCGGGTTTGCCGGTATTGGCCGTCGACGGCAGGCACGGCGAACTAGGGCTGTCGCCATTCCAGTTGACCGATTCCGCGTCGCTCACCCGAGTGATCGCTCCCCCGGCCCGCGGGCACCGCACGTGCGGCCCGGCGCCCGGGGAACGACATCGGCCCCCAGGGACGAATCCCTGGGGGCCGATACGGCAAAGCTGTGCGGGAACTACCGATCCGTCAGGATCAGAAGTCCATGTCACCGCCCGGCATGCCGCCCGGAGCGGCCGCGCCGGCCTTCTCCGGCTTGTCGGCGATGACGGCCTCGGTGGTGAGGAACAGCGCGGCGATGGACGCGGCGTTCTGCAGGGCGGAGCGCGTGACCTTCGCCGGGTCGAGAATGCCCTCGGCGATCATGTCGACGTACTCGCCGGTCGCGGCGTTCAGACCGTGGCCGACGGCCAGGTTGCGCACCTTCTCGACGACGACGCCGCCCTCAAGACCACCGTTGACGGCGATCTGCTTCAGCGGGGCCTCCAGCGCCAGCTTGACGGCGTTGGCGCCGGTCGCCTCGTCACCCGAGAGCTCCAGCTTCTCGAAGACGGCCGAGGCCTGGAGCAGAGCCACGCCACCACCGGCGACGATGCCCTCCTCGACGGCGGCCTTGGCGTTGCGCACCGCGTCCTCGATGCGGTGCTTGCGCTCCTTGAGCTCGACCTCGGTCGCGGCACCGGCCTTGATGACGGCCACGCCGCCGGCCAGCTTCGCGAGGCGCTCCTGGAGCTTCTCGCGGTCGTAGTCCGAGTCGGAGTTCTCGATCTCGGCGCGGATCTGGTTGACGCGACCCTGGACCTGGTCGCTGTCACCGGCACCGTCGACGATCGTGGTCTCGTCCTTGGTGATGACGACCTTGCGGGCGCGGCCGAGCAGGTCGAGACCGGCGTTCTCCAGCTTGAGGCCGACCTCCTCGGAGATGACGGTGCCACCGGTGAGGATGGCGATGTCGCCGAGCATGGCCTTGCGGCGGTCACCGAAGCCCGGGGCCTTGACGGCGACGGACTTGAAGGTGCCACGGATCTTGTTGACGACCAGGGTCGACAGGGCCTCGCCCTCGACGTCCTCGGCGATGATCAGCAGCGGCTTGCCGGACTGCATGACCTTCTCCAGCAGCGGAAGGAGGTCCTTCACGTTGCTGACCTTGGAGTTGACGATCAGGATGTACGGGTCGTCGAGGGACGACTCCATGCGCTCCATGTCGGTGGCGAAGTACGCCGAGATGTAGCCCTTGTCGAAGCGCATACCCTCGGTGAGCTCCAGCTCCAGACCGAAGGTCTGGGACTCCTCGACGGTGATGACGCCTTCCTTGCCGACCTTGTCCATGGCCTCGGCGATGAGCTCGCCGATCTGGGTGTCGGCGGCGGAGATGGAGGCGGTCGAAGCGATCTGCTCCTTGGTCTCCACGTCCTTGGCCTGCTCCAGGAGGGCGGCGGAGACGGCCTCGACGGCCTTCTCGATACCCCGCTTGAGGGCCATCGGGTTGGCACCCGCGGCGACGTTGCGAAGGCCCTCGCGGACGAGAGCCTGGGCGAGAACGGTGGCGGTGGTCGTACCGTCGCCGGCGACGTCGTCCGTCTTCTTGGCGACCTCCTTGACCAGCTCCGCACCGATCTTCTCGTACGGGTCCTCCAGCTCGATCTCCTTGGCGATGGAAACACCATCGTTGGTGATCGTGGGGGCGCCCCACTTCTTCTCAAGGACGACGTTGCGACCCTTGGGGCCAAGGGTGACCTTGACGGCGTCGGCGAGCTGGTTCATGCCGCGCTCGAGACCGCGCCGGGCCTCCTCGTCGAACGCGATGATCTTGGCCATGTGAAGTGGTCCTCCCGGACAGGGGTGGATTTCTCCGGACCGAGTGGCGCCCGCGACGGACGGCCTGCGTGACCGGTGGTTCCTTGCCCCACCGGACCTGCGGGCCTCACCGGCCCGGTCCAAGTTCTGTCACTCTCACCTGGAGAGTGCTAACGCCAATGATTAGCACTCGACCCCCGAGAGTGCAAGCGTCCCCCTCGGAATGTGGACAACGACGACCCCGCACGGAGGGCCCGGACACCGACGCGCGGAGGGGCCGGACGCGGACGCGCAGAAGGCCCGGACACCGACGCGCGAAGGGGCCGGACGCGGACGCGCGAAGGGCCCGTACCCCTGGGGTACGAGCCCTCCGTGCGTGAGCGGTGTCGTTGGCCGACCGCGTCGAGCTCAGCCGACGGCGAGCTTGACCATGTCCGCCTGCGGCCCCTTCTGGCCCTGCGAGATCTCGAACTCAACTCGCTGACCCTCTTCAAGGGTGCGGTACCCGTCCATCTGGATCGCGCTGTAGTGGACGAAAACATCCGCACCACCGTCGACCGCGATGAAGCCGTACCCCTTCTCCGCGTTGAACCACTTGACGGTGCCCTGAGCCATGCCTAACTCCCCTATTACTGGCCCTTGCGCAGGACCGCACTTCGCGGACCCGGGTCAGAACTCACCCTCCGACAGGAGAGGGTGCGTGCGCCGGAACGCGTCGACCGCGGCCGAATGTATCTGCCCAACTGCCCTCTGCAACAGGTCAATCGGACGAGAATTCTGGGCAGCACCGAACGCCCGAATATGTGGAATTCATGGGATTCCCGGGCAAGTCGGGCCGGGCAAAAGTGACTTATGGCGCAAGGAGATCGAGCACTTTGGCTGCATCTTGTCGCGACCCGGCGCATTCTCATATGCGGGCGGCACGGGCAGCTCGGGGGACTTCCCACACTGTACCGCGCTCAACCATGCAGAATTGCCCCCTCCGCTTCTCTCGCAGAGGGGGCAATTCCGATAACGCTGTGCAGTCGGACGCAGGGTCAGCAGCCGCCCGCGACGGCCGGGATGATCGAGATTCCGGCGCCGTCCGGCGTCGCCGTCTCCAGACCGCCCTCGAAGCGCACGTCGTCGTCGTTGACGTACACGTTCACGAAGCGGCGCAGCTTGCCCTGGTCGTCCAGGACGCGGGCGGCGATGCCCGGGTGGTTCTGCTCCAGGGACTCGATGACCTGGGAGAGGGTCGAGCCCTCGGCCGGGACCTCGGCCTGGCCGCCCGTGTAGGTGCGGAGGATGGTGGGGATACGGACCTTGACGCTCATGGTGGGTGCCTTCCTTCGGTCTCGGGTGGTCAGCTGGTGGCGAGGCCGGCGGCGCGGAACGCGTCCAGGCTCGGCCGGATCGTCGCGGTCGCCTGCGAGGTGGCGGCCACCGCGTCCAGGGTCTTGAGGCCGTCGCCCGTGTTGAGGACGACGGTGGTCAGCGCCGGGTCGAGCAGACCGGCCTCGATCAGCTTCTTCGTCACGCCGACCGTCACCCCGCCGGCCGTCTCCGCGAAGATGCCCTCGGTGCGCGCCAGCAGCTTGATCGCGTCGACGACCTGCTCGTCGTCGACGTCCTCGACCGCGCCGCCGGTGCGGCGGGCGATGTCCAGGACGTACGGGCCGTCGGCCGGGTTGCCGATCGCCAGGGACTTGGCGATGGTGTTCGGCTTCTGGGGCCGCACGACGTCGTGACCTGCCTTGAAGGCGGTGGAGACCGGGGAGCAGCCCTCGGCCTGGGCGCCGAAGATCTTGTACGGCTTGTCCTCGACCAGGCCCAGCTTGATCAGCTCCTGAAGACCCTTGTCGATCTTCGTGAGCTGCGAGCCGGACGCGATCGGAATGACGATCTGGTCGGGCAGCCGCCAGCCGAGCTGCTCGCAGATCTCGTACGCCAGGGTCTTGGAGCCCTCGCCGTAGTACGGGCGCAGGTTGACGTTGACGAAGCCCCAGCCCTCGCCGAGCGGGTCGCCGATGAGCTCCGAGCAGAAGCGGTTGACGTCGTCGTAGTTGCCCTCGATGCCGACCAGCTCACCGCCGTACACCGCGGCCATGACGACCTTGCCCTGCTCCAGGTCGTGCGGGATGAACACGCAGGAACGGAAGCCGGCGCGGGCGGCGGCGGCGCCCACCGCACCGGCGAGGTTGCCGGTGGAGGAGCAGGAGAGGGTGGTGAAACCGAAGGCGCGGGCGGCCTCGACGGCGATGGCGACGACGCGGTCCTTGAAGGAGTGCGTCGGGTTGCCGGAGTCGTCCTTGACGTACAGACCGCCGGTGACACCCAGCTCACGGGCGAGGTTGTCGGCCTTGACCAGCTTGGTGAAGCCGGGGTTGATGTTGGGCTTGTCCGCGACATTCGCGGGAACCGGCAGCAGCGGCGCGTACCGCCAGATGTTGTCGGGTCCGGCCTCGATGCGCTTCTTCAGCTCGTCCGGGGAGCCGCTCGGCAGGTCGTACGCCACTTCGAGCGGCCCGAAACAGGACGCGCAGGCGAAAAGGGGGCCGAGTTCGAAACGCTCGCCGCATTCGCGGCAGGAAAGCGCAGTGGCGGGGCCGAGGTCGACGGCGCCGGTGGAAGAATTGGTGCTTACTGCAACGGTCTGCGCAGCCATGGAGGCGAGGCCCTTTCTCCTCATCTTCCTCGCGGCGCGTTTCG
Source organism: Streptomyces sp. NPDC104309 (assembly GCF_055584025.1). Taxonomy (NCBI): domain Bacteria; kingdom Bacillati; phylum Actinomycetota; class Actinomycetes; order Kitasatosporales; family Streptomycetaceae; genus Streptomyces; species Streptomyces sp. NPDC104309. Next base: position 167,862 of record NZ_JBVJMV010000018.1, on the reverse strand, counting down.
CCACGAGACGGAATTGGCACCTTCCCCACCTGACCTCGCGGCCGGCGGGAGGGTTGCCGGGACTTCAACGGGCCGTTCCCTCAGTCCCTCTGGATGAGCGCTGTGGCACTGGATCTCCGATCCAGGCATTTATTGGCGGACCGACCCCGACATGCGACGGCCGTCCGCGTTGTTCAAGACTGTAACCGAAGCACCGGACAGTTGAGATAGTCGTCCGAACCGCGAGATGGATCACATACAGGGAGTATCGACCGTGCTGGAAGAGGTCGAAAGCTGGCTGGCCAGGCGTTCCTGGTCGGCCGCCGACCGCCCGCTGGACCGGCTCCTCGCCGCCAAGGAGCCGGGCCGCGGGAGCGTGAGTGTCGTACTGCCCGCGCTGAACGAGGAAGCGACGGTCGGCGAGATCGTCGCGACCATCCGGCGCGAGCTGATGGAGAAGGTCCGGCTGGTCGACGAACTCGTGGTGATCGATTCCGGTTCCACGGACGCCACGGCGAAGGTGGCCCGGGAGGCCGGTGCGCGAGTGGTGCACCGGGACGACATACTCCCGCGGATACCGGCCGTGCCCGGCAAGGGCGAGGTGCTGTGGCGGTCGCTCCTGGTGACCGGCGGTGACATCGTCTGTTTCGTCGACGCAGACCTGAAGGAATTCTCGGCCGACTTCGTCTCCGGCATCGTCGGCCCGCTGCTGACCGATCCGGACGTGCGGTTCGTCAAGGCGATGTACGACCGCCCGCTCGGCGACACGGCGGGGCAGGGCGGCCGGGTCACCGAGCTGGTGGCCCGTCCGCTGCTCAATCTGCACTGGCCGCAGCTGGCCGGCTTCGTCCAGCCGCTGGGCGGCGAGTACGCGGCGCGCCGCTCACTCCTCGAACAGCTGCCCTTCCCCGTCGGTTACGGAGTGGAACTGGGCCTCCTGGTCGACGCGCTGCACACGGTGGGTCTGGACGCGCTGGCCCAGGTGGACGTGGGGGTCCGTAAACACCGCCACCAGGACGGGCAGGCGCTCGGCCGGATGGCGGCGGCGATCTACCGGACCGCCCAGCTCCGGCTGTCTCGCGGCCACCTGGTGCGGCCTTCGCTCACCCAGTTCGAGCGCGGCGAGGACGGCTTCGTACCGCACACCCATCCGGTGGACACCGAGGAGCGCCCGCCGATGCGCGAGATCGAGGAGTACGTTTCGCGCCGCGCGGCCTGACGTTGCCTGACTTCGCACGTTTGGGCGGTTCGCGATCGGGCTAGATTCCGCAACATGGTCTCCGAGCACGAAGCCCAGTCCGCCGCCCGGCCCTCCGCCCGGCTCCCTGTCGAGCCTTCCGCCGCGCCTTCGGTCCAGCCGCCCGCCGAGCCCTCCGAGCAGGTTCTCGTCGCGTCCAACCGCGGCCCGGTGTCGTACACCCTGGGCACGGACGGATCGCTGGAGGCGAAGCGGGGCGGCGGCGGGCTCGTGTCCGGGCTGAGCGCCGTGAAGGACAAGCTGTGGGTGTGCGCCGCGCTCGGTGACGGGGACCGGGAGGCGGTCCGGCGCGGGGTCGGTGAGCAGGGCGTCCGCATGCTCGACATCGACGCCACCGTGTACACGGACGCGTACAACGGCATCGCGAACTCGGTGCTCTGGTTCGTCCACCACATGCTCTACCAGACCCCGCTGGAGCCGGTCTTCGACGCGGAGTTCCGGCGTCAGTGGGCATCGTTCGAGACCTACAACCGGGCCTTCGCCGAAGCGCTCGCCGAGGAGGCGGGCCGGGGCGCGGCCGTGCTGGTGCAGGACTACCACCTGGCGCTGGTGCCCGGCATGCTCCGCGAGCTCCGCCCCGACCTGCGGATCGGCCACTTCTCGCACACCCCGTGGGCGCCCGTCGACTACTTCCGCCTGCTCCCCGACGACATCGCCGAGCAGTTGCTGCACGGCATCCTGGGCGCGGACCGGGCGGCCTTCCTGACCCGGCGCTGGGCGGACGCGTTCATCGGCTGCTGTACGGAGATCCTGGGCGGCACCGGCCGGACCAGGGTCGGGGTGCACGGGCTGGGCGCGGACGCGGACTTCCTGCGCCGGCGCGCGCACGAGGCGGATGTGGACGAGCGGATGGCGGCGCTGCGGGAGCAGGTCGGCCCCGGGCGGAGGACGATCGTACGAGTGGACCGAACAGAACTGTCCAAGAACATCGTGCGCGGCCTGTTCGCCTACCGCGCGCTCCTCGAAGAGCGGCCCGAATGGCGTGAGCGCGTCGTCCACGTCGCCTTCGCCTACCCCTCGCGGCAGGACCTGGCGGTCTACCGCGACTACACGGCCGAGGTGCAGCGGGTCGCCGACGAGATCAACGCCGTGTACGGCACCGCGGGCTGGACCCCGGTCGTGCTCCACGTCAAGGACGACTTCGCCCGCTCGCTCGCCGCGTACCGGCTGGCCGACGTGGCGCTCGTCAACCCGATCCGCGACGGCATGAACCTGGTCGCCAAGGAGGTCCCGGTCGTCTCCGACCACGGCTGCGCGCTGGTGCTGTCGCGGGAGGCGGGGGCGTACGAGGAGCTGGGCAGCGACGCGGTCGTGGTGAACCCGTACGACGTGTCCGCGACGGCGGCGGCGCTGCACGAGGCGCTGACGATGGCCGACGACGAACGGGCCGCGCGCACGGAACGGCTGGCCGCGGCCGCGGTGGCCCTGCCCCCGCAGCAGTGGTTCCTGGACCAGCTGGACGCACTGCGGCGGGAGTGAGCCGTCAGATCCGTGCGGCCAGCGCCGCCAGGAAGTCGACGACGCCTCCCGGGCCGTTCAGCAGCAGGTCGGCGCGCTCGGCCAGGTCGGGCACCTCCGCGCTGCCGCTGCAGACCAGCAGGCCCGGAACGCCGTCGGGGCCCTCGGTGCGGAGCTTCTCCACGGCGGCGTACGCGGCGAGGTCGCCCAGGTCGTCGCCCGCGTACAGGACGGACTCGGCGTCCATCTCCCGTACGTACTGGGTGAGCGCCACTCCCTTGTCCATGCCCGGCGGGCGCAACTCCAGGACCAGACGGCCCGGTTCGACGATCAGCCCGTGCCGGGCGGCGAGTTCGCCGAGGGGGGCGCGCAGGGCCTCGAACGCGCCCTGCGGGTCGGCGGCGCGGCGGGTGTGGACGGCGAGGGCCTGGCCCTTCTCCTCCGTCCAGGTGCCGTGCCAGGAGTCGAACCTGTCGAGCACGCCGGGGAGTTCGGCGCGGACCGCGGCCACGCCGGGGTGCGGGGCGGGGGCGTGGACGGTGCCGGAGACGGCGTCCCAGCGTTCGGCGCCGTAGTGGCCGAGGACGACGAGATGGTCCAGCCCCGGCACTCCGGCGAAGCCGCCGTACCGGACCGCGACGCCGGCCGGGCGGCCGGTGATCACGGCGATGGAGGCCACCTTCGGGGCGAGCGCGGCGAGCGCGTCGACGGCGCGGGGATGGGCGCGGGCCTGGTCCGGGTCCGGGACGATGTCGGCGAGGGTTCCGTCGAAATCGAGCGCGACGACGGCCCGGTCCGGACGCGCGAGGATCGCGGCGAGGGCCTCACGGCCGGGTGGGGTGGTGGGGGTGGGGAGCTCGGACGGGGTTTCGCTCGGCGCGGGTGCGTGCGGGTTGCTGCCCATGGGGGGAGCCTATAGCGGGATGCGGGCGGCCGGCGGGCCTGTTCCCCTGCCCATCCCCACGCTCTCGACTTCGTTCGAGCAGAGGAGACCCCACCCTTTCCGAGCCGGAACTCACGCCGCACCCGGCAAGAACAAGCCTCTCCGGCGATCGAGGAGCGGGGACACCGGGGGCAGCGCCCCCGGGAACACCCCTCAGCGGCGCCCCCGCCGCGCGTCGCGGACCCGGCGCAGGCGGTTCACCGTCACCGGGTCCTCCTCCAGCGCGCGGCGGTCGTCGAGCAGGGCGTTCAGCAGCTGGTAGTAGCGCGTGGGCGAGATGCCGAGCCGCTCGCGGATCGCGCGGTCCTTCGCTCCGGCTCCGGCCCACGACTGCCGCTCGACGGCGAGCACGGCGCGGTCCCGGTCGGAGAGTCCGGCGGGGCCGTTCGTGTCGTCGGGGCCGTTCGTGGGCGCGGTCATATCAGCCAACCTATCGCCCGGCCGGAGGGTCGCCACCCGGTCGTCACCCGGTCGTCACCCCGTGTGCTCCGCCGCCGCCGACTCCCGCGCGATCCGCCCCAGCGCGCTCTCGGGGCTCCCGTTCGGCTCGACCGCCCTACCGATGTTCTCCTTGATCGACTCGTTGGCACGGGCCCAGGACGTCTTGCCGTACGGGTAGAACTCCGCGTTCGGCAGCGCGGCCAGGAACTTCCGCAGCGGCTTGTACCGGGGATCGGACTCCATCGCCGCGGAGGCGCTGTCGGTGACCGGCAGCAGGCCGTACTCGTCGGCGAAGTCGATGACGTTCTTGTCGGTGAACAGATAGTCGAAGAACTTGCCCAGCTGCACCCGGTGGCCGCGCTGCTTGAAGCCCATGATCCAGTCGGCGACGCCCATCGAGCCCTTGGTGGGGCCGCCGACACCGGGCAGCGGCACCATGCCGACGGAGACGCCCTTCTTCTCGGCCTCCTTCATCAGGGTCGGATGACCGTTCAGCATGCCGACCTCGCCGCTCGTGAACGCGGCGAACGCCTTGCCCCGGTCGAGTTTGCCGGGGGCCACGGGGCCGACAAGGCCCTTGTCGACCAGGTTCGTCTTCAGCCAGTCGAAGGTCCTGACGTTCTCGGCCGAGTCGATCTCGTACGAGCCCATGTCGTCGATGTAGCCGCCGCCCCCGCTCAGCAGCCACATCATGGTCTCGGCCTGGGACTCCTCAGGACCGAGCGGCAGCGCGAACGGGTACGTCACGCCGCGCTGCTTGAGCACCGTCGCGTCGTCGCGTATGTCGTCCCAGGTCCGCGGGGCGGCCAGGCCCGCCCGGGCGAAGAGCTTCTTGTTGTAGAAGAGCAGCCGGGTGCTGGCGACGAACGGCAGCCCGTACTGGGTGCGGTCCACGCTGCCCGCGTCGGCCAGCCGCGGCAGGAAGTTGGCCTGGGCGGTGATGTTCAGCATCTCGTCGGCCCGGTAGAGCTTGCCCGCCTTGGCGTAGTCGGCATACGCGCCGATCTGGGCGATGTCGGGGGCATCCCCCCTCTTCACCATCCCGGCGACCTCGCGGTCGATGTCCTTCCACGAATAGACGCTGACCTCGACCTTGATGCCGGGGTGGGACGCCTCGAAGCCCTTCACGAGTGCGGCCCAGTACTTCTTGGAACTGTTGGCCGCGCTGTTGCCGTAGTCGGCCGCGACGAGCCTGAGGGTGACGTCCCCCGAGTCGCCGCTGCCGCCGCATCCCGACAACGTCGTCGTCAATGCCAGTGCGGCCCCAGCCGCGGTCAGTCCCAAGTAGCGCCGCTGCACAGCCCAGTCCGTCCTCGTCCTCGGTGTCATCCGCGCCGGCCACGTCCTCGTGGGGGCCTCCGGATGAGCTGTGATCCTCCCCCGAACGATCACCGAAGGTCTACACCAGAGTCATATCGCTTTCGCAACGCAGCCGGATCCGGGCCCTGTTGCCGCGCGGGGGCATTGCCCTTGACCTGCGCCGACTGCTAAGTAGGTTGCGGCGCAAGGCTCTTCGTGGTCCAGACCTTCGCTCCCTCGCTGCACCGCACCGCCCGCACCGTCACCGTTCCACGCCACAAGGAGCCGTCGAGCATGTCGCGTACCGCATCGGAAATTGCCACCCAGCCCGGCTGTTGGCGGCGTGCCGCGGAGGCGGGGGCGGTGTTCGACGGACTGCCGCGTCCGGGCGAGCGGGTCGCCGTCACCGGGTGCGGCACCTCCTGGTTCATGGCCATCGCGTACGCGGCGCTGCGCGAGGCGGCGGGGCAGGGCGAGACGGACGCGTACCCCTCGTCGGAGTTCCCGGCCGGGCGGCCGTACGACCGGGTCGTGGCGATCACCCGCTCCGGCACGACGACCGAGGTGCTGGAGCTCCTCGCCGAACTGCGCGGCAAGGTCACCACCGTCGCGCTGACCGCCGACCCGCGGACGCCGGTGATGGAGGCCGCCGACACGGTGGCCGTACTGGACTGGGCGGACGAGGAGTCGGTCGTCCAGACCCGGTTCGCCACCACCGCGCTGGCCTTTCTGCGGGCCGGCCTGGAGGCGTCGGGTCCGCTTCCGGCCGGGGTGAAGACGGTGGCCGCCGCGGCGGTCGACGCGGAACTCGCGGTGACGGAACCGCTGGACGAGGCGGTGGTCTCGGCCGAGCAGTGGACGTTCCTGGGGCGCGGCTGGACGTACGGTCTGGCGCAGGAGGCCGGGCTGAAGATGCGCGAGGCGGCGGGCGCCTGGACGGAGTCGTACCCGGCCATGGAGTACCGCCACGGCCCGATCTCGATCACCGGACCCCAGCGGGTGGCGTGGGTGTTCGGTCCGCTGCCGGAGGGGCTCGCCGGCGAGGTGGCACGGGTGGGCGGCACACTGGTCGCGCACGCCACCGCGGACCCGATGGCCGATCTGATCCGGGCGCAGCGGCTGGCGGTGGCGCTCGCGGAGTCGAAGGGGTACGACCCGGACCGCCCGCGCAACCTCTCGCGCAGCGTGATCCTTTCGTCCTGAGTCCGCCGCTCGGGCCGTGGTATCGCCGCAGCGGCGATACCACGGCGGTGATTTTGTATGGATGCGCAACAAACCGCACTAGTGGACTAGACCTATCGGGGTTCCTCGGGCGAAACTGTTTCCCGTGAAACACGTCATCGCCCTCGATGTGGGCGGCACCGGAATGAAGGCCGCACTGGTCGGGGCCGACGGCACCCTGCTGTACGAGGCACGGCGGGCGACCGGCAGAGAGCGCGGCCCCGACGCCGTCGTGGAGTCGATCCTCGCCTTCGCCGCGGACCTGCGGACGTACGGCGAGGAGCACCTCGGCGAGAGCGCCGTCGCGGCCGGTGTCGCCGTGCCCGGCATCGTCGACGCGGAGAACGGGATCGCGGTCTACGCCTCGAACCTGGGCTGGCGCGACGTACCCATGCGGGAACTGCTCGGCGAACGGCTCGGCGGTGTCCCCGTCGCGCTCGGCCACGATGTGCGCACCGGCGGGCTCGCCGAGGGCCGGATCGGCGCGGGCAAGGGAGCCGACCGCTTCCTCTTCGTACCGCTGGGCACCGGGATCGCCGGGGCCATCGGCATCGCGGGCACCATCGAGGCCGGCGCGCACGGGTACGCGGGCGAGATCGGCCACATCGTGGTCCGGCCGGACGGCCCGGACTGCGGCTGCGGCCAGCGCGGCTGTCTGGAGACCCTGGCATCCGCCGCCGCGGTGACCCGCGCCTGGGCCGCCGCGTCCGGCGACCCGGCGGCGGACGCCGCCGACTGCGCGAAGGCCGTCGAGTCGGGCGATCCGGCGGCCGTGGAGGTCTGGCGCAACGCGGTGGACGCGCTCGCCGCCGGGCTGGTCACCGCGCTGACGCTGCTCGACCCGCGCGCCCTCATCATCGGTGGCGGGCTGGCCGAGGCCGGGGAAACCTTGTTCACACCACTCCGTGCGGCCGTCGAGGAACGTGTCACGTTCCAGAAGCTGCCCCACATCGTCCCGGCGGCCCTCGGGGACACCGCCGGATGCCTGGGCGCAGGGCTGCTCGCCTGGGATCTACTCTCCACGGAGGTATCCGCCTGATGGCCGGACGCGCAGACAGCACAGTTCTCGCAGGTGCCCGGGTGGTGCTTCCCACCGGGACCGTCGAGGACGGCCGGGTGATCGTCGAGGGCGCCCGGATCGCCGGCTCGGTACCGCAGGGCGCCCCGACCGTCGACCTGAGCGGCCACTGGGTGGTCCCGGGCTTCGTCGACATGCACAACCACGGCGGCGGCGGCGCGTCCTTCACCTCCGGCACCGTGGACGAGGTCCTCACCGGCATCCGCACCCACCGCGAGCACGGCACCACCACCCTGGTCGCCTCCACCGTCACCGGCGAGATGGACTTCCTCGCCCAGCGGGCCGGCGTCCTCTCCGAGCTGGTCGAGCAGGGCGACCTGGCCGGTATCCACTTCGAGGGACCGTTCATCTCGCCGTGCCGCAAAGGCGCGCACAGCGAGGATCTGCTGCGCCACCCGGACCCGGCCGAGGTCCGCAAGCTGATGGACGCGGCGCGCGGCACCGCGAAGATGTTCACGCTCGCCACCGAACTGCCCGGCGGCATCGAGTCGGTGCGGCTGCTCGCCGAGCACGGAGTGATCGCCGCGATCGGGCACACCGACGCGACGTACGAGCAGACCGTCGAGGCGATCGACGCGGGCGCCACCGTCGCCACGCACCTGTTCAACGCGATGCCGCCGCTCGCCCACCGCGAGCCCGGTCCGATCGCCGCCCTGCTGGAGGACGAACGGATCACCGTCGAGCTGATCAACGACGGTACGCATCTGCACCCCGCCGCCCTGGAGCTGGCCTACCACCACGCGGGCGCCCACCGCGTCGCGCTGATCACCGACGCCATGGACGCGGCCGGTTTCGGCGACGGCCGGTACCAGCTCGGCCCGCTCGCGGTCGAGGTCAAGGACGGTGTCGCGCGGCTGGTGGAGGGCAACTCGATCGCTGGCTCCACGCTCACCCTGGACACCGCGTTCCACCGGGCCGTGACCATCGACCGGATCCCGGTCGACGACGTCGTGCAGTCCATCTCCGCCAACCCGGCACGGCTGCTCGGCGTGTACGACCGGGTCGGCTCGCTGGAGCCGGGCAAGGACGCGGACCTGGTGGTCCTGGACGCGGACTTCACGCTCAAGGGCGTCATGCGCAAGGGCGAATGGATCATCGATCCGCAGATCGGTTGATCCGACCCGTTGTTGACGGCGAATCGAATGCGTAACGAAGAGACGGCGGTTGGTCCGGAGGTCTGGGCCGACCGTCACCTCTTTGGCATGATCGCCTGGGAAACAGGCAGAGAAAGCGCATTCCCTCCAAGGATTCGCGCTCCGGAGCACGGATCGAGGGAGCGGCCGCGGTGATCCTCACGGTCACACTGAATACGGCACTCGACCTGACGTACGGCGTCCCGGAACTCGTCCCGCACGCCAGCCACCGCGTCAGCGACATGTCCGAGCGCCCCGGCGGCAAGGGCCTCAACGTGGCCCGGGTGCTCTCCGCCCTCGGCCACGACACGGTGGTCACCGGATTCGCCGGAGGCTCCACCGGAGCCGTACTGCGCGAGCTGCTGGCCACATCGTCGTCACGGGAGACGGACCCGACGGCCGCCACCGGCACCACGCCCGCCGCCGCACCGATCACCGACGCCTTCGTCACCGTCGCCGGGAACACCCGCCGCACGATCGCCGTCGTCGACCGGGCCACCGGCGACACCACCCAACTCAACGAGCCCGGCCCGCTCATCGGCGCCGACGAATGGGCCGCGCTCCTCGGCCGGTACGAGGAGCTCCTCACCGGGGCCGACGCCGTCGCCCTCTGCGGCAGCCTGCCGCCCGGCATCCACGTCGGCGCCTACGCCGAACTGGTCCGCCTGGCCCGTGCGGCGAACGTCCCCGTCCTCCTGGACACCAGCGGCGAACCGCTGCGCCGCGGTATCGCCGCCCGCCCCGACCTGATCAAGCCCAACGCCGACGAGCTCGCCCAGCTCACCGGCTCCCGCGAACCCCTGCGCGCCACCCGCGACGCCCGCCGCCGCGGCGCGCACGGGGTCGTCGCGTCACTGGGCCCGGACGGGATGCTGGCGGTCACCCCCGACGGCGTCTGGCGGGCGTCCCCGCCCGCCAAGGTCCAGGGCAACCCGACCGGTGCGGGCGACTCCGCGGTGGCCGGACTGCTGTCCGGCCTCGTCGAGGGGCTGAGCTGGCCGGACCGGCTGCGGCGGGCGGTGGCACTGTCGACGGCGACCGTGCTCTCCCCGACGGCCGGTGACTTCGACCGCGCGGCGTACGAGGAGCTGCTGCCGCGCGTCGGCGTCGAGGAACACACAACGGCGGCCTGAGGCCGCGCCCGTCCCGGACCCGCGTTCAGCTGGTTCGAAGAAGTAGCAAGAGGTCAGCATGCCGCTCGTCAGCACCGGTGAACTCGTCTCCGCCGCCCAGGCCGAGGGACGCGGGATCGCCGCCTTCAATGTCATCACGCTGGAGCACGCGGAGGCCATCGCGGCCGGCGCCGAGCGCGCCGGGGCGCCCGCCATCCTGCAGATCTCCGAGAACGCCGTGAAGTTCCACGGCGGGCGGCTTTCGGCCATCGCCGCCGCGGCGGCGGCCGTCGCCCGCACCTCCGGCGCCCCCCTCGCGCTCCACCTCGACCACGTCGAGTCCGTGGAGCTGTTGCACCAGGCGCACGCCGAGGGGTTCGGCTCGGTCATGTTCGACGCCTCCAAGCTGCCGTACGAGGAGAACGTGCGCGCCACGGCCGAGGCGGTGGCCTGGGGCCATGAGCGCGGCATCTGGATCGAGGCCGAGCTCGGCAAGGTCGGCGGCAAGGAGGGCGAGGCCCCGCTCGACGCCCACGCCCCCGGAGTCCGTACCGACCCGGCCGAGGCCGCCGCGTACGTCCGCGACACCGGAGTGGACGCGCTGGCCGTCGCGGTCGGCTCCTCGCACGCCATGACCGAGCGCACCGCCGCCCTGGACCACGCCCTGATCGGCCGGCTCCGCGACGCCGTCCCGGTCCCGCTGGTGCTGCACGGCTCCAGCGGCGTCCCGGACGAGGAGATCCGCCAGGCCGTCGCCTCCTCCGGCATGGTCAAGATCAACGTGGGCACGGCACTGAACACGGCGTTCACCGGCGCGGTTCGGGCGTACCTGGGCGAGAACACGACGGGCGTCGACCCGCGGAAGTACATCGCCCCCGGGCGCGAGGCGATGGCCGCGACGGTTGCGGGCTTCCTGGCCCTGATGGGCTGAGCCGGCGCATCGGGAAACGAACCGGCCCCCTCGCCCGAAGGCAAGGGGGCCGGAGTGCGTCCGGGGAAGGTCAGCGCTTCACGTGACCGGCCTTCAGCGACAGCTGGTCGAGATTGGCGTCGCACTGGTCGCCCTCGTTGCACGAGATCGTGATCGAGTTCGAGCCCTTGCTGAGCTGGATCCAGGAGTACGTGGTCGTCCAGCCCTTCTCCAGGTCGCCCTCCGGCGCGTTCGCGTAGTTGTTCATGTTGATGCCGCGGGGAGCCTCGGAATTGATCGTGAGGGACGTCTTGGCGTCCTTGCCCGGCACGCCGTACGTCACGAACAGCGTGTACGCACCGGCCTCCGGCACCTCGACCGACCAGGTCGCCGACCGGCCGACCTCGTTGAGGTTGATGTACTGGCCGTTGGCGCTCTTGGCTCCAGGAGTCGTGTTGTCCAGCTGGGCCGAACCGCCGAGCTTCAGCGTCGCCGCGTCCTGCTTGGGCAGCTCGGCCGGGGCCTCGGCGCTCGCGGACTGCTGGGGCTTCGGGGACTCCTGCACCTGGCTGCCGGGGCCGGCGGAGGAGGTGGCCTCGTCCTTCTTCTTGTCCTTGTCGTTGCCCGTGATCAGCGCGGCGCCGATGCCGACGAGCACGACCAGGACCACCGCGACCGCGCCGATCAGCAGGCCCTTGGTGTTCGGGCCGCCCTTGCCGGGGCCGCCGTCGCGGCCGCGGCCGCCCTGCTGCGGGACCTGCGCGGTGGGGGCACCGGGGTACGTCTCCGGGGCCGCGTACTGCGCGTTCGGCTGGCCGTACGCCTGCTGGTGCGGCACCTGCTGCCCGTACTGCCGCTCGCCGACGGTCCGCACCTGGTTGTACGAGGTCCGGGGCACACCGGGCTGCGGGGCCACCGGAGGGTAGCCGTAGCCGCCCTGCCTCGGCGGCTGGGCGCCCGCTGCCTGTCCGTCCTCGTACAGGTAGCCGAACGGATCGTCGTCCTCGGGCGTGTTTGTGCCGTTGTTCCCGGCCGTCATCCCTGGGTCACTCCTCACCATGTCGCCAGCCGTCGCCGAAAATTGCCAGCCGTGGCCGACCGGCCGAGCCTACCCCGAACGGCCCGCACCAAGAATTGCCGTCGTCCGCCCCGCGACCACGGCCGGGTGCGGGAACAGCGCCGTCGTGAACATCAACCGGCCCTGCGGTGAACCTTCGCCCGGGACCGCTTCTCCACGTACATCCGCTGATCGGCGGAGCGCAGCACCTCTTCGGCGGTCATGCCGCAGGCGGCCCAGCCGATGCCGAAGCTCGCCCCGACGCGCACCGCCCGGCCGTCGACCCGGATGGGCGGAATGATGGCGTTACGAAGGCGTACGGCCAGGTCCGCAGCATCCGCGGCACCGAGGCCGTCGGCCAGCACGACGAATTCGTCACCCCCGAGCCGGGCGACGGTGTCGCCGTCGCGGACACAGGTGGTCAGGCGTCGGGCGACCTCGATCAGCACGGCGTCGCCGGTGTGGTGGCCGAAGCGGTCGTTGATCGACTTGAAGCCGTCGAGGTCGCAGAAGAGGACCGCGAGGCCCTTCGCCCCGTCGTCGTTCTCGGTGTCGGGCGCGACGGAATGCACATGGTGGTCGTGCGGCCCGCCGGGCACCGCGTCCACGTCGTAGCCGTGCGTCCGCGCGTCCGGATCGTCGACGTCGCCGTACGCCGCGTCCAGCGCCTCGACCGCGGTGGTGGCCACCGAGTGCGGGCGCTCGCAGAGCCGGGAGCCGAGCCGGGAGCGCAGCTCGGCGCTGTTGGGCAGACCGGTGAGCGCGTCGTGCGAGGCACGGTGTGCGAGATGCAGCTCGTGACGCTTGCGCTCCTCTATGTCCTCGACGTGGGTGAGCAGGAAGCGCGGGCCGTCCGTTGTGTCGGCCACGACGGAGTTGCGCAGCGACACCCAGAGGTAGGTGCCGTCCCGTCGGCCGAGCCGCAGCTCGGCGCGACCGCCCTCGGCGGAGGTGCGCAGCAGGGTGCCGATGTCCTCGGGGTGGACGAGGTCGGCGAAGGAGTAGCGGCGCAGCACGGATGCCGGGCGGCCGAGCAGCCGGCACAGGGCGTCGTTGGTGCGCAGCAGCCGGCCGTGCTGGTCGCCGCCCATCTCGGCGATGGCCATGCCGCTGGGCGCGTACTCGAAGGCCTGGCGGAAGGACTCCTCGCTGGCCCGCAGCGCCTGCTGCTCCCGCTCCAGACGGACCAGGGCGCGTTGCATGTTTGCTCGCAGCCGGGCGTTGCTGATCGCAATGGCCGCCTGCGATGCGTACATCTGGAGGGCCTCACGGCCCCAGGCGCCGGGTCGGCGGCCGTTGCGGGGGCGGTCGACGGAGATGACGCCCAGCAGATCGGGGCCGCCGCCGGACGCGTACATCGGGGCGTAGAGGCGGTCCTGGGGGTGCCACTCGTCCTCGAAGCGGGGATCGGGTCCGTCGGTGTGCCACTGCGGTACGTCGTCGTCGAGGAGGACCCAGCCGTCGGTGTGGGGTATGAAGCGGAGCTCGTCCCACTCCTCACCCATCGAAAGCCTGCGCTCCCAGGAGCTGCGTGAGCCGACGCGGCCGGTGATGAGGGCTTCCGCCGCAGTGTTGCCGGCGAAGGCGGCGATGACGAGGTCGCCGTCGGGACGGACCAGGTTCACGCAGGCAAGCTCGTAGCCGAGACCGGCGACAATTCCGTCGGCCACGGTCTGCAGTGTGTCGGCCAGGCTCCGCGCCGTATTGAGATCGGCGACGGCCTGGTGCAGTTGCCGCATCGTCGCAAGACGGACGTACGGCTCCGACTCGGCCTCCATTGCTCGCACTCCCCGAGACCTCGACAGCACTCCAGGTTTCATATCGACGTACTTACTGCAGTGTCACGGCCACTGAATCACAGTGAGCTGTGCAGCCGGTACACAGGGTCAGCAAATATTGCACTCTGTGACTCAAGTCACAACAGATGGTAAAGGGGCGCGAGTGTCGCCCGGCTGCGGTCCGTCCTTTTCTTGAACGCAAATCCCGGGCGTTGCAGCGCCGGGCCGCCGTGGCCGTGACCGGGGTCCTAGGACCAGCCTGGTCCCCTGGTCCGATGCGGCGGGACGCCAGGCGCGGCTAGCGTGCCCGGTGTGTTGCAGACGAAGTCCCCCGCCCCGCGTTCCGAGCCCATCCCCCATGCTGAGGGGGTGAGCAACGACGAGTTCCGTGGCGCCCTCGCCCGGCTGGCCGCCGGAGTGGTGCTGATCACCGCCGAGGAACCGCCCCTGGACGAGAACGGACGAGGCGAGGACGTCGGGATGACGGCGACCGCCTTCATGTCGGTGTCGCTGGACCCGCCGCTGGTCATGGTCAGCCTGCGCAACGGCTCACGGATGGACGATCTGCTGGCGGAGCAGCCGCTGTGGGCGGTCTCCGTGCTCGCCGAGAGCCAGCGGCACATCGCCGGACGGTTCGCGATGAAGGGCCGGATCAGCGACCGGCTGCTGTTCGAGGACATCCCCTTCTCAAGGGGAGAGGTCAGCGGCGCGCCGCTGGTCGGGGGCGCGCTGGCCACGCTGGAGTGCCGCACCGAGCAGCGGGTCCCGGCGGGCGACCACACGCTGGTGATCGGCCGGGTGCTGAGCGCGGCCCTGCCGAGCGGCGACGGGGCGCCGCTGACGTACTTCCGGGGGCGGTACCGGCAGTTGGGGTGAGACTCCCCGGCCCGCCGCCGCGCGACCGGCCGCGCGTCGTCACCAGTCGCGGCCGGAGCGCCCGCGCTTCGTCTCGCCACGCTGCTTCTTCTCGCGCAGCCGGCGTTCGTTGATACCGCGCGGAATCCTGGTCTTGCGGCGCGGCCTCGGGGGCGGCGCCGTGGCCTCGGCCAGCAGGGAGGCGAGCCGCACGAGCGCCGTCTCCCGGTTGCGCCATTGGGAGCGGTGCTCGGACGCCCGTACCGCGATCACGCCGTCCACCAGCCTGCTCTCCAGACGCTGGAGCGCCCGCTCCTTCCACACCTCGGGAAGCGATTCGGTCGCCGCGAGGTCGAAGCGGAGCTCCACCTGGGAGTCGCTGGTGTTGACGTGCTGCCCGCCGGGCCCGGAGGACCGCGAGAAACGCCACATGAGCTCGGCCTCCGGCAGGGAGACCGAACCGCGGATGACATAGGGCCCGGACATGACACCCATGTTCCCCGGCCCACCGGGCGTTCGTCACCTTCTTTTGCCGCACGGGGCCGCCGGGCTTTCGCGTACGGGGTGGCCGGAGACGCTTCGGCACAGGGGCGGGGCTTCGGCGGGCAGGGGCGGGGCTTCGGCGGGCAGGGCACTTCGACGGGCAGGGGGCTTCGGCGGAACGGGGGATTTCGGTAAAGAAAGTAAAGGGAGCAGGAACCTCTCGGTCCCTTGTCCGCGTTATGACCTGTGACGGTAGCTTCTTGATGGCATGAAGCCCGCACTCGACGATGAAAGGGACTTCCCATGGCTGTAAGCCTGTCCAAGGGCGGCAACGTCTCGCTCACCAAGGAGGCCCCGGGCCTGACCGCCGTCACGGTCGGCCTCGGCTGGGACGTCCGCACCACCACCGGCACCGACTTCGACCTCGACGCCTCGGCGATCGCGGTGGACGGCGGCGGCAAGGTCGTCTCCGACGGCCACTTCGTCTTCTTCAACAACAAGTCGACGCCGGACCAGACCATCGTCCACACCGGTGACAACGTCACGGGCGAGGGCGAGGGCGACGACGAGCAGATCAACGTCAACCTGGCGGGCCTGCCGGCCGAGGTCGACAAGATCGTCTTCCCGGTCTCGATCTACGACGCCGAGACGCGCAGCCAGAACTTCGGCCAGGTGCGCAACGCCTTCATCCGCGTCATCAACCAGGCCGGCGGCACGGAGATCGCCCGTTACGACCTGAGCGAGGACGCCGCCACCGAGACCGCCATGGTCTTCGGCGAGCTCTACCGAAACGGCGCGGAGTGGAAGTTCCGCGCGGTCGGCCAGGGTTACGCCTCGGGCCTGCGCGGCATCGCCCAGGACTTCGGCGTCAACCTCTGACGTTCCGCAGCGAGTAGATCCGTACACACCGGGAGCCCCCGGCCGCGTCCCCCGCGGCCGGGGGCTCCCGCCCGTCTGCGCGATGGTGCACACCTGCCTCGGGATTCCGCCGAATAGCGAACACAAGCGCACCCCATTCGGACAAGAAGTGGTCAAAAAAATGTGAGGCATTTGTTAGCACACCGTCAATCCTGGTCATTCGGTGGCACGCTCTCCGCTCGTAACCCCCCACGGAACGAGCAACGGAGAACGCATGACCCCCCACATGAACACCCGTCGCGCCGCAGCCCTGGCCGCCGTGGCCGCGATGGTCGTCGTCGGCGTCCAGACCGGAGCGGCGAACGCCGCCCCGGACAACGGCACCGACGGCCCCTCCGCCTCTCGCAGCGCCGTCCCCTTCGGCGCGAACAACGCGTCGCAGCGCACCGCCGCCATCAACTCGGCCCAGACCGACGCCTCTTCGACCGCCGACTCCCTCGGGCTCGGCAGCAAGGAGAAGCTGATCGTCCGTGATGTGATCAAGGACGCCGACGGCACCGTCCACACCCGCTACGAGCGCACCTACGCCGGGCTCCCGGTCCTCGGCGGCGACCTGGTGACCCACACGGCTCGCGGCGGACAGCTCAAGGGCGTCACCAAGGCGAACAAGGCCCGGATATCCGTGCCGTCGACGACGGCGAAGATCAAGACCGCGGCCGCCGCCCGCAAGGTGATCTGGGCGGGCGAAGGCAAGCCCGTCCTCGCCTTCGAGACGGTGAGGACCGGGGTGCAGAAGGACGGCACGCCCAGCAGGCTGCACATCATCACCGACGCGACCACCGGCAAGAAGCTTCAGAGCTACGAGGCCATCGAGACCGGCATCGGCAACAGTCAGTACAGCGGCCAGGTCGATCTGACGACCACCAAAACCGGCTCCGGTTTCGAACTGACCGACGGCGACCGGGGCGGCCACAAGACGTACGACCTCAACCAGGGCGAGAACGGCACCGGCGCCCTCGTCACGGACGACGACGACACCTGGGGCGACGGCACCGGCAATGACCGCCAGACCGCCGCCGTCGACGCCGCCTACGGTGCGGCGAAGACCTGGGACTTCTACAAGTCGGCGTTCGGCCGCGACGGCATCGCCGGTGACGGCAAGGCCGCGTACTCGCGGGTCCACTACGGCGACGCGTACGTCAACGCCTTCTGGGACGACAGCTGCTTCTGCATGACGTACGGCGACGGCGCCGACAACAAGAGCGCCCTCACCGCTCTCGACGTCGCGGGCCACGAGATGAGCCACGGCCTGACCGCGTCCACCGCCAACCTCGACTACGTCGGCGAGTCCGGCGGCCTCAACGAGGCGACCAGCGACATCCTCGGCACCGCGGTGGAGTTCTCCGCCGACAACAGCACGGACGTCGGCGACTACCTCATCGGCGAGAAGATCGACATCAACGGCGACGGCACCCCGCTGCGCTACATGGACGAGCCGAGCAAGGACGGCGGCTCCGCGGACTACTGGGACAGCAGCGTCGGCGACCTCGACGTGCACTACTCCTCCGGCGTCGCCAACCACTTCTTCTACCTGCTGTCCGAGGGCAGCGGCGCGAAGACGATCAACGGCGTCGACTACGACTCCCCGACCATCGACGGCTCCACGGTCACCGGCATCGGCCGGGACAAGGCCGTCCAGATCTGGTACAAGGCCCTCTCCGAGTACATGACGTCGACCACCGACTACGCGGCCGCCCGCGCGGCGACCGAGAAGGCGGCGACCGACCTGTACGGGGCGGACAGCACCGAACTCGCGGCCGTCGACGCCGCCTGGAGCGGCGTCAACGTGAAGTAGCACCACTGGTCGTACACGGGAGCCGGTCAGCCCTCCGAGGCGGGCCGGCTCCTGCCGTACAGCCAGGTGTTCCACAGCTTCGTCAGATCCTTGCCGGTCGTCTTCTCCACATAGGCGGTGAAGTCGGCGGTGGACGCGTTGCCGTGCCGGTGGGCCTTCGTCCAGCCCTTGATGAGCGCGAAGAACCGCTTGTCGTCGTGCACGGCCTGCCGGATCTTGTGGATGACCATCGCCCCGCGCCCGTACACCGGCGCCTGCGAGATGTCCGCGGCCGTCGGTGGATCGGCGGGCGGAAAGGCCCAGTTGTCGTCGTCCTCGAAGGCGGCGTCGAACCGGTCCTGGACCGGGTTGTCCTCCTTGTCGGCCTCCCACATCCACTCCGCGTAGGTCGCGAAGCCCTCGTTGAGCCACATGTCCCGCCAGCTCTCGGGCGTGACGGAGTCCCCGAACCACTGGTGGGCCATCTCGTGGACGAGCAGCCCGGTGCTCGGCGGGCCCGGGAAGTACGGCCGGTTCTGGGTCTCCAGCGCGTATCCGGCATCCCCGGCACGCCCGACGATCGCGCCCGTGGCGGAGAAGGGGTACGGGCCGAAACGTTCCGCCTCCCATTTCACGACCTCGGGAACACGGGCGAGCACCCGCGCGCTGTCCGCCGCCACCTTCGTGTCCGCGGCGGTGAACACCTTGATGCCGTCCGGGGTGGCCGACGACTTGGTGTCGAACCGGCCGATGGCGACCGTCGCGAGATAGCTCGCCATCGGTTCCGCGACGTGCCAGTGGTACGTGGTGGTGCCGCCCGAGGTCGCGCGGGAGGCCAGCTCGCCGTTGGAGACGACCGTCAGCCCCTTGGCGACGGTGACGGTGATGTCGTACGACGCCTTGTCGCTCGGGTAGTTGTTGCCGGGGAACCAGGCCATGGACCCGGTCGGTTCACCGAGCGCGACCGCTCCGTCCGCCGTCCTCAGCCAGCCCTCCTTCGACTTGTCCGGGTCGGTGATGGTCTGCGGGGAGCCGGAGTAGTGGACGACGGTACGGAACGTCCTGCCCTTGCGCAGGTGGCTCCCGATGTCGGCGTCGGGGCGCAGCGTCAGCTCGTGGCCGGCCCGGTTGACGGCGGCCGGTCGGCCCTCGACGGTCGCGGACTGCACGGTGAACCCGACGAGGTCCAGGTTGAAGGCGCTGAGGTCCTGGGTGGCGCGCGCGGTGATCGTCGCGGTGCCGCGCAGCCGGTCGGCGGGCGCGTCGACGTCGAGGGCGAGGTCGTAGTGCGTGACGTCGTAACCGCCGTTGCCGAGCTTCGGGAAGTACGGGTCGCGCAGACCGGCCGCGCCGGGGGTGCCTTCGACACCGCCGGCGCAACCGGTCGAGGTCGTCAGAACCAGCAGGGCGAGGACGGCGGCGCGCACTGTGCGGCGAACCGGTGTTCGGTGATCCACACCCGTGATCCTAGGCGCGGGGCGTTCGAACGCGGAGGGCCGACGCGGTGGACCGGCCGGGCACGGGGGCGGGGTGGGCCAGGTGGGGGAAGCGGGCCGGGGCGGGGCGGAAGGACGCAGGGCGGGCGGGTGCGGCGGGTGCGGAAGGACGCAGGGCGGGCGGGTGCGGAAGGACGCAGGGCGGGCGGGTGCGGCGGGTGCGGAAGGACGCAGGGCGGGGCCGGGGCCGGGGAGTCTGTTCGCCCGGCCCGCTCGGCCTGCCGGTCCCTCAGGCCGGCCCGGCCCGCCGGTCCTTCTGGCCTGCCCGGCCCGCCCGTCCCGCAGCCCTGCCCGGCCTGCTCGGCCTGCTCGGCCTGCTCGCCTGCCCGGCCTGCTCGGCCCGCTCGCCCGTTCGGCCTGCTCGCGCGTTCGGGCCGCTCGCGTGTTCGGGCCGCTCGGCCTACTTGGCGAGGGCTGCGACGCCGACCGTCGCGAACTTCTCGTCGAGGTCACCGCTGGGGGCTCCGGCCACGCCGATGGCCGCCACCGGGGCACCCTTGACCTGTACCGGGGCGCCACCCGCGAGGAACAGGGTGCCGGGGATGTCCTTGAGGGTCGGGGCCTGCTGAAGGCGCTTGGCCAGCTCGGAGGTGGGTGCGTTCCAGGAGACGGCGGTGTACGCCTTCTTCACGGCCGACTCGTACGCCTGCGGGCCCGCGCCGTCGCCGCGCAGCGTCACGATGGTGTTGCCGTTGCGGTCGACGACGGCGACGGAGACACGCTGGTTCTCCTTCTTCGCGGCGTCGAGGGTGGCCTGCGCGGCCTTGGTGGCGGCGGCCACGGTGAGGTGGGTGGTCTGCTGGAGGTTCCGGTTCGAGGTGTCGGCCTGGACAGCGGCGGCGGGCGCGGCGGCCGGGGTGGAAGCGTTGGCGGACATGGCGCCGAAGGTCCCGGCGCCGAGGACGACGGCGGCGACGGCACCGGTCAGGACGCGGGTACGCGGCGACAGCTTCTTCATGGTGGGTTCCTTCGGCAGCAGTTCGGTGGATGAGCTTCTTCCGCTCTGCCATCGATCCTCCGGCCGCACAGGGCGCCGTACGGTCGACGAACCGGCTCGATGCCACGCGCGGGACGGCCGACGGCCCCATCGGCCGATCGGTTGATGCGGGGGTGGCCGTCCAGGGTGACCATGGACGTGTCCGTGCAGGTCAGCAGTGCCGATGACGACGGTGAGGAGCGAGGGCACAAGGTGAAGCACCGAACCCGATCGGCACCCGGCACGGTCACGGGCCGAACCGACGGCACCAGCAGGGGACGGACCGATGGCACCGGCACGGGACGGACCGGCGCCACCGGAGCAAGCGGGAGCGGCGACCCGGACGCGCGCCGGCTCACGCTCCTGATGCACGCCGCGTTCTTCCTGCTGCTCGGCGCCTCGCTCGCCCGCTTCCTGCTGCGGCACCCCGGCGAGGGCCGCACCCCGTGGATCATCGCGCTCTCCGTCGCGCTGGCCGTGCTGTACGTGCTCGGGCCGGTGCTCGGTTCGCGTCCCACGCCGCGCAACCTGGTGTGGCTGGGGGTGCTGGTCGCCGTGTGGATGGTGCTGGTCGTCCTCGCGCCGAGCTTCGCGTGGTGCGCGGTCCCGCTGTTCTACACCGGGCTGCGGATCCTTCCGCCACGCGCCGCACTCGTGCTCGTCGCCCTGCTCACCCTGTTCGTCGTCGCCGCGCAACTGCGGCTGGCCGAGGGTTTCGACCCGAACCTGGTGCTCGCACCGCCCGCGGTGGCGGCCATCGCGACAGCGGTCTTCGTCCATATGCAGCGTCAGACCGTGCGGCAGCGCGAACTGATCGACGACCTGCTGCGCACCCGCCGCGAACTGGCCGCCACCGAACGCCGGGAAGGAACCCTCGCGGAACGCCAGCGGCTCTCGATGGAGATCCACGACACCCTGGCGCAGGGCCTGTCCAGCCAGCAGATGCTGCTCCAGGCCGCCGACCGCACCTGGGACGCCGACCCGGCGACCGCCCGCCGCCATGTCCGTACGGCGACGGGCATCGCGGAACGCAATCTCGCCGAGGCCCGCCGCTTCGTCCACGACCTGGCCCCGGCGGATCTCGCGGAGGGCGGCGGCCTGGAGGCGGCGTTGCACGCACTGGCCGCACGCGAGACGGCGCAGGCGCAGGGGCGGCTCACCGTCCGCTGCCATGTGGAGGGCGAGCAGCACACCGCACCGCCCGACCGGGTGCAGTCCGCTCTGCTGCGCATCGCACAGGGCGCCCTGGCCAACGTGAAGGAGCACGCGCACGCGACGGAGGCCGCGCTGACGCTGACCCGTCTCGACGACCGGATCGTCCTGGACATCGCCGACAACGGGCGGGGCTTCACACCCGCCGGGCGCCCCGGGCCCGGCGACGGCGTACGCGGCCACGGCCTGCCCGCGATGCGTGCGAGGCTGCACCAGCTCGGCGGCACACTGACGATCGAGTCGGCACCGGGCGAGGGTACGGTCCTGTCCGCCGCCGTCCCCCTCACGCCCGCCCCCGCTCCGGAGGACCCCGTCACGCCCGCCCCCGCCCCGGAGGACCCCGCATGAACGCGAAGCCGCCCGTACGCATCCTGCTCTGCGACGACCACGCCGTCGTACGCGCCGGGCTGCTCGCGCTGCTCGGCAGCGAACCGGACATCGAGGTCGTCGGCGAGGCCGGCAGCGGCGAGGAGGCGGTCGCCCTGGCCGCCAAGCTCACCCCGGACGTCGTCCTGATGGATCTCCAGCTCGGCGAGGGCATCGACGGCGTCGAGGCCACCCGCCGCATCGCCGCCACCGAGGCCCACGTCCTGGTCCTCACCACGTACGACACGGACGCCGACATCACCCGCGCCATCGAGGCGGGTGCCACCGGCTATCTGCTGAAGGCCGAGCGCCCGGAGGAACTGTTCGCCGCGATCCGCTCGGCCGCCCAGGGCCGCACCACGCTCTCCCCGCCCGTGGCCAGCCGTGTCATGGCCCGCTTGCGCAAGCCCCGGCCCGGCCTCACCGACCGCGAACTCGACATCCTCGCCCAGCTCTCCCAGGGCCTGGGCAACCGGGACATCGCCCGCGCCCTGTTCATCAGCGAGGCCACGGTGAAGACCCACCTGGGCCGCATCTACGACAAACTCGGCGTCGACACCCGCGCGGGCGCCGTCGCCGTGGCGAAGGAGCAGCGGCTGCTCCCGTAGGCCGGCCCCGAACGGGAAGGCCGTGGCAGCCGCGCGTCGGCGACCGCCCCGGACCCGCCGGCCGTGCCTGCCCCCGGATCGCGCGGGCCGGGGTGTCCGCCGGACCGGCCCCGGTGAATCCGGCGAAGACCGCCGCAGCATCGGCCTCACTCGATCGAGCAGTCACCCGCCCCGGCGTTGACATGTGCCAGGGCATGGCACCATCGAACCGTGCTCGATATCGGCTACTCCCTCTCCCGGCGCTTTCCCGATCCCCCGCAGACCGACTACCGCCGCGCGGACGTCCACGCCCTGCGGCACGACCTCTTCTCCGGGGACGTCTACCTCGCGGACACCAAGGCGGACCGCGAGGTGTCCACAGCCTGGGGATGGGTGCCGGTGCTCGACTTCGCGTGGGCGCTGTGCGACATCGTCGAGCAGATCGACCAGGACCCGCGCGGCAACCGCTCGCACCGGCAGCAGTTCGCGGAGCTGGACTTCACGGAGTCGTCCGACCGGATGCTCTTCGAACGCCGCTTCGGCTGGGTCGACGTCGAGGCCGACTGGATGCCCGGCGACGAGCCCCCGCTCACCTTCAACCACGCGATGCTGCGCCGCGAGGCCCGCGACTTCCTGCACGATCTCATCGCCGACCTCGCCGACATGCACGAAGGTCTCGCCGACAATCCCGTGATCTGGGACCTCCAGGCCCGCTTCCCCCGTATCTGATCCGGGCGTCCGGCCCGGCGGCTACGCCTCCACCCGCACCCCGATCTGCGCCGCGAACGCCGGAGCCAGCTCCATCAGCTGTGCCGGGCTGATCACCGCACCCGCCAGCCGCTCCACCCCGCGCGCGATGTCCAGCTCCGCGACCGTCCGCAGGTCGACCGCCTCCATCCGTACGGAACTGAAGTCCGCCCGCTTCAGCACACAGTCGCGGAACTCCACCCGCACCAGCTCCGCATTCCCGAAATCCGGCTCGGACAGCACACAGCCCTCGAACACCACGTCCTTCAGCCGCGCCTTCCGCAGATTCAGGTAGTCGATCTTCCCGCCGCGCACCAGCACCCGCTCCAGCACCGCGCCGTGCAGCTGCACCCCGCCCAGCCGCGCGTCCACCACCTCCACATCCCGCAGCGACGCCCCCGCGAGATCGGTGCCCACCCCCCGTACGCCCGTCAGCACCGAGTCGATGAAGCGGGCCCTGACCAGCTCCGTACGGTCCAGTGCGCAGCCGTTCAGCGCACAGTCCATGAACCGGGCGCCCGGCCCCGACTCGTCCGCCAGATCCGCCCCCTCGAAGCACACCCCGTCGTAGTCCCCGTCGGGCTCCAGTCCTTCCCCGTCGTACGGAACGAGCGGTGGCAGCCGCACCTCCGGCCGCCGTGCCGTCGCGATGGTGTCCGTCTTCCCGCTGCTGCGTGCCATGCCCCCATCGTCACCCACCCCACTGACAACGCCCCTCGCCGCTACGGGAGGAACGGAACAACCGCGGCGCCACGACAGGACTTGACCTCAAGCGGGCTTGAGGTCGGAGGGTGGCTCCACAGGTCCCGCAGGACCTGCCCGCCTCCACAGCGACCGACACGACGGGGAGTCCACCGTGCATGCCATTCGCCTTCATACCTTCGGCCCGGCCGAGAACCTCGTCCACGAGTGGACCGACGACCCCGTGCCCGGCCCAGGCCAGGTCCGTATCGCCGTGGCCGCGGCAGGCGTACACCTCCTCGACACGGCTCTGCGCGAAGGCATGAGCGGCCCGTTCCCGGCCCCCGCCGAGCTGCCGACCATCCCCGGGCGCGAGGTCGCCGGCCGGGTCGAGTCACTCGGCGAGGGCACCGATCCCGGCTGGCTCGGCCGGCGCGTCGTCGCCCATATCGGCATGGTCCCGGGCGGCTACGCCGAACTCGCCGTCGTCGACGCCGAGAAGCTGCACCCGGTCCCGGACGGCCTCGACGAAGCCGCGGCCGTCGCCATGATCGGCACCGGCCGCGCCGCCCTGGGCATCCTGCAGTTCACCGAACTCGGCCCCGGCTCCACCGTCGTCGTCCCCGCAGCGGCGGGCGGCATCGGCACCCTGATCGTGCAGTACGCCAAGAACGCCGGGGCCACCGTCATCGGCCTCGCCGGAGGCCCCGCCAAGGTCGCCGCCGTCCGGGCGAACGGTGCGGACCTCGCCGTCGACTACACGCTCCCCGACTGGGACCGGCAGGTCCGCGCCCACCTCGACGGGCTCGGCCGCCGCGCCACCGTCGTCTACGACTCCGTCGGGGGGACCACCGGCCGGGCCGCCGTCGACCTGCTCGGTGCGGGCGGGCAGCACATCGTGTTCGGCTGGTCCGGCGCCGGACTCCACGACGGAGCCCCGCTCACCTTCACCGACGAAGAGCTCGCCGAACGCGGCATCACCTCCGAGAGCGTGCTCGGCCCCGTCATGACGGCGAAGGCGGGCGGTCTGCGCGCCCTCGAAACCCGTTCGCTCGCCGAAGCCGCCGCAGGCCGGCTCCGCCCCGCCGTCCAGCGCTTCCCGCTCGCCGAGGCGGCCGCCGCCCACCGCGCCCTGGAGACCCGGGGCACGATGGGCAAGGTCGTCCTGATCCCGTAACCCGGCGTCCCCGGCCGAGCGGCATCCCTGGGGCGACCGCCTCCCGTGGACCGGCAGGGTCCGTAACCCGGCGTCCCGGGCCCGAGCGCGCTTTCCGGCCCGGCCGCCTCACATAGCCGAGCGCACTCCCCGGCCCGGCCGCCTCACATAGCCGAGCGCACTCCCCGGCCCGGCCGCCTCACATAGCCGAGCGCACTCCCCGGCCCGGCCGCCTCACAAAGCCGAGCGCACTCCCCGGCCCGGCCGCTTCACCTGGTCCGGCGGGGTCCGTCACCCGCCGAGCTTCGTCAACGCCCCGTCCGTCAGCCGGTACACCGTCCACTCGTCCTGCGGCCGCGCGCCCAGCGACTCGTAGAACGCGATGGACGGGGCGTTCCAGTTCAGCACCGACCACTCCAGGCGCTCGTAGCCCCGCGCCACGCAGATCCGCGCCAGCTCCGTCAGCAGAGCCTTCCCGTGCCCGCCGCCGCGCCGCTCCGGACGTACGTACAGGTCCTCCAGGTAGATGCCGTGCACCCCGCGCCACGTGGAGAAGTTCAGGAACCACAGTGCGAAGCCGACCACCTCGCCGTCGTCGTCCGACTCCGCGATGTGCGCGTACGCGGCGGGCCGCTCGCCGAACAGCGCCTCGTGCAGCTGTTCCTCGGTGGCCCTCACCTCGTGCAGGGCCTTCTCGTAGTCGGCCAGCTCACGGACCATGGCGTGGATGACGGGAACATCGGCAGGGGTGGCGGTACGAATCATGAGGTCAGCGTAGGCACAGACCCGTCACCGGCCGGCTCCGCCCCAGCAGCTGCCGCGCGATCTCGGCCTGGTCCGGGTCCAGCCGCCGCTGCCCGTCCGACACGTCCCACAGACCGTTCTGCAGCAGCCGCCCCAGCGTCCAGGCCCGCGCCCGCTCCCGGTCCAGCCCCAGCGCCTGTGTCAGCACGTCGAACCGCCACCGCACCGCCGCCGCGTCGAACCTGTTGACCAGCGCCGGAAGCAGCTCGAACGCCGGATCGCCGACCAGTGGTTTCGGGTCGATGGCCACCCACCGGCCCTCCCTCCCGGCCAGTACGTTCCCGTAATGCAGGTCCCAGTGCAGCAACCGGTCCCCCGGCTCCCCGGCGACCTCACGCACCGCCGCCGCGCAGTCCGCCAGCAGCCGCCGCTCCTCCTCGTCCGCCAGCGCCGCCACCGCCCCCGGCGCCTCCTCCAGCATCCGCGCCGCCATCTCCCCCAGCCCCCGCAGAGCCGGCGGTCCTGACAGAGCCGGCGGTCCCGACAGCCCGCGAACCGCCGAAGCCGAAGCCGAGGCCGAAACAGGAGCCGGAGCAAGAGCCGAAGCCGAAGCCGGTACGGACGAGAGCCGGGCCAGCAGCCCCGCCAGAATCAGCACCGCCTCCCGCTCGTCCGCCATCCCCGCCAACGAGCGGCGGCCGTCCAGCCGCTCCAGCAACAGCGTCCCCGTCGCCGCGTCGTGATCCAGCAGCTCCACGGCCCCCGCGCCCGCCTCGCCCCACACCCGCAGCGCGACCGGCTCCCCCACGGTCTCCTCGTCCACCGGCTGAAGCTTCAGCGCCGCCGGACGACCGTCCGCCACCCGCACAACCGGAAGCACCAGTGCGCACACCCCGTGGAACGCCTCACCGTCCCGCCGCAGCCCCCACCGCTCCAGGAACTCGGCGGCCCGCCCCGGCAACGCTGCCAGAAAAGCCCGCCCGGCCGCCCCGTTGTACTTGGACTGGGTGTCGATCAGTCCGTCCGGAATGTCAATCACGCGGACGATCGTAGAGCCGTGCATCAATCGGATATGACTCCGAGCAGCCCCGCCCCGCCCACCCGGCCGCGTACCACCGCCGGCTCGTGGATCCGCAGCGTCGGCTCATGGATCCGCAGCGCACCGGGCACCTACATCTGGCTGACCGCGCTCTTCGTCACGACCGTCATCGTGCACCAGATGTCCCCGGACTTCGAGGAGGACTTCCTGCGTCAGCGCTCGACCAACATCCACGAACTCTCCCACGACCCCGTACGCGTGCTGATCGTCAGTGCCCTCTGGATCGACAGCGGCCGATGGGTCCCCTACGCCATCCTCTACACCGTCTTCCACGCCCCCGCCGAACGCTGGCTGGGCACCCTGCGCTGGTTCGCCGTCGCCGTCGCCGCCCATGTCCTCGCCAGCCTCGTCAGCGAAGGCATCCTGGCCTGGGCCATCCGGCACGGACACGTACCGGAGTCCGCCGCCAACACACTCGACATCGGAGTCAGTTACGCGCTCGCGGGCGTCATCGCCGTCCTCGCGTACCGCGTCCCGTCGTCCTGGCGGCCCGTGTACCTCTTCGCCGTACTGGTCTTCTACGGCGTCCCCCTCGTCACCGGCCCCACCTTCACCGACCTCGGCCACTTCACCGCCGTGCTCATCGGCCTCGCCTGCTACCCACTGACCCGGTCCCGGCACAGGACGAAAACCCCTCCGGCGCAGTAACGTCCCGCTCACACGCTTCACCACAGGGCTTCACACCGGACAAAGCAGGGGCAACATGAGCACCGTCAGCACCGTCAACGGCGGCATATCGTTCTGGTACGCGGACCAAGGCACCCCCATGGCCCGGGAGCCCCTGCCCGGCGACACCACCGCCGACATCTGCATCGTCGGCGGCGGATACACCGGGCTGTGGACCGCCTACTACCTCAAGAAGGCCGTCCCCTTCCTCAACATCGTCGTCCTCGAAGGCAAGTTCTGCGGCTACGGCGCCTCCGGGCGCAACGGCGGCTGGCTCTACAACGGCATCGCGGGCCGCGACCGGTACGCGAAACTCCACGGCCACGAAGCCGCCGTCCGCCTCCAGCAGGCGATGAACGACACCGTCGACGAAGTCGTCCGGATCGCCGCCGAGGAGAACATCGACGCCGATATCCACCAGGGCGGTGTTCTCGAAGTCGCCTACACCCCGGCCCAACTGGCCCGGCTCAAGGACTTCCACTCCGTGGAGATCGCCTTCGGCGAGAAGGACCGCGTCCTGCGCGGCGCCCGCGAAACCGCCGAGCGTGTCAACGTCACCGGAGCCGTCGGCTCCACCTGGACCCCGCACGGCGCCCGCCTGCACCCGGTCAAACTCATCAAGGGCCTCGCGGCCACCGTCGAGGCGCTCGGCGTCACCATCCACGAATCGACACCGGTCACCGAGATCGAGCCCAAGCACGCCCGCACCCCGTACGGCACCGTCCGCGCCCCGTACATCCTGCGCTGCACCGAGGGCTTCACCGCGAACCTCAAGGGCCAGAAGCGCACCTGGCTCCCCATGAACTCGTCGATGATCGCCACCGAGCCGCTCCCGAGCTCGATGTGGGACACCATCGGCTGGGACGGCCGCGAAACCCTCGGCGACATGGCCCACGCCTACATGTACGCCCAGCGCACCGCCGACGACCGCATCGCGCTCGGCGGTCGCGGCGTGCCGTACCGCTACGGCTCGGCCACCGACAACGACGGCCGCACCCAGCCCGCCACCATCGAGGCCCTCCGCGACATCCTCGTCCGCCTCTTCCCCACCACCGCGGCCACGCGCATCGACCACGCCTGGTCCGGTGTCCTCGGCGTCCCCCGTGACTGGTGCGCCACCGTCACCCTCGACCGCTCCACCGGTCTCGGCTGGGCCGGCGGCTACGTCGGCTCCGGCGTCGCCACCACCAACCTCGCCGCCCGTACCCTGCGCGACCTGATCCAGCAGGACTCCGGCCAGTCCGGCCCCACGGAGCTGACGTCCCTGCCCTGGGTCAACCACAAGGTCCGCCGGTGGGAACCGGAACCCTTCCGCTGGATCGGTGTCCACGGCATGTACGCCGCCTACCGCGCTGCCGACCGCCGCGAACTCACCTCGCCCCGCGCGGGCACGGACCCCATCGCCAAGGCCGCGGACCGGCTGGCCGGGCGGCACTGAGCGAACGGCCGGACCCCCGCCACCGGGTGGTGACGGGGGTCCTCGGGCCCTGCGGTCAGCGGTGCGAAGGCCGAGCGGGCGCTCATGTGCCGGAGGTGTGGTCGGCCAGGACCTCCCCGATCACGTGCCGTGCGCGGGCGGCGAGCGGGGGATTCCGGTGCTGGTAGTAGGGCAGCTGGATCAACGCGACGGAGAGCGCCCAGCCGCGGCCCCGCTGCCAGGTCGCGGAGTCGACCGCCTTCACGGGGACGTCAGGCGACGAGTTCGGGCTCCTCCGCCGGAGCCGCCGCGGGCTCGGGCCTGCTGTCGCGCATGACCAGGGCGGCCAGGACGGCGGCGGCGAGTACGCCGATCGCGCTGACGGTGAAGGTGGCCGACATCGAGGCGGTGAAGGCCTCCCGGGCGGCGTGGACCAGGCCGGTGTCGCCGTGGGCGACGGCCAGCGCGTCCGCGATCGAGCGCTTCGCCTGCTCGGGTGCACCGGCGGGCATCTCGCGGGCGAAGCCGCTCGACAGGAGCGAGCCGAGGATCGCGATGCCGAGCGCGGCGCCGGCCTGCTGGATGGTGTCGTTGAGGGCCGAGCCGACGCCCGCCTTCTCCGGCGGAATGGTGCCCATCAGCGCGCCGACCGCGGCCGGCATCGCGAGGCCCGCGCCGAGGCCGAGCAGGCCGAGCGCGACCGCCGGGACGGCGAAACCGCTGTCGGCCGAGACGGTGGTCAGCAGCGCGAAGGAGGAGACCATGACGAGCATTCCGGCCAGCACCAGGAGGCGGTTGCCGACCTTCGCGGCGAGCCCGGTGCCCACGACGTTGCCGACCAGCGCGGCGCCGGCCAGCGGCACGAACGCGAGGCCCGCCTCGATCGGCGAGTAGCCGAGCACGAACTGCAGGTACTGGGTGAGCACCAGCAGCAGACCGCCGTTGCCGATCTGCACCAGGGTCAGTGACAGCGAACCCCCGCTGAAGTTGCGGTGCTTGAACAGGACCAGCGGCACCATCGGCGCGGAGATGACGTTCTCCCAGACCACGAACCCGGCGAGGGCGACGACCGCGACGACCAGGGTGATCACCGACCGGCCCTCGAAGGCGCCGTGCTGCGGGATCTCGATGATCCACCAGACCAGGGCGGTGATACCGGCCGCGGACAGCACCGCACCGAGCGGGTCGGGCTTCTGCCACGGCCCCTTCGACT
Source organism: Streptomyces sp. NPDC104309 (assembly GCF_055584025.1). NCBI lineage: Bacteria > Bacillati > Actinomycetota > Actinomycetes > Kitasatosporales > Streptomycetaceae > Streptomyces > Streptomyces sp. NPDC104309. The sequence goes on along the minus strand of NZ_JBVJMV010000018.1, from coordinate 137,805 downwards.
CCGGCATGAGGGTGAGGCCCGCCAGGACGGCCAGGGCGACGACCGGGACGTTGATGAAGAAGATCGAGTGCCAGGAGAAGTGGTCGATCAGCACACCGCCGAGCACCGGGCTGCCGACCAGTCCGAGCATCGACACCGAACTCCACACCGCCATCGCCCTGCCGCGCTCCTCCTCGTCGAAGACGGTGATGAGGATCGACAGCGTCGAGGGCATGATGAGCGCCCCGCCGACCCCCATCGTGATCCGCGCGGCGATCACCTCGCCGGGGTTCGTGCAGAAGGTCGCGGCCAGTGACGCCGCGCCGAAGAGCAGCAGCCCGACGATCATGACTCTCCGGCGGCCGAACCGGTCGCCGAGGCTGCCGGAGGTGAGCAGGAGCCCGGCGAAGACCAGGATGTAGGAGTCGAGGATCCACTGCGTGTCCTGGGCGCTCGCGCCGATGTCCTCGGTCATCGACGGCACCCCGACGGTCAGCGCCATGCTGTCGACCACCAGGACCAGCGAGCTGAGGCAGAGCACGATCAGGATCCACCAGCGGCGTGGATTGCGGGTCTCCATGGGGTTTCCTCTCACCATTGCGCACACCGTTCCTTCGATGCGCACACTGTACGCAGACGGGTGCGGCGTTCGCAAGAACCATTCATGTACGCTGATTGCGAACGGTGTACGCATCAAGGAGGAGTCATGGCCGCCACGTCCGACCCGATCCCGTCCGTGTGGACCCGGCAGCAGCGCCGCACCGACCAGCCCTCGCTCAGCCGGGCCGCGATCGTCCGCGAGGCGATCGTCATGCTGGACGCCGACGGCATCGAGGCGCTCAGCATGCGCAAGCTCGGCGCCCGCCTGAACGCCGGCGCGACCTCCCTCTACCGGCACGTCGCGACCAAGGACGAGCTGATGGAACTGGCGGTGGACGAGGTCTTCGCCGAGATCGCCGTCCCGTCCCCGGACGCGGCCCGAGGGGACTCCGGGGCCGGTGGCACCGACGGCCCCGACTGGCGTGCCGCCGCCACCGAGGCCGCCCGGTCCTTCCGTACGACGGCCCTGCGCCACCCGTGGCTGACGTCGGTCCTCGGCCAGGCGGGCCTCGCCTACCTGGGGCCCAACCTCATGTCCTTCACCGAGCGGCTGGCCGCCCTCTTCGCGACCGCCGGCTTCCCCGAGCCGAGCCGCGCGATCGACACCGTCCTGTCCTACGTCATCGGCATGAGCGCCACGGAGGCCGCCTGGCTCACCACGGTCGCCCGTTCCGGCAAGACCGAGGCGGACTTCATCGCCCACCTCATGCCCGCGGCCCAGCAGGCCGCGGCCGGCCACGACCACCTCGCCGAGGCCTACGCCGCTCCCCCGGCCCTCGACCCCGTCGAGATCCGCGACACCAAGTTCGCCTACGGCCTGGAGGTCGTCCTCGACGGCCTGACGACGCGGCTCCCGCACTGACATCGGCGGTCCGCGTCGCGGGGCGTCGCGGGGCGTCAGATGCCAGTACGAACGGCTGGAGCGAGGCGGATCTCCGCCGCGACGCGTCGGTCGGTTCAGGCCTCGCGCGGCGTCGGCCCCAAGTCCTGCTCGTGGCCTTGGGGCGGACGTCGCCGCGCGGGGCCGACATCTTCGGGCCGGCACACAACGTCGCCGGTGGACAGCGTGCGGCGGCGGCTTCCACAGCGGCCTCGCGCCGGCCCCGCCGCCAGGGGCGAGCGGGCTACCGCGTGGCGTCGGCCGATTTGCCGAGGAAACCGCGGAGCCCTTCGGTGACTCCCTCGGTGGGAACGGTGACGGCGAACCAGGAGGCTTCGACGGCCAGGCCCTCGTCGATGGGCAGATTGATGCCGCGCGTCACCGCGGCCAGGCAGGCGCTCACGGCGGTGGGCGCGTGACGGACGATGCGGTCGGCCAGCTCACGGGCGGCCGGGAGCAGGTCGGCGTGCGGAACGACGTGGTTGACAATGCCGAGTTCTGCCGCACGACCGGCGGTGATCGGATCGCCGGTGAGGATCATCTCCAGGCCCCTCTTGCGGCCGATGTGCCGGGGAAGACGCTGTGAGCCGCCGAAGGGCGGCGGGAAGCCCAGAGTGATCTCCGGCTTGGCGAAGGTGGCGTGCTCGCCGGCGATGGCGAGGTGGGCCGCTTCGGTGATCTCGCAACCGCCGCCATAGGCAAGCCCGTTGACTGCCGCGATGAGCGGTTTCGGGAACTGCTCGATGCGGCGGGTGAGGCCCTGCCCCGCCGTACGATCTCGCGCAGAGCCTGGTCGACACCGCCCGCGATGCTGTTCGCGAGGTCGCCGATGTCCGCGCCGGCACTGAAGGCGCGCTCTCCGGCACCGGTGAGGATGACGGCGCGGATCGCGTCGTCCGCCTCGATCCGGTCGAGGGTGGCGACGAGCGCGTCGATGGTGGCGTAGTTCAGGGCGTTGAGTTTTGCGGGGCGATCGATGGTGACGGTGGCGATGACGCCGTCGACGGCGCATTGGATGGTCACGAACTGGTACTCCGATCGGTGTCGGGTACGGGAATCAGTCCCGCGTAGGCGAGTTGGCGGCTGAACAGCACGGTCATCCGGATCGCGTCCTCGATGCCGGATCAACCGAGGCAGTGACCGGCTCGGCGACGGGGCGGCGCCGGGTCGGCGGGTCCTGCCGTCGGTCCGGCGCCGGGACGGCCGGCCTTCCCCTCGATCCGACGCCGGGACGGCCGGCCTCGCCCTCGTCCCGGCGCCGGGGCGCCCTCGGACTACTGCGGGACGCCACCGAGGCGGATCGCGTGGGCACTGTCGGGAGGGACGGGCCGGCTGCAGGCGTCACAGACGGTGCGCGGGTGGAGTACCTCGCCACAGTCATGCCTGAACACCGTCGGGGGTTCCCCCTCGGTCACGTAGCGGTCGCCCCATTCCATGAGGGCGAGCAGGACCGGCTGCAGCGCGAGTCCGGCCTCGGTCAGCGTGTACTCGTAGCGCGGCGGGTGGGCCTGGTAGAGCTCCTTGGCCAGGACCCCGTTCTCCACGAGCTTCTTCAGCCGGGCCGTGAGGATGTCCCGGCTGGCGCCGGTGTTCGCCGCGATCTGGTCGAAGCGGCGCGCCCCGAGGAACACCTCCCGCAGCGCGAGCAGGCTCCAGCGCTCACCGATGACGGCGAGCGAGTTCGCGATGGAGCAGGAACGTGGGCCGACGGCGGGCATCTGCCTGGACCTCCTGGGGGTTGCGGCGTGCTGACGGGTCACAGCGCGCATCCGGGCGCCGCTCCCCGATCCGGCCTGATCCGAACGAAAGACCCTGGTTGCCCTTTCCAACTCACTATAAGCACAGCGCGTTGGAAAACGGGACCCACCATGCCCACCATGCCCCCTTGGCGACCGACGCCCCGAATGCCGCCCAGGCAACGAACAACATGAGCGTTTGATTTTCAAACTGACACACCTATAGTGAGTCTCGTTTTCCAACTGTCTAGCGGGCTCGTTGGGCTCGACCGAATGAGGAGACGGGAATGAGGGCTTCACCACCCGGCAGCACGTGTGCCACCGAGGATGAGGCGGTGGCTCGGATCGACCCCTTGTGGCGGTCCTGGGCGGGTGCGCACGGGGGGCATGTCGCGGCGGCGGCGCTCACCACCATGCGGGAACGAGGCGTAGGGGAAGGCCGTCCGGTCCGCGCCCTGACCGCCCACTTCCTCGCACCTGTCGGTACCCTTCCGCTCCATCTGTCCCTGGCCAGGCCATCGGTGGGGCGCCGGGCCGCGACCTGTGCCTTCACGGGCCATCAGGACGGAGCCACGGTGCTCGTGGGCTCGGCGGTATTCGGCCACGGCCGCCGAGGGCCCAGCTATGTCGGGCGGACCTCGCCCCGGGTACCGGGTCCGGCCGACTGCATGCCCCTCGACCTGTCGGCCGGGGTCGTGGCCTTCGCCCGGCAGGTGGAGATCCGTCCCGCCACCGAGGCGCTGCCTCTCGCCGGGGGTGAGCGGGCCGAGCTGGTCGCCTGGGTGCGGTTCACCGACGGGCGGGCGCTGGACGAGGCCGCGGTCGTCACCCTCACCGACGTCCTCCCGCCCGCCCTGTTCGCGCGCTGGCGCACCCCGCGCCCGGTGCCGACCGCCGAGCTGACCATCCACTTCACCGACGCGCTGGACGCCGAGGCACTCACGGGCTGGGCCCTGGTCCGGATCCGCACCGAACAGGCCGGCAGCGGCTGGGCGGTGGACGACAGCGCGGTGTGGTCGGCCGACGGCCGGCTACTGGCCCTCGCCCGGCAGGCCCGCGTAGTCCAGGACTCCTCCGCGGATCACGCGTCCTCACCCTCGTCCACGACACTCCCGCAGGAGGCCCTGTGAACATCAACGGATCCATCGCGCTCGTCACCGGCGCCAACCGAGGACTGGGCCGCGCCTTCGCGCAGGGCCTGCTGGCACGGGGCGCGCACACCGTGTACGGAGCGGCCCGCGACCCGAAGTCGGTGACCGACCCCGGACTGACGCCCCTCGCACTCGACATCACCGACCCGGCCTCCGTGGCCGCGGCCGCCGAGCGCTGCTCGGACACCACCCTGCTGGTCAACAACGCGGGCATCCTGCGTGGTGATTCGCTGCTCGGCTCGGACACCCTCGACGGGGCGCGCGCCGAGCTGGAGACCAACCTGTTCGGCACACTCGCCATGTGCCACGACTTCGCCCCCGTTCTCGGCAGGAACGGCGGCGGGGCCCTGGTCAACATGCTCTCCGTGCTCTCCTGGCACACGCTCCCCCAGATCGGCTCCTACGGCGTCTCCAAGGCGGCGGCCTGGTCGATGACCAACGCGGTACGCGAAGAGCTGCGCCCACAGGGCACCCTCACGGTCGCCGTGCACGCCGCGTTCATCGACACCGACATGGCCGCCAACACCGACCAGCCCAAGATCAGCCCCGCCGCCGTGGTCGAACAGGTCCTCGACGCCGTCGAGGCCGGCCGCGAGGAAGTCCTCGCCGACGCCGTCACCCGCCAGATCAAGACCATGCTGTCCGGAGGGGCGAACGATGACCACCGTTCTGCGTGACGCGGCAGCCGGGGAACGCGGCACCGCCCACGCCGGCAGCCCCGTGCCGGTCCTCGTCGCCGCCTGCCTGGGGCTGTTCACGGTGTTCCTCCAGACCACCGAGACCATCGGCACGCTCGGTGCCGTCCAGGCCGACCTGCGCCTCGCCCCGGGCGACATGGTGTGGGTGCCGAGCATGTACACCCTGGTCGTGGCGTCCTGCGTGCTCGGCGCCGGCGCACTGGCCGACCGGTGGGGGCGCAAACGCGTCTTCCTCGCCGGGACCGCGGCGATGGCCGCGGGCGCCCTGGTGCTGGTCCTGGCCGACAATCTGGCCACCGTCCTCACCGGCCAGGCGATCGCCGGCCTGGGCGGTGCCCTGATCACGCCCAGCTCGCTCGCGCTGATCACACACGCCGTCCGCGACCCGCGCCGCCGCGCCGGGGCGATCGCCGCATGGGCGGCCACCTCCGGGCTGGGGCTGGCCGTCGGCCCCCTCATCGCGGGCCTCGCGCTGCGCTGGTGGACCTGGCACACGGCGTTCTGGCTCAACCTCGCCATGGCGGGCCTCGCGGCGGCGGTCGCGCTCGGCCGGGTCCCCGAATCCCGCAACCCGGGCCAACGCCTGGACTGGGCTGGGCAGTTCACCGCGATCGCAGGTCTCGCGCTACTGGTCTTCTGGCTGATCGACGGCGGTCACCACGGCTACGGCTCCGCACGGGCCCTGGCCGCCGTCGTGGCAGCGGTCCTTCTGCTGGCCGCCTTCACCATCGTCGAACTGCGCCGCACCGCCCCCATGGTCGACCTGCGGCTGATGCGCGACCCTTCCTACAGCGCCTCCCTTCTACTGGCCGCGACCGTCCTGTTCGGCTTCGTCGGCCTCTCCCTTCTCCAAGTGCTGTGGCTGCAGCGGGTGAGAGGACTGACCGGCCTGCAGGTGGGCGTCCAACTCCTCGCGGAATTCGGCGCGTTCATCGCGGCCTCGGTCCTGGCCGGAATACTGGTGCGCCGACTCGGCCCGCGCGTCCTGATCACGGCGGGCCTGCTGCTCGCGGCCGTCGGCGCCGCCCTCTTCGCGCAGGTCGAACCGGACACCGCGTTCGCCGGGTACGCCTCCGCCTTCGTCCTGTTCGGCCTCGGCTGCGGTCTCGCCAACGCCCCGTCCACCGCCCTCGCCGTCGGCCACGTCCCACACGGCCGCGAGGGCGAGGCGGGCGGCACCGTCAACGCCGCCCGCCAGATCGGCGCCGTCCTCGGCACCAGCATCCTCGGCACACTGATCACCACACGCTTCAAGGACCGCGTGACGCACGTCCACGACCCGCGCACCGCGTTCACCGACGCGGTCACCTACGCCACCTGGGTCGCGGTCGCGGTCCTCCTCGTCGGCACGGCCTTGGCACTCGGACTGTGGGCCTGGTCCCGCCGCAGGACCACCGCCCCATAAGGGCAGCGAGCGGAGCGCTGCCGGAAGCCGCGGAGTTGCCGGAGAAGAGTTCGGCGCCGACCACCACCCCGTTGCACGGCGGTCTTGCAGCTCGGCGAACCCTTCCGCGAGCGCCAGTCATCGACGAAACCGGGCGAGGCCCCGGTCGGGCAGCCCGGGGGATGCCCCGGGCTGCCCGACCACGCTCGTTTGTGGCGACCAGTGGCCGTGGGGGGGGGGGGGGGGGGGCGCCCCCCCCCCCCCCCCCCAAAAACCCCCCCCCCCCCCCCCCCGGGGGGGCGGGAACCCCGGCCCCGGCCCCCCGGGGGGCGCCCCCGGGGGGCGCCCCCGGGGGCCCCCCCCACCAGGCGGTTTGGGGGCCCCCGGGGGCGGGGGGGGGGGGGGGGGGGCCCCCCGCCCCACGACTCAACTGTCACCCGAGCCGCCCTTCCGGATCTCGGAAACCTGTCCCGGGACCCGAGGGCAGGCAGCCGGGTTGCCACCAGGTGCTGAGCGGCGGAGCTGTGTCAGGAGTGGTCGGGCGTCTGGCCCAGCACGAGAGAGACGAAGCCCCAGGTGTCCCGGTAGACGCGCAGCCATTCGGTCCGGTGGGTGGTCGCCGCGGCGAGCGCATGGGAACTGTCCGGATCGGCCGGGTGGTCGAGCGCCCAGGAGGCGAGCGACCCCCAGCAGGCCCATTCGTAGTCGTCCAGTTCGCGACGTGTGCTGATGTGCCCGTGGATCGGCGTCCATCCGTCGGCGACGACGCGGTCCACGGTGGTCGCCAGGTCGGTGCAGTCCCCGAGCATGTCGATGGCCTCCTGGGACGGGGCGCGGTCCCAGAATCCCTCACCGATCAGGACACGGCCGCCGGGGGCCAGGTGCTTGCGGGCCGCGGCGAGGGTGGGCAGCAGACCGCCGAAGGCGTGCGTGGCCCCGACGCTGATCACCAGGTCGAACGGCTCCGCGGAGACGAAACCTTCGGCTTCCTGGTGGTGGAGGACGAGGCGGTCCTCCACACCGCGGTCACTCGCCGCCTGCCTGGCCTGGGCCAGAGCGTCCGGGGAGATGTCCACGCCCTCGGCGTGCAGATGCGGTCGTACGGCCAGGGCGCGCAGAAGCCATTCCGCGCTGCCGCAACCGAGGTCGAGCACCCGCTCGTCGCCTCGCGGCAGCCCGTGTTCCAGGAGCCGACGCACGGAGGCATCGTCGAGCGGAGACTTGATCGGGTGGTTGGTGTGGGCGATGGAGGAGAGTTGTTCGCGGTTCAAGAGCGTGCCTTCCACGACGGGACTCGCCTTGTCCCACTCCGGGACGGAGTCCTGCGAGGTGCCCGTCGATGCTTGAGGTTCTGACGAAGAGTCGGATGACCCCGAGGGCCGGCACCGACCGGCCTACGGGCGGACCGTGCTGACGCCGCGTCCGATCCGAGATCGGCTAGTGCGGCAGGAGATCGAGCCTGTGGTGGACGATCCGATGGGTCGGCGTGTAGCCGACCGCGTCGTTGATCGCGCGCATCGGCAGGTTGCCGTCGGCGGTGTCGGTGCGCAGGCCGTCGAGGTGCGGGTGCAGGTCGCGGGCCTGGATGATGGCGGCCGCCTTCATCCACCGGCCGAGACCGTGCCCGCGGTGCTCGGGCAGGACGCCGGTGCCGTAGTGCTGACCGTCGCCGGTGCCGTCGCCGGGGACGACCAGCTCGGTGAACCCGGCGATCGAGCCGTCGGTCTCATCGATGGCGACGACGGTGTGCAGCACATCGCCGCGCCGGGCCACGGCCGCGGCCGCGGCCCGGACGCGATCCACGTCCCAGTCCACCGTGCCGTAGTCGGTGCCGCCCATCGGCATGTCGTCCATGGCGCGGCGGGACAGCGCGAACGTGTCCGCGAGCTCGTCCGGGACGGTGCCGTCCCAGGAGGACAGTCGATAGCCCGGATGGGGCCGTTCGACGAGCGCCGTGAGCGCCGGCAGGTTCGCCTCGGCCAGGTTCAGCCGGGTGAACGTGAATGCCGCGGCTTCGTTGAAGCCTCTGGCCGACAGGAACCGGGCACCGGGGGACCCGGGTTCGGCCTGCGCCGCGAGCGAGCGGCGGCCGTACTCACGGGCGGCGTGCGCGGCGGCGGTCAGCAGCAGCGTTCCCGTACCGTGTCTGCGCTCGGACGGGTGGACGTGCAGGTCCATCTCGGCGTAGTGCTTCTGCCCGGGGGTGGTGAACAGCCGCAGAAACACCGATCCGACAGGGATCCCATCGGCGTCGGACGCCAGCCACGCAAGGCGGCGACTGGACGGCCTGTGCTCAGGATCGATCAGTGAGGTGATGTGAACGGACAGGGTGGCTCCAGAGTGAGGTGGTGTACGTCGAAATCGGGTTCGACAACTCAGCACTCGTGCGCATGTGCTGCACACCTCCTCCTCGTCCAATGGGCCAGCCGTCCGGCGGCCGATTGACCGTAGCGACCTGGGGAACGCGAACGCAAAGCCTTTTCTCCGACCGTGGTCCGCATGCGGTTGCCGGTCCGAGACGGCAGGGGGCCGTCGGCCGCGGACCGAACCTGACCCCCGTCAACGCGCTCTGACCAGCCGGTCACCACCTCCCAGACGACCGGGGAGTCCCGGTCCGTGACGCCGGGCACGTTCCGGCGTTGCCCGCACGCCGGTACGACATGGCCGCGGTCTCCGTCCACGAACCGAGGCAGCACGACCGTGAGGAACACGATGCTCTGAGGGTTCGTCGCCCCGACGATCGTGCCGTCCCACCCCATGCGTCCCGTCCTGGTCGGCACGCTCTGCGTGCTGCTGGTCATCTGCCGCACGGTCCGCCCGGCCCGGATGGTCTTGACGCCCAGGGAGACCGGATGGGCCGCACCACCGAACTGGATGACATGCCCGCGATCATGGAGATCCTGCGGCACACCCGGATCAGCCGGACGCGGCGGTACGTGGAGGGCCGACCACACACCTGTCGAAGGACGTGATGCGGCGCATGGGCGAGTTCTTCGTACCGCCGCCAGAGGCCCCGCCCGAAGCCGCAACCGAGACCAGAACTGAGACCACGGACACCCGCGCGGCCCGCTCCCGGCGTCGCCGCCGCGTCCGCCGAAACAAAGAAAGTCCAGCTCAGAGCACATCTGAGCTGGACTTCCCGTTGAGCCCCCTGTCGGATTCGAACCGACGACCTACGCATTACAAGTGCGTTGCTCTGGCCAGCTGAGCTAAGGAGGCGTGCCGGAGCAGTGTAACCAACACCGCACCCCGCGCGGTCCCAGAATTTCGCGGTCCTCGAACTACTGACAGATTCCACATGTCCAGGTAGCGTCGCTGAGGATTCACCCAAGTGGACCAGACCACTCCCTTACTCGGATCGTCCGGCACGTTCCTGCCGGTGAAGGAGAAGATTCAGCATGGCCAGTGTCACGTTCGACAAGGCGTCCCGTGTCTACCCCGGCTCCACGAAGCCGGCTGTGGACCAGCTGGAGATCGACATCGCGGACGGTGAGTTCCTCGTCCTCGTCGGTCCTTCCGGTTGTGGCAAGTCGACCTCCCTGCGCATGCTCGCGGGTCTTGAGGACGTCAACGGCGGCGCGATCCGCATCGGCGACCGCGACGTCACGCACCTGCCGCCGAAGGACCGGGACATCGCCATGGTGTTCCAGAACTACGCGCTCTACCCGCACATGACCGTCGCGGACAACATGGGCTTCGCGCTCAAGATCGCCGGGGTCAACAAGAGCGACATCCGGGCGAAGGTCGAAGAGGCCGCCAAGATGCTGGACCTCACCGAGTACCTGGACCGCAAGCCGAAGGCGCTCTCCGGTGGTCAGCGTCAGCGTGTCGCGATGGGCCGGGCCATCGTGCGTGAGCCGCAGGTCTTCCTCATGGACGAGCCGCTGTCGAACCTCGACGCCAAGCTCCGCGTCTCCACCCGTACGCAGATCGCCTCGCTCCAGCGCCGTCTGGGCATCACGACCGTGTACGTCACGCACGACCAGGTCGAGGCCCTGACCATGGGCGACCGTGTCGCGGTCCTCAAGGACGGTCTGCTCCAGCAGGTCGACTCGCCGCGCAACATGTACGACAAGCCGGCGAACCTCTTCGTGGCCGGCTTCATCGGCTCCCCGGCCATGAACCTGATCGAGGTCCCGATCACCGACGGCGGCGTGAAGTTCGGCAACAGCGTCGTCCCGGTCTCGCGCGAAGCGCTGACCGCCGCCTCGGAGAAGGGCGACACGACCGTCACGGTCGGCATCCGCCCCGAGCACTTCGACATCGTCGAGCACGGCGGCGCCGCCGCGAAGTCCCTCTCGAAGGACAGCGCCGACGCCCCGGCCGGTCTGGCCGTCTCGGTCAACGTCGTCGAGGAGCTCGGCGCCGACGGCTTCGTCTACGGCTCCGCGCAGGTCGACGGCGAGGACAAGGACCTGGTCGTCCGCGTCGGCGGCCGCGCCGTTCCGGAGAAGGGCACCAAGCTGCACGTCGTGCCGCGCCCGGACGAGCTGCACGTCTTCTCGACCTCGACGGGCGCGCGTCTCACCGACTGACACCCAGCCCCGTCCAGCCCCGCCCCGGGCACCGGCATCACCCGCACCACAGCCAGCGGCCCCGCACGTTCTTCGTGCGGGGCCGCTCGCGCGTCGCGCGGGCGAGCGGCCGGCGTGGGGCGAGAGACCGGCATACGGGCGAAGACCCCGTGCGTGCGGGCGAGCGGCCGGCGCGCGGGCGAGAAGCCGTCATGCGGGGCCGTTCGCGCGGCGCGGGGCGCGTCCGGGTTTGAATCCGTACGGCGCCGGATTCCCCGGCACACCGGGCATTTCACTGCGACCCGTCAACACGCGATTCGAAAAGCCCCCTCGAACCATCCCCCTCACGGGTGACGTAATGTCGCCAAATCATCACTGCCCGCTACGCTCGCTGCGTGACCCACACCGCTCGCCGTATCGGCCGATCCCTCGCTCTCGTACTGCCCGTCGTGATGGTCCTCTCCGGGACCCTCGCCGTCACCAGCGTGCCGTGGGCAGCGCACAACTCCGAGTCCCAGGTCCTGGCCGCCTCCGCTCAGGACGTCTCGAAGCGCGCCCCGAAGCGCACCCCCCAGGACCTCCTCCGTGACCGGCTGCTCCTGGAGCTCCGGGAGAAGGACCCGGGTGTCGCCCTGACCGACCTGCAGCGTTCCGTCGAGGCCCGCCCCTCGCTCGCCCGGCACTGCATGTCGATCGCCAGGGCGCTGGGCCGCGCGGCCGTCGAGCAGTACGGTCCGACGCGGGCCCACAGGTTCTCGCGGCCCGTCTGCGACACGTCCTTCGCCTCGGGCGTCGCACAGTTCAGCTGACCGGCCGGTCCGGGCACCGCATATCGTGCCTGGCATGCATACGTATCCGACGCAGGCCGTGGTCCTGGCAGGTGGCCAGGGATCGCGGCTGCGCCCGTACACCGATGACCGCCCCAAGCCGATGGTCGAGATCCCGGGCACCGGGACTCCGATCATCGGCCATCAGCTTTCCTGGCTGGCCGCCGAGGGCGTGACCGACGCCGTGGTGTCGTGCGGTCATCTGGCCGAGGTGCTCCAGGAGTGGCTGGACTCGGCGGTGCTGCCGCTGCGCGTGACGACGGTCGTGGAGTCCGAACCCCTGGGACGCGGCGGCGGGCTGAAGTACGCCGCCGCCCGGCTCCCCGATCCGGAGGAGCCCTGGTACGCCACCAACGGCGACATCTGGACGCGTTTCTCCCTGCGCGAGATGGCCGCGTTCCACGCCGAGCGCGACGCGACCGCAACCCTCGCCCTGGCCCGTCCCCGCATCCCGTGGGGCGCCGTGGAGACGGACGCGTTCGGGCACATCACCGACTTCATCGAGTCGCCGCCCTCCCCGTATCTCATCAACGCCGGTGTGTACGTCTTCTCCCCCGCGTTCACCACCCTGCTGCCGGACCGGGGCGACCACGAGCGGACGACGTTCCCACGGCTGGCCCGCGAGCGCAGGCTGGCCGGGTATCCGCTGCCGCACGGCGCGTACTGGCGGGCCATCGACACCGCGAAGGACCTGACCGAGGCCGCCAAGGAGCTCGACGGCCAATAGCGGCACGCGACGCGGCAGGACGGAGGGGCGGTCACCGGTTCGTTCCGGTGACCGCCCCTCCGTCCTGCGCCGACCCGGCGGCTCAGCCGAGCAGACCGCCGATGGGGTTCTGCCCGCCGCCGCCGGACGTACCGCCGGTGGAGCCGCCGCCGCCGTCCGATCCGCCGGTCGCGGAACTGCCGCCGGCGCCGGTGGAGCCGGAGGAGCTCGGGCCGGAACTGCCGGACGGAGGCGGCTGCGGGGCCGTCTGCTGCGGGGGCTGCTGCACGGTGCCCCGGGTCTGGCTGGGCTGCCCGGCACCGGCCGCCTGGCCGGACTCGCGTACGGAGTCCGCGGCGGGCGTGGACGCCTTGGCCGAAGGAGTGGTGGAGGCACTGCTGCGGGACGGCGAGGGACGTCGCCCGTCGGGCGTGTGGGAGGCCCGGCGGCCATGGGACTCCTGCGGGAGCGGGGAGCCGGGGAGCTGGTTGGTCGGGTTGCCGTTCGGACCGGGCACGGTGACGACCCCGGAGGAACGGACCGCGCCACCGAGCATGGAACCCACGAGCAGGGTGAGGCCGACGACCACGGTGGCGACGACGGCACCCCGGCGCAGCACCCGGCGGCGGAGGTCCCAGATCGCCGAGCGCGGGCCGAGCCTGCGCCAGGCCTCGCCGGCGAGCCGCCCGTCGACGGAGTAGACGGGGGCGCCCGCGATGATCAGCGGGCTCCAGGCGGCGAGGTAGATGATGTCGGGCGTGTCGTAGACGGCGACGGTGCGCCAGCTGACGGTGACCAGCAGGGCGGCGGAGAGGAGCGCGCCGACGGAGGCGGCGACGCGCTGCCAGAGGCCCAGGACGGTGAGGACGCCGACGACGACCTGGAGGAAGGCGACGGTGAGTCCGGCGCCTACGGGGTGCGAGAGCGCGAAGTCGCGCAGCGGCTCGGCCAGCGCCCAGGGGTGCAGCGAGGTCAGCCACTTGACCATGGAGCCGCGCTCGCCGCCGTCGAAGTAGACGGGGTCGCACAGCTTGCCCATGCCGGCGTAGATGGAGATGAAGCCGAGGAAGACGCGCATGGGCAGCAGCACGACGCCGAGGTTCATACGGCGCCCGGGGTAGTACGCGTGCCGTACGGAGTCGTTGGCGTGCCGCCGGTCCCGGGCCTCGGTCAAGTCGTCGTACGCGTCGTCGTACTCACCGTCGTCGTACTCACCGTCGTCGTACGCCGCACGGCCGTACGGTCCGGTGTCGACGGCGTCGTAGGCGCCGACCGCCCGGCGCATGGGCGGCAGCAGCGGGCCGTTGCCGTGGCGGCCCGGCCGGCGGGGTGCGGTGATGACGGGGTTGGGCTGGGTCTCTTCCAGGCGCTCGATGACCTGGGTGCCGCCCAGCCCGCCGTCGAAGTCGTGGCCGGTGCGGGGGGCGTGGGGATCGTAGGAGTCGTACGCGGAGGTCGGGCGGCCCACGGTGGAGTTCCGTACGGCCTGGAGGAGCCCGGTGGCGCCGGGATCGCCCGGGGCGGACCTGCCGCTCCACACGACGGGCGAGCGCCTGCCGCGCACCGCTCCGGCGCCGCCGCTCATGGCGGGGATCCTGGTCGCGCCCGCGGGAGCCAGACCGCGCAGCCGCGTGCGCTGGCCGGGGCCGAGCTGTACCCGGAAGCTGGCGTGGTTGACGATGACCTGCGCGGGGTCGCAGTCCACCTTGGTCATGCTCAGGGCGGGTTGTTCGTCGAACCGAGGCGTTCTGGTGTCCACACTCATCTAACCGAGTGATGTGTGTTTAGGACACTGCCTTGACGGGCCCGATGTGTCCGAGACCCGTCAACGGGGGGCGCCCCGGTCGGCCGCCCCCCGTCCGGGTGCGTCTCAGGCCCGGCGCCGCGCGACCTCGTACAGGACGATCCCGGCCGCGACACCGGCGTTCAGCGACTCCGCGCCGCCCGGCATCGAGATGCGGACCCGGTAGTCGCAGGTCTCGCCGACGAGGCGGCCCAGGCCCTTGCCCTCGCTGCCGATGACGATGACGACGGGGCCGTCGAGGGCCTCCAGGTCCTCGACGGTGTGCTCGCCGTCCGCGGCGAGGCCGACGACGGTGAGACCGGCCTTCTGGTAGCCCTCCAGGGCCCGGGTCAGGTTCGTCACCCGGGAGACCGGCGTACGGGCGGCCGTGCCCGCCGAGGACTTCCACGCGCCCGCCGTCATTCCGGCCGCGCGCCGCTCGGGCACGACCACGCCGTGCCCGCCGAACGCGGAGACGGAGCGGACGATCGCACCCAGGTTGCGCGGGTCGGTGACGCCGTCGAGGGCGACGATCAGCGGGTCCTCGCCGTTGTCGTACGCGGCGGCGGTGAGGTCCTCCGGGTGCGCGTACTCGTACGGCGGGACCTGGAGGACGAGGCCCTGGTGGTTCAGGCCGTTCGTCATCCGGTCCAGTTCGACGCGCGGGGCCTCCATCAGGTTGATGTTGCCGCGCTCACCGGCGAGCTGGAGCGCGTCGCGGACCCGCTCGTCGTTGTCGATGTACTGCTGGACGTACAGGGTCGTCGCCGGGACGCCGTCGCGCAGGGCCTCGTAGACCGGGTTGCGGCCGACGACCATCTCGGACGTGCCCTTGGCGCCGCCGCGCCGGGGCGCCGGGCGGCGGGCCGCGGCCTGCTTGGCCTGGGCGTTGGCGACGCGGTTCTTCTTGTGTCCCTTGCGGGCGGAGGCGGGAGGCGTCGGGCCCTTGCCTTCGAGGCCACGGCGTCGCTGCCCACCGCTGCCGACCTGCGCGCCCTTCTTGTTGGACGTGCGGCGGTTCCTGCGCTGGCTGTTCCCGGCCATGACCTACCTGTTTCGTTTCTTCTCAGACATGCGTACGTAAGTGAAGTGTGCCGCCCGGAAGGCCGGGCGGCACATGGGGAGGACTACTGGCGCGGGCCGAGTGTCCACCGTGGTCCGGCCGGGCTGTCCTCGATGACGAGACCGGACTGGTTGAGCTGGTCGCGGATGGCGTCGGCGGCGGGCCAGTCCTTGCGCTCGCGGGCCGACTGGCGCTGGTCCAGGACCAGGCGCACGAGTGTGTCGACGACGCCGTGCAGATCGTCGCCGCGGTCGCTCTCGCCGGCCCAGTGCTCGTCGAGCGGGTCGAGGCCGAGGACACCCAGCATCGCACGGACCTCCGCGAGCCGGGCGACGGCGGCCTCCTTGTCGTCGGCGGCGAGTGCGGAGTTGCCCTGCCGGACCGTGGTGTGGACGATCGCGAGCGCCTGCGGGACGCCCAGGTCGTCGTCCATCGCCTCGGCGAAGGCGGGCGGCACCTCGTCGGCGGGCTCGACCGTCTCGCCCGCCTTCTCGGTGACGCGCTGCACGAAGCCCTCGATCCGGGCGAACGCGGACTCGGCCTCGCGCAGGGCCTCCTCGCTGTACTCGATCATCGACCGGTAGTGCGGGGTGCCGAGGTAGTAGCGCAGCACGATCGGGCGCCACGCCCTGACCATCTCGCTGACCAGCACCGAGTTGCCCAGCGACTTCGACATCTTCTCGCCGGACATGGTGACCCAGCCGTTGTGCACCCAGTACTTCGCGAACTCGTCGCCGTACGCCTTGGCCTGGGCGATCTCGTTCTCGTGGTGCGGGAAGATCAGGTCGATGCCGCCGCCGTGGATGTCGAAGGCGGTGCCGAGGTACTTGTGGGCCATGGCGGAGCACTCCAGGTGCCAGCCGGGACGGCCGCGGCCCCACGGGGTCTCCCAGCTGGGCTCGCCCGGCTTGGTCGCCTTCCACATCGCGAAGTCGCGCTGGTCGCGCTTGCCGGTCTCGCCCTCGCCGGACGGCTGGCGCAGATCGTCCAGGTCCTGGTTGGAGAGCTCCAGGTAGCCGGGGTAGGAGCGCACGTCGAAGTAGACGTTGCCGTCGGCCGCGTAGGCGTGACCGCGCTCGATCAGGCCGCGCATCATCTCGATCATCTCGGTGATGTGGCCGGTCGCTCGCGGTTCGTACGTGACCGGGAGGCAGCCGAGCGCGTCGTAGCCGGCGTTGAACGCCCGCTCGTTCTCGTACCCGATGGCCCACCAGGGGCGGCCCTGTTCGGCCGACTTCGCGATGATCTTGTCGTCGATGTCGGTGACGTTCCGGATGAACGTGACGTCGTAGCCGCGGTACTCGAACCAGCGGCGCATGATGTCGAAGTTCAGCCCCGACCGGATGTGCCCGATGTGCGGGGCGGCCTGGACGGTCGCGCCACAGAGGTAGATCGAGACACAGCCCGCGGTGAGCGGTACGAAGTCACGGATCTTCCGGGCGCTGGTGTCGTACAGGCGAATAGTCACGCCTCAAGGGTAGTGGGCGCGCACCAGTGCCCCGCGACCCCTCGGGGATCGCGGGGAAAAGTTTCTTGTGGCGGGGTCTCTCCCCGCCACGTGCCGATCGCGGGCGTCGCCGACCGCTCGTGGCCGGCACACCGGGAGGCCTCAGATCCGGCCGACGACTTTTCGCGGGGTGATCCGGACGACCACGCGCTCGGCGTCGTCGGCGGCCGAGGGGTTGAACTCCGCGTACTTCTTGCCGGTGTACTTCGCGGACAGCTCGTCGATGAGCTCCTGACCGCCCTCGGTGCTGAGTTCGGCGGTGCCGCGCACCTCGGCGTACGTGTACGGAGCGGCGAAGGGCTGCACGACGACGGAGACCCGCGGGTCCCGGCGCAGGTTCCGCTCCTTGCGGCGGCCGACGGTCGTGGAGAAGAGCAGGTCGTCGCCGTCGCGCTTCACCCAGACCGGGGAGACCTGGGGGCTGCCGTCGGGCTGGACGGTGGCGACGGTGACGAAGACGGGGGTGTCGAGCAGCGCCTTGAGTTCTGCGGAGAGTGCGGCGGTCATGGCGTACGTCCTCTCAGGGGGATCGGTGGTGCTCCTCCCCGTATCCCAACCCGGTTCCCGCGCTCCCGCTTCCCGTTCCCGGCCGCCGGAAGGGTGGTCGTACACGAGGAACGGGCCGTTGCCGAGGACCTCGCGCACGCAGGCGCGGGAGTCGGCCGTCCGGGTGACGGGAGCCCGGCGCGGCACCGGCCGGGCGTGTTCCGGCGAGGACGACGGGGCCAGGACGACGGGGCGGGGCCGCGCGGTGGATCAGCCCGCGCGGTGGATCAGTGCCGTCGCGATCCCGGCGAGACCCTCGGCCCGACCGGTGAAGCCGAGCCCGTCGGACGTGGCGGCGGAGAGCGAGACGGGCGCCCCCACGGCCGCCGACAGCACCCGCTGCGCCTCGTCGCGCCGCTTGCCGATCTTCGGCCGTACGCCGACGACCTGTACGGCGACATTGCCGATCTCGAAGCCCGCGGCCCGTACGATCCGCGCCGCCTCGGTCAGCAGGGTGACCCCGGCGGCGCCGGACCACTCGGGCCGCCCGGTGCCGAAGTGCTGCCCCAGGTCGCCGAGCCCGGCGGCCGAGAAGAGCGCGTTGCACGCGGCGTGCGCGACGACATCGGCGTCGGAGTGCCCGGCCAGACCGGGCCCCTCGCCCTCCCACAGCAGCCCCGCGCACCACAGTTCGCGGCCCTCTTCGAAGGCGTGGATGTCGGTACCGATCCCGACCAGCGGGATCACCGGTCCGGTCCGTCCCTCGGAGGGCATCGTTTCTTCAGAAGCCATCGTTGGCCCTCCTGCGCGCCAGTACCGCCTCGGCCAGCACCAGGTCCAGCGGCCGGGTCACCTTGAACGCCTCCTCGTGCCCGGGGACGACCACGACGGGCGCCCCGAGCCGCTCCACCATGCCCGCGTCGTCCGTGGCACCCTCGCCGCTGACGGCGACGGTCTCGTGGGCGCGCACGAGCGTGCCGCGGTCGAAGCCCTGCGGGGTCTGCACGGCGCGCAGCCGGGCCCGCACGGGCGTGCCGAGCACCGGCTCCGGTACCCCCGGTGCGCCGGGCTCGACCTCCTTGACGGTGTCGGCGAGCGGCAGCGCGGGGACGACTGCGGCCGCGCCGTCCCGTACCGCCTCGATCACCGCGTCCACCGTGTCGACCGGCACCAGCGGGCGGGCCGCGTCGTGGACGAGGACGACGGAGACGTCCTCGGGCAGGGCGTCGAGGCCCAGGCGCACCGACTCCTGACGGGTGTCGCCACCCGGTACGACGAGGTAGTCGGTGCGCTCGGGCAGGGCGTGCTCGTCGAGCAGGTTCTTGACCTCGGGGGCGCCGTCCGGCGGCGCGACGACGACGACCAGGGAGACGGAACGGGAGGCCGCCATGGCCCGTACCGCGTGGATGAGCATGGGCGTCCCGCCCAGCGCGCGGAGCGCCTTGGGGGCTCCCGGGCCGAGCCGTACGCCGCGGCCGGCCGCGGGAATCACGGCGGCCGTGCGGTACGGACGCGATAGATCAGACATCGGTTGCACTCCGAAGCTTCGGCATGTTTGTTTCCACAGCCGACATGGGTATGGCCACAAGCGAGCCGGGTGCCACGCCCTGACTCGACCGGGCCCTTCCGTGACATCCGGTCGATTCGGACAAGCCGCACCGGCCGCTCGGGATCGGCTGCACAAGATCGCGAGCAACGTATCCGGGGGATTGGCGATGAAGCCAACGCATCGGTGAGTCGGGGACGCAATCCGGACACGCCATGGCTGAATCCAGACATGCCGCAGCGCCCGACGACATACCGTGAATACGGTTGTCAGCGGGCACCGCGGCACATTTTTTCGAGACCGGCGCGAGCCGGTTCAGGACGCGAGTACCTCGTCGAGCAGAGCCTCGGCCTTGTCTTCGTTCGTGTTCTCTGCGAGAGCGAGCTCGCTCACCAGAATCTGGCGAGCCTTGGCGAGCATCCGCTTCTCACCTGCGGAGAGTCCGCGCTCGCGCTCACGACGCCACAGGTCGCGAACCACTTCGGCGACCTTGATGACATCGCCGGAGGCGAGCTTCTCCAGATTTGCCTTGTAGCGCCGGGACCAGTTCGTCGGCTCTTCGGCATACGGTGCGCGCAGCACCTCGAAGACCCGGTCCAGCCCCTCCTGCCCGACCACGTCGCGTACGCCCACGAACTCCGCATTGTCCGCCGGCACGCGAACCGTCAAGTCGCCCTGGGCGACCTTGAGCACCAAGTAGGTCTTGTCCACGCCTTTGATCTGGCGAGTTTCGATAGCCTCGATCAGCGCGGCCCCGTGATGGGGATAGACCACGGTGTCGCCAACCTTGAACGTCATGTGACAGGTACCCCTTCCGTGGCTATCAAGGGTAACACGAGAACAGCTTCTCCTGAATGGCGTTTTCGCAGGTCAGGGCATATCTCGGGGCTTGACAACAGCAACACGTACGTGCTGCGGAAGGTTCTCGGGGGACGGTATTCGCAGGTCGGAGCGGCTGTACGGGCGAGGTGAAACACGCACGTCACACACCCCGGAACCCCCCTCCGAAGTGGTCTAACGTCCCGGTTTGCCGGATTCCGGATGGTGAACTTTACGTAGTCCGTTCGAGCATCGATCACCCGTACGGACGTAAGTGTGGTTGATCAATGGATATTGCTCAACGCCTCGCCGTGATCGGTTATGCGCAAGGAATGCGCCACGCTCCATGAATTGATCACGGGCGATATGTGAACGGTGCATGTCGACGGGTTTCGGCGTGCGCCAGTCCGCAAACCCCGGCCGGGTGCGGGACCGGCCAAGGGCACCCGCCCCGGCAACCGCCGGAGCACGAAGGGGCGCGTAGGGGCGGGTCGGGTGCGGGGCGGAAGGGACGGCTCGGTAGCCTAAGGCCGCTGACACATCCTTAGGGCGGCTTTACGTCGCCCGCCCCACCCGTCCGCAGTCCGAACGTTCAAGGAGTTGCCGCCGCCGTGAGCCGCAGCCTTCGACACGGCGCTCTCGCCGCCACCGCCATCGTGT
Source organism: Streptomyces sp. NPDC104309 (assembly GCF_055584025.1). Classification (NCBI taxonomy): domain Bacteria; kingdom Bacillati; phylum Actinomycetota; class Actinomycetes; order Kitasatosporales; family Streptomycetaceae; genus Streptomyces; species Streptomyces sp. NPDC104309. The sequence goes on along the minus strand of NZ_JBVJMV010000018.1, from coordinate 117,466 downwards.
TCTCGATCGCCTCGCTCGCCGCGTGCGGTGCGGGCAATGACGCAGCGACGCTGAAGGTCAGGCCGGACAGCGCGGCCACCACCTCCGGTGACATCAGCATCCAGAACGCGAACGTCATCACCCAGCCCGAGCGCGGCGCCGAGGGCCCGGCGGTCGTCTCCGCGACGCTGTTCAACAACGGCACCAAGCAGCAGACCCTGGACGCCGTCACCCTGCCGGGTACGAGCGTCGCGGTGCAGCTGCACGCCGCCAAGGGTTCCGGACCCATCGTGGTCCCGGCCGGCGGCAGGGTGGTTCTCGGCGGCAAGGGCAACGCGTCCGCCGTGATCGAGAACAGCCACGAGGCCGCGCAGGCCGGCAACGTGCAGCCCGTCGTCTTCAAGTTCAGCTCGACCGGGGAGATCCCGCTCGGCGCGTTCGTCGTCCCGGCGACCAGCTACTTCACGGGCTTCGGTCCCAGCTCGCTGCCGACGCTGCCGTCGAAGTCGCCCGCGACGCCGACCGGCTCCACGTCCGCGCACCCGGGTGCGCCGGGCGCGTCCGACTCCGCGGACGACACGGTCGCCCCGACCGACGCCGCGTCCGCCTCGGCGGGCTGACCGCGCCCCGGTACGCACACGCGTGAACGGCGGAGGGCGCCCTCCTTTTCGGGGGGGCGCCCTCCGCCGTCGTGCACCCGCCGGTCTACGGCTCGAACTTGTAGCCCAGACCGCGCACCGTCACCAGGAAGCGCGGCGCTCCCGGGTCGGGCTCGATCTTGGCGCGCAGGCGCTTGACGTGGACGTCGAGGGTCTTGGTGTCGCCCACGTAGTCCGCGCCCCAGACCCGGTCGATCAGCTGCATCCGGGTCAGCACCCGGCCCGCGTTGCGCAGCAGCATCTCCAGCAGGTCGAACTCCTTGAGCGGGAGGTCGACCTTGCCGCCGGCGACCGTGACGACGTGGCGGTCCACGTCCATCCGGACCGGGCCCGCCTCCAGGGCGGCCGGTGTGACCTCCTCGGGCTCACCGCGGCGGCGCAGCACCGCGCGGATGCGGGCAACGAGCTCCCGCGAGGAGAACGGCTTGGTGACGTAGTCGTCGGCTCCTATTTCCAGGCCGACCACCTTGTCGATCTCGCTGTCCTTGGCCGTGACCATGATCACGGGGACATTGGACCGGCTGCGCAGCTGACGGCAGACCTCCGTGCCGGGCAGGCCCGGCAGCATCAGGTCGAGCAGGACGAGGTCGGCGCCGTTGCGCTCGAACTCGTCAAGCCCGTCCGGGCCCGTGGCCGCGATGGCGACCTCGAAGCCCTCCTTGCGGAGCATGTAGGACAGGGCGTCGCTGAAGGATTCCTCATCCTCGACGACGAGCACTCGGGTCACGGAAGGACCTCCGGGGCTGGGAATGGTTCACGGGTGTCGGGGTGAGCGGGTCCGTAGGGGCCCTCGTCGCCGTTGACGATGAGCGGTCCGCCGGAGCGGCGGTCCCGTTCCCGTACGGAGCCCGCTTCGGGCAGCCGCAGGGTGAAGGTGGAGCCCTGGCCCTCCGAGCTCCAGACCGTGACCTCCCCGCCGTGCGAGGCGGCCACGTGCTTGACGATGGCGAGGCCGAGGCCGGTGCCACCGGTGGCCCGGGAGCGGGCCGGGTCGACGCGGTAGAAGCGTTCGAAGACCCGCTCGCGGTCCTTCTCCGAGATGCCGATGCCCTGGTCGGTCACGGCTATCTCGATCTGGTCCCCGCCGGGTACGGACAGCCGCCTGGCGGCGATGCCCACTCGGGTCCGGGCGGGGCTGTAGTTGACGGCGTTCTCGACGAGGTTGCCGAGTGCCGCGGCGAGCTGACCGCGGTTGCCCCAGATGCGGAGCTCCGCGGTGCCGCCCGCTGCCATGGTGATCTGCTTCGAACCGGCCTGCTGGCGGCAGCGGTCGATGGCCTCGGCCACCAGCTCGTCGACCCGGACCGGCTCGGCGTCCTCCAGCGGGTCGTCGTTCTGCACCCGGGAGAGGTCGATGATCTCCTGTACGAGGTTGGTCAGCCGGGTCGCCTCGATCTGCATCCGCCCCGCGAACCGCTCCACCGCCTCCGGGTCGTCGGACGCGTCCATCACGGCCTCGGAGAGCAGCGAGAGCGCGCCGACCGGGGTCTTGAGCTCATGGCTGACGTTGGCGACGAAGTCGCGCCGTACCGCTTCTATGCGGCGGGCCTCGGTGAGGTCCTCGACCAGCAGAAGCACCAGCCGGGAGCCCAGCGGGGCGACCCGGGCGGAGACCGCGAGGGCCTCGCCGCGGCCCGTACCGCGCCGGGGCAGGTCCAGTTCGACCTGCCGTATCTCACCGTCGCGGCGGGTGTCCCTGGCCATGTGCAGCATCGCGTCGACGGCGAGCCGCCCGCCCCTGACCAGTCCCAGCGCATAGGCGGCGGAGCTGGCCTTGACCACGCTGTCGCTCTCGTCGAGGACGACCGCGGAGGAACTGAGCACGGACAGGACCGTGTCCACCCCGGGGGGCAGGGGCGCGTTGCTGTCGGGCCGCAGGGAGGTCCGCGTCGGCTTCTTCTGGTCGCGCTCGCTCCAGCGGAACGCCAGCATGGCGATCACGCCGGTACAAGCACCGCCGATCGCCGCAGCTGCGGCGACTGCCGCGTTCACGTCCATACGTCAAGGTTATGCGGGTGCCGGAGGACTCTCCCAGCCATCCGAGTGCGTATCCGAACACTCGTCGCCCAGAGTTCACCGAGGGGCAAGGGTTGGTTCACTTGGTCGGCCGGAAGGCGACGCGTACGCCGCCCAGGGTGGCAGCGTGGGGCTCACAGCCTGCCCCGGCATTGCACACAGGACTGGAGAGGGACTTCCATGCGTGACGCCTACCACGAGGAACTCGACTCGATCGGCGAGGGACTGGTCGAGATGGCCCGGCTCGTCGGGTCGGCGATCGGCCGGGCGACGACGTCCATGCTCGATGCCGATCTCAAGCTCGCGGAGAGCGTGATCGCCGCGGACCAGAAGGTCGACGACCTCCAGCACGACCTGGAGGCGCGGGCCATCGCCCTGCTCGCCCGCCAGCAGCCCGTGGCGACGGATCTGCGGATCGTGGTCACCTCGCTGCGGATGAGCGCCGACCTGGAGCGCTCGGGCGACCTCGCCCAGCACGTCGCCAAGCTGGCCCGGCTGCGGTTCCCGGAATCGGCGGTGCCGCACGACCTGCACGCCACCATTCTGGAGATGGGCCAGCTGGCACAGCGCCTGATGGCCAAGGCCGCCGAGGTGATCATCACCAAGGACGTCGATCTGGCGCTCCAGCTGGAGCAGGACGACGACGAGATGGACCTGCTGCACCGCACGCTGTTCCAGCACCTGATGGACGACCGCTGGAAGCACGGCATCGAGACGGCCGTCGACGTGACGCTGCTCGGCCGCTACTACGAGCGCTTCGCCGACCACGCGGTGTCGGTCGCCAAGCGTGTGGTCTACCTGGTGACGGGCGAGCACGCCGACGAGATCCAGCAGCCGACCCCGGTGGAGGGCGCGTAGCCGCAAGGCCGGAGGTCACGGGCCGGGGGCCACGGGCCAGGGGGCCTCTGGCCCGTGAGGGCGTGCGCGGTCGCACAGGGTCGCACATGTGTCTCTGCGCGTGTGCGCTGTTGATGCGCCCGCCCGGGTGGGCATCCAATGGGGTGGGGCGGCACGACTTGTCCGTACGCCCCGGTCGTGCGCGCGTCGCAGTGGCGTACGGCCCTGACGTACGTCCTGAGGAGGAACCATGGCCGATTCCCCCACGACCGATCCCCAGCAGGAGGCGCCCGCCGACGTGGTGCGCCTGACCGTCCTCGGCGCCTGCGGCTGCGGCTCCGGCTGCGGGTGCGGGTGCCAGTCCGGGGCCCCGTGCCAGTGCGGCGGCTGCAGCGGCTGACCGGTCGGCCGGCGGAGCCGGAAGGGCGCCCCGCGCGGGACGGACTGCTCTCCGTTTCGCGCGGGGCGCCCTCGTGTGCGGACGCGGTGCCGGGGGCCGCCCGTTTCCAGACGGCGCGCGGCACGGTGTCGGCCGTGGTGCCGGCGGCCGCGCCGCTGATCGCGGTCGGCCTGGCCGGCGACTTCGTCTCGCACTTCGTGAACCTGGTGCTGGTGCTGCTGGTCGTTCTCGTCCCGTGGACCGCGATCGACCTGATCGGCTTCTACCTGGTGCACCGAGGCCGCTACGCGCTCGAAGACCTCTTCCTCCCGGACGGCGGACGGTACGGCCGCTTCAACACGGTGGCGCTGGTCTCGTACGCGATCGGCATCTACTTCTGGGCGCGGGGCCGGGGAGAGGGCGACGGGCCGTCCTGCGTACCGCGTCGGCGGGAGTCCCCGTCCAACCGGGCCCGCGCCGCGAGCCCGGCCCCGTAGACCGGGCGTCTCACCCCATCGGCTCGACGGAAGGCTCGGCCCCGATGGTTCCGGCGTCGCGGCCGGTTCCGCTTCCGCTTCCGGTGGCGCGGTCGGCCCCGGAGCCGGCCGAAGAGCTGCCGCTCTCCGCCACCCGGCTGCCGCCCCTGTCCTCCCCCGGCAGATTCCGCATCAGCAGCCCGTAGCCGAGCGCGGCCCCGGTCCCCAGGACAGCGCACGCCCCCCACAGCCACTGCGCCCCGAACCGGTCGATCACCGCGCCCGACATCAGCGGCGCGACCAGCGCGGCGGCGGACCAGGACATCGTGTACATGCCCTGGTAGCGGCCCCGGCCCCGGGCGGGCGACAGCCGGACCACCAGGCTGCTCTGGATGGGCGAGTTGACGATCTCGGCGACCGTCCAGACGCAGATGGTCAGCGCGTACACGGCGACCGACCCGGCGAACGCGGTGAGCCCGAATCCGTACCCCGCCAGCAGCGACGACACGATGAGCAGCCGGCGCGGATCGCGGTGCTGGATGAAGCGGGTGACCGGGATCTGGAGCACCACGATCAGCACACCGTTGACGGCGATGGCGGTCCCGAAGTCGGAGCTGGAGAACCCGTCCGCCCCCATGGCCACCGGCAGCCCCACGTACCCCTGCTGGAAGATCAGGGCGATGACGAAGGACAGCCCCACGACGCTCATGAACCGCCCGTCGCGCAGCACGGTGGAGAGCCGGACCTCGTCCGCGCCGCCGGCCGCGCGCTCCGGCACCGCCGCCTTCTCGGGCCTCGACTCGGGCACCTTCATGAAGACGACGAGGGCGCAGCCGAGGGTCATCGCGGCCTCGCCGAGGAACCCGGCGAGATAGCTGTACTCGGCGACGAACCCGGCCCCTGCGGAGGAGACGGCGAAGCCGAGGTTGATCGCCCAGTAATTGAGCGAGAAGGCCCGCACCCGGTCCTCGGGCCGGACGATGTCGGCCATCATCGCCTGCACGGCGGGCCGCGAGGCGTTGCTGGCCATGCCGACGACGAAGGCGACGGCCGCGATGGCCACCGGATGGACCATGAACCCGAGGACGGCCACGGACGCGGCGGTGGAGCTCTGCGCGATGAGCATGGTGGGCCGACGGCCCAGCCGGTCGGTCATCACCCCCGCCCCGAGCGAGGAGACGACCCCGCCGAGCCCGTGCAGCGCGGCGACCAGTCCGGCGTACGAGGCGGAGTAGCCCCGGTCCAGGGTCAGGTAGAGCGCCATGAACGTGGCGACGAACCCGCCCAGGCGGTTGACCAGCGTGCTGGTCCACAGCCACCAGAACTCCCTGGGGAGACCGGACACGGACTCGTGTACGGCCCGTCTGAGACCGGCGACAGACATTCGGGATCCCCCCAGGGAAGTACGGAACGAGCACCGCCGGTAAGAGGCCCGGCGACTGTCCGAACATTACGAACCCCGGATTGCGGTCCGCCAGTCAATTGACGCCGCCCGTCAATCGTCACAGGCCCCGGGGCCTGTGACACCCCTCACTCGCCCGCCTGTCCGCCCTGTGACCGGCCCGCGCAGCGCCCGTACGGCGTCGATTACGCTCAGAGCCATGGCCGACGCACCGTACAAGCTGATCCTCCTCCGCCACGGCGAGAGCGAATGGAACGCGAAGAACCTGTTCACCGGTTGGGTGGACGTCAACCTTACGGAGAAGGGCGAGAAGGAGGCAGTCCGCGGCGGTGAGCTGCTCAAGGACGCCGGTCTGCTCCCCGATGTCCTGCACACCTCCCTCCAGAAGCGCGCCATCCGCACCGCGCAGCTCGCGCTGGAAGCCGCGGACCGCCACTGGATCCCCGTCCACCGCTCCTGGCGGCTGAACGAGCGCCACTACGGCGCTCTGCAAGGCAAGGACAAGGCGCAGACGCTCGCCGAGTTCGGCGAGGAGCAGTTCATGCTGTGGCGTCGCTCGTACGACACCCCGCCGCCCGCCCTGGAGGACGGCACCGAGTTCTCGCAGAGCGACGACCCGCGCTACGCGACGATCCCGCCGGAGCTGCGCCCGCGCACCGAGTGCCTCAAGGACGTCGTGGTCCGCATGCTGCCGTACTGGTACGACGGCATCGTCCCGGACCTCCTGGCCGGCCGCACGGTCCTGGTCGCCGCCCACGGCAACAGCCTCCGCGCCCTGGTCAAGCACCTCGACGGCATCTCCGACGCCGACATCGCGGGCCTGAACATCCCGACCGGCATCCCGCTCGCCTACGAGCTGGACGCCGACTTCCGCCCGATCAAGCCGGGCGGCACCTACCTCGACCCGGACGCGGCGAAGGCCGCGATCGAGGCCGTGAAGAACCAGGGCAAGAAGAAGTAACCCTGCCTGGTCAAGGCCCCTATCTGCGGGTTAGCCGTTGGTGGGGGCCTCGTGCTGTGCTGGGGCCGTCTCCGGGCCGTGAGCTGCTCGACCGGGCCGTCAGGCGACAGGACCGGCGGAGTGTGGTTCCGGCCGCTGCCTCAGCTCTGCCTGTCCTCCCGCATCGCGGAGGGCCGCGACCGCGCTCCCGGCAGTCTCTTCCGGAATGCCGTCGAGAATCACGACTGGGCGCCTGGTCTGCATTCCGCTTGGAGAGTCGGGGCGGACGAGGAACGTGTCGTTGTGCGGGCTCGTGATCAGATGGGGCACGAGACCTCCTCCAAGGTGTCTTCCCAGGTGTGCTGCTCGGTGTGGCCGGCGAACAGACAGCAGCCCTCACCGCCGGGCCCCGGGGCGACCACCGGGCAGTCCGGCAGAACGACCAGGCCCACCTCGGTTCTCTCCCGCCGGCGGAGCCACAGCGCGGTCCCGTACTCGCCGACGTCGTCGAGGAGGCCGTAGTGCCCATCGCCGCCGTGCGTGGACAACTGGCACTGCACGGCCCTGTCGACGCACTCGGCGGCCGACCTCTCCCGCGCTTCCCGCGCCAGGTCCAACGGCACCCAGCGCCAGTGCGCGCACCACATCACGACACCATCCGTAGAGAGCCGACGGAGTTCCGCTCCACGCACCGGCGACACATGCACGGCGGTCAGCCGCCAGGGTTGTCCGAGAGCACCGGGTCCTCGCCCAAGCCATCGACGACCGCCAGTTCATGGCCAACGTCCTCGCCCGCATGAGCCTCCAGGCCACCTGCCAGGACAAGCCCGGGGACGCCCTCGCACTCGTCACAGCAGCCCAGGACCAGACCCGAGCCACTGTGGGGACAACTCCTCGCGTACTGGCCATGCTCGCCATGCGAGAAGCCTTCGCCCACGCCACCCTCGGGAACCACAGTGCGACCCACGGCGCGATCTCGGAAGCCCACACCTACTTCGGCCGGATCAGTCCCGGCGATCCGGACCCGGCGTGGGTGGCGTACTTCGACGAGCCGAAGCTGATCGTGGACACCGGCATCGCACACGGCCGACTCGGCGAGGCCGCCCTTGCCGAACTCCTCATCGCGGACGCCCTACGCCGCGAGCACGAGTTCGTGGTGCCCGCCGCGCACTGCGAGATCGTCTACGAGATCCCGATCGACCGCTAGCCCCGGACTTCGCGGGTCGTTGATTCGGATCTGCTCCTAGTGGTTCCAGCGGGTCTCACTGGTGCCGTACCAGTGAACGCACGAGGCTCAAGACTGAGTTGCTCGGCGATGGAGGTCGTCATGAGGGCAGGAACCCTGCCCGGCGGGTCATCACCCCGGGTGCTTTCGCATGCCATGATCGGCGGCGTACGGAGCCCGACCGACTGGAAGGACACCATGCCCGCCTATGCCATAGCGCACCTGCAAGAGGCCGCCCCGGCGCCTGAGATCGTTGAGTACATCGAGTGCATCACCGCCACCTTTGAGCCGCACGGCGGCCGATTCCTCGTGCACGCCGCACAGCATGAGGTGAAAGAGGGCAGCTGGCCCGGGCACGTCGTGGTGATCGGCTTCCCCGGGATCGCCGAGGCACGGGCCTGGTGGGACTCACCCGCATACCAGGAGATCGCACCACTGCGCTCGCGGCACATTGAGGGCGACATCATCCTGGTCGAGGGCGTCCCCGAGAGCTACGACCCAACTGCCACCGCCAAGGCGATGCGGGAGACCCTGCCTACCGAGTAGCCCCAGGTCCGGGCCCGGCGCAGCTGCGCCGGGCCCGGACAGGTCGAAGGCGGTGCTGTGGTCTGGTGGCGTGCTCGGCTCAGACTTCGAGGGTCACAGTTTCAAGTTTGGGGCCAGAGATGAAGATTCCCCTGCGGGACGCGGTCCTCGGCGCGGGATGGACGTGGCGCGGCGTGCCGTTCAAGCTGTGACCGACCTTGCGGGACAAGGAGCCTGACGGTCCGGCACCGTCCCTTGAAGGTCCCCCGCCCCGGTTCGTCCCACGGACCAGGACCAGGACCACGACGACAGCGCCCCCGCTCGCCCTCACGCCCCCGGCATCCGGGAGGCGTAGTTGGCGGTGATCCGGTCCGGGTCCTCCTCGTGCAGGAACACCGCGCGCACGCGGCGACCGGCCGTCCTCCCCTCACGGATCGCTTCCACGGCCGCCGCCGGGGTGAGGTAGTCGCCCTCGACCAGGGCGGGCACGTCGACGGTCAGGCGGTTGCGTACGACGCCGAGCACCGCGGGCTCCAGGGCGCGAGCAGTGGCGATCTGAAGGTTCAACACCTGCTCCACGGTGAGCCGCTCGGTGTCGGGGATGTCGTCGAAGTGGTGGACGGCGGGGTGGTGTTCGGCCGTCGTCATGGCTTCGACGGCGCCTACCACGTCGTCGAACTCGACCACGACCCCTGTCACCTCAGCCGCTAGTTGAGCAGCGAGCCGGCTCTTGCCGACGCCGGATGCCCCACCGATCAGCAATATGTCCCACGATGTACCTGTCACGGGGCGAACGTATCGCGCAGGTTCCGCGTCCGCCGCGGGCCCTGGCGCTAACGTGACCCAAGTACCGGCCCGTACCCGGACGGAGCCGATCTGACGGGCCGTGCGGAGAGCAAGGAGAGCGGGGAGAGCAACCATGGGCGAGCCCCTGAAGACCTACGTCGGCGGCGCCGAAGTCGACGTGCCCAACAGCATTCCGGACATCCGGGCCACTCTGCCCGAAGAGAGACGCGAGGAGTTCGACCGCGCCATCAACGACGCCGGGGTGGGGGAGATCCAGGCCGTCATGCGGCACTGGATGCTGGAGGCCGTGCCCGATCCGGAGGCCGAGAAGATCCTGGACCGGCTGGCGCAGGACGAGGCCGAGAGGCGGACGGTCGCTTGAGCTTCCGTATCTCCTACGCCCCGCCCGCCGACGACACCCTGGCCAAGATGCGTGACGGCGAGGTCTTCCGGAACGAGATGGCACGCACCCTGGGCCTGGCCCCGTACGGGCACGGGTCGTCGGCCGTCAAGAGCGAGCGCGACCGCCGCGAAGCGACGGTCGCCGGGGCCATCGTGCTCTATTACGTCTCCGGGTCCGTCCTGATCGTCACCGTGGTCCGGCTCGTCCCGCTGCCCTGACGAGCACGGGAAGGACAAGGACCGAGGACCCGACGAACGGCTCTCGCCGGGCGGACCCGCGCGATTCTCGCCCACGAACGGACCGCCGGGGGGGGGACGGGCACAGCACTCACCCATGAACGGACCTCCGGCGGACCCGCACGGCACTCACCAGGGGACGGGCACGGCACTCGCCCGTCAACGGGCCTCCGCCCGCCCCTCGGGGCCCGGGGTGCGTGCTCGCCCGTTCTCACTCTCCGGGGTCGGCGGGGAGGTCGATGATCCTGCCGTTCTCGTCCACGCTGTGGGTTTCCCAGTACTTGTCCCACTTGTCGTCCACGTGCTCGGGAACCTTGCCCTTCGGATAGCGGGCGTATCCCTTCGGCGGCGCCTCGCCCTTGGGCACGCACGCGCTCCCGGCGCTCCCGACCGCCAGGACCGGGTACTCACCGCCGCCGCAGATGGCGTCCTGGAGCGAGCAGCCCGTGGTCAGCACGGCCAGGGTCACGGGGACCAGCGCCAGGCCCACCGCGATCCGGCCCGTTCGGCGTCCGCGGCTCGCACGCGCGGCGTGGTCACGTCGACTGGTCCTGCGCATGTTCGACTCCCTCGGAACGACTGGTACGACCAGCCTGCCCGGAGGCCGAGGCATCGCTCATGAGTACGAGTACTCACCGTGGCCGGGGTGCCGTACCCGTCCCGCGTGCGCGGCACCCCCGTCCGCGCCCTTACGCCAGCTTCGCGGCCTGGGCCTCGACCACCGCGGTCGGCAGCTCGAAGTCCTCGCCACCGCCCATCGCGGCCAGGTTCATCGAGGAGAACGAGGCGAACGACGGGCCCTGGCGCAGGGCCACGAGCTTCAGCTGGACCTTCTCCCCGTCCTGTTCCAGCTGGACCGTCCAGGCGGCCGCGTCCTCGCCGCCCTTGACCTTCTCCTCGGTGATCTTGCTGACCTTCTGCTTCTCGCCGGCCGCCGTGAAGGCGAACCCGCCCGCGCACTCGGTGGCGGCGGTGCGCAGCGCGGCGACCGACTCCTCCGCGCCCTTGCCGTCGTACGAACCGAGGGCGAGCTGCGTCGTCGTGATGTCGAACGCCGCCTTGAACGCGCCCGCGGCGTCCGCGCCCTGCTTGTCCATGCTGCCCTTCTTGGGCTCGCTGACCACCGTCCGCTTGGTGAACGCGCCGGGCTCACCCACCTGCGCGCCCATCAGCGCGTCGGCGAGCGGAGCGCAGACCTCCTTCTCGACCTTGATGTCGTCGACGGAGATCACGTCCTTGGCCGCGGCCTTGGAGATCTTGTGGCCCTTGACGTCGCCCTGGGCCAGCGCGGCCTTCTCCAGCTCGGCGGCGGTCAGCGCCTTGGCGGCCGGCTTCGCGGCGGAGTCCTTGCCCTTGGCGTCCGCCCCCTTGTCGCCGGACCCGGAAGCGGAGTCCGAGCCGCCGCAGGCGGTGGCGAGCAGAGCCAGGCACACCGTGCTGGCGGCAACGGCGGTACGGCGTATGACGGTGGGTCGCATGGTCCGGGGATCCGTCTCTCTGAGCTGATTCTTCGGGTTTTGCTCACTCTATGAGCGGGAGTTGGTTTGATGATCAATCAAAGAGGGCGCGGGATGCGATCGTGACGGCGCCGTGATCATCCTGTGAAGGCACCCCGCGCCGCCGCGACCTCTATCGGATCACCACGCAGAGGGGCAATCCCGCACATGCTGACAGATGACACAACCTCGGTCGTCCTGCGCTCCGTTGGCCTCACCGCGGACCGGATCGCCACCTGGGCACCCCTCACCGGGGGCACGTTCAACACCGTCACTCGCGTGACCCTCACCGACGGCGACGACTGGGTGGTGAAGATACCGCCGCCCGCGACGGCCGGAACTCTGATGAGTTACGAGCGCGATCTCCTGGTCAACGAGGTCGAGTTCTGCACCCGGGCGGCCGGGTCGGCGGCGGTCCCCCGCATCCTGCACAGCGAGCTCGCCCCGGACGCGCCGACCGGCCCGTTCGTGATCATGTCGGCCTGTCCGGGCCGGCCCTGGAACGAGTTCGCCCCCGCCTCCCTGCCCGCCGCGGAAGGGCGCAGGCTCCGCAACGACCTGGGACGGATCGTCGCCCGGCTGCACTCCGTCACGGGGACCGGCGGCTTCGGCTGTCCGGGAGGGGCCGTGGGCCCGCTCGCCCCGACCTGGCGGCAGGCGTTCACCGCCATGACCGACGCCGTCCTCGCCGACGCGGACACCTACCGCGCCCGGCTGCCGCGCCCCACGGCCGGCATCCGCGCGCTGCTCGCCGCCGCGTCGCCCGTACTCGACGACGTCACCCGGCCCGCCCTGGTCCACTTCGACCTGTGGCAGGGCAACCTTCTCGTCGACGGGGAACCCGGCGCGCGCACCATCGGCGGGATCATCGACGGGGAGCGGATGTTCTGGGGCGACCCGGTCGCCGACTTCGTATCGCTCGCGCTGTTCGGGAACGTGGCACAGGACGCGGACTTCCTCGCCGGGTACGCGGCGGGCGACGGGCGCGGAATCGCGTTCGACGCGTCCGTGCGGCTGCGGCTCGCGCTCTACCGCTGCTACCTCTACCTGATCATGCTGGTGGAGACCGTCCCGCGCCGCGTTCCCCAGGAGCAGCTGGACCGGACGTGGACGGACGTCGGTCCACAGCTCGTCTCGGCGCTGGAGGATGTGGAGGCGGCGCTGCGGACGGGGGACTGACCCACCGGCCCGCAGCGCCCGCACCGGCTCAGAGACGGACGGCGCGCTGGGCGTCGTGGAGATTCGGCGGCCAGACCGCTTCCGGTGTGCCGTACGCCTCCAGCCGGGTGTGCAGGTCTCCGGTGAAGTCCGGGACGTCGATCTGGTCGAACTCCGTCACCTCGCTGACGCCGACCGTCGCGCTGTACGGGGCGAGCCCGTCGATCCGCATCAGGCCGGCCCGGCCGTTGGTGACCCGGATGTTCCAGTGCGTGAACCGGGCGCCGAAGAGCGGTCCCGCACTCGCGTCGCCGCCGTGGCGTCCGTTGTTGTCGACGGTGATGTCGGTACGGACGTTGGCGAACGGCATGCCCCGGTGGGAGTCGAACGTCCCCATCTCCATCACCCCGCGCGACCAGACGTTGTAGCTGGACAGGCCCTCGACGTTGATGCCGTGCAGCTGGGTTCCGGCGGGCGCCGGTACGGTGCGCTGCTCGATCGTGAAGTCCTCGATGAGGTTGTCGTGCGAGCCCTCGCGGCAGTAGTACGGGTGGTGCGAGCCGCGCCCCGCGACCCGTGTGCGGCGCAGGGTGCAGGCGGACGCGCCGATCAGCCCGAAGCCGTTGTCGACATGGCGGACGGTGACGTCGTCGGCCCAGCAGTCGTACGCGCACTGGAACGCGACCCCGTTGTACCCCTTGTCGAGCAGATGCTGCGACTGCGGGGTCTCGACCGCTTCGAGCGTGAGCCCCTCGACGCCGGAGCCGGTGAGCGGGGCGACGAGCGTGGTCAGGCGCGGATCCCACTCGGGGCGGAGGTCGAGCGGAAGCGGGCGCTCCAGCGTGACCCGGTGTCCGTGCACGGAGGTGACGCGGACCGGCCACTCGTAGGGGACGTACGACGTCAGCTTGGTCTTGTCGTCCCAGTAGTACGCCGCGGGGCCGGGGCCGTCGCCCGCCATGTGCTCCAGGAGCGTGTGGCCGGCGTCGTCGGCGAGGCGGAGCAGGACGAGTCCGCCGCGCTTCAGCTTCGACGTGTCCCGGACGGTGATCGAGCGGTCGCCCCGGCGGGCGGCGGCGACGGTGGTCAGGGTCCGCCACTCGTCGCGCCGGTTGCCGGTCCAGCCCTCGAAGGGCCAGGCCTTCGCCCTGATCGCTTCGGTGAGGGAGGCCCAACGGCCCTTCGGGCAGAGCCAGATGAGGCCGCCCGCCCAGGACCAGCTGGACTTGTCGCCGCCGTAGCGGCTGCCGTACACACCGACCAGTTCGGTGAGGTTCTTGGTCGCGTACAGCGTGGTACGTCCGCTTCCCGCACCGCGCACCACCACATCGCTGTGGCCGATCCGGATGATGTCGTCGATGCGGTACGTGCCCGCGGGGATGAGCACCGTGCCACCGCCGCGCTCTCCGGCAGCGGCGATGGCACGGTTGATCGCGGGGGCGGCGTCGGCGGAGTTGTCCGGCTTCGCACCGTAGTCCAGGACATCGGCGACGAAGCCGCGGCCCTTGCGGCGGGGCAGGTCGGAGCCGCCGCGGTAGCCGGCCCGGCCGATGAACGGGACCTGGGGATGGGTGAAGGGGGCGGCGGCGAACTCCCGCCAGAGCGGGGTGGCGCGCTGGCCGGCCGCGGTGGTCCCCCGGCTCACGGCGGTCGCCCGCCCCGTACCGGACGCGGTGCCGCGCGTCGCGGCGGACGCCGTGCCGCCGCCGATGACGCCGGTGACCGCCGCCGCGACGGCCACAGCGCTGCCGAGCAGTCCACGTCTGCTGATGTTCCCCGTGGTCGCCATGAATCCGGGCCGCCTTTCATGCATACATGTGAACGACGTTCATATCTGCGTCGGCGGTGAGCATGCCACGGCGCTCCGGCGCGGCGAAAGGGTCGTGCGCCGGGGAAATCTTCAGCAGGGGAGCCGAACCGAGGACGCCCGGAGGAGGGTCGGCGGACGACGCAGGCGACGCAGGCGCAGGATGTCGACAGAGGGCGGTGGCCGAGGATGTCAGCCGAGCCGGTCGGTCCAACCGGTCGGTCAGCCCAGCCCGTCGGCTCAGCCGGCCGATCGGGCCGTCGGTCGAGCCGTCCAGCCGGGTCGATCAGGCCGTCGGTCCAGCCGTCCGGCCGAGTCGGCCGAGCCGCACCCGAAGGTCAGCGATCTGAGCGCTGGGTCAGATGTGTGAACGCGTCCAGGTTCCGAGTGGACTCGCCGCGCGACACCCGCCACGCGTACTCCTTGCGGATCGCGCTCGCGAAGCCCAGCTCCAGCAGGGTGTTGAACGAGCCGTCGGCCGCCTCCAGGACCGTACCGAGCAGCCGGTCCAGCTCCTGCGGGGTGACCACGGAGAGCGGCAGCTTGCCGACCAGATAGATGTCTCCCAGCTGGTCGATCGCGTAACTCACACCGAAGAGGCGGAGGTTGCGCTCCAGAAGCCAGCGATGGACCGCCGCGTCGTTCTCGTCCGGATGGCGGACGACGAAGGCGTTGAGGGAGAGCGAGTGCTTGCCGACCCGCAGCGAGCAGGTGGTGGACAGCTTCCGCGTGCCGGGCAGCTTGACGACGTAGCCGCCGGACTCGGGGCTCTCCCATTCGAGCCCGGCGTCCTCCAGGGTCGCCTCGATGATCTGCGCGACCTGCGCGACCTGCGTCGTCACCGCTCGATCGGGTACGTCAGCCATGGTGCGAGCGTACGCGACGGCGATGTTCCTGCATCGCTGCCGTGTACACGTCGGCGGTCGCGGCCGCGGCGGTGTCCCAGCCGAAGCCCTGGGCGTGCGCGGCGGCGGCGGCCCCCATCCGGGCGACCAGTTCCGGCGCTTCGGCGAACCGGGCCAGCGCCCGCGCGTACGCCTGTGGGTCGTGCCCGGGTATCAGAAAGCCGCTGACCTCGTCCCGCACCGCCACCGGAAGGCCGCCCACGGCCGCCGCGACGACGGGGGTGCCCGCCGCCTGGGCCTCGATGGCGACCAGGCCGAAGGACTCGCTGTACGAGGGCATGACCAGCACGGACGCGGCCCGGAACCAGTCCGCGAGCCGGTCCTGCCCGACCGGCGGGTGGAACCGTACGACATCGGCGATGCCCAGCCGTGCCGCCAGCTTCTGCAGCCCCTCCGGCTTGGCGAGCCCGCTGCCGCTCGGCCCGCCGACGACCGGTACGACCATCCGGGTGCGCAGCGAGGGATCACGGTCCAGCAGGGCGGCGACCGCGCGCAGCAGCACGTCCGGGGCCTTCAGCGGCTGGATGCGGCCCGCGAAGAGCGGAATCAGGGCGTCCTGCGGCAGCCCGAGACGCGCTCGGGCCGCGGCGCGCCCGTCGGCGGGGCGGAAGCGATCGAGGTTGACCCCGGGGTGGACGACGGCGACGGACCCGGGGTCGGCGTCGTAGAAGCGGACGAGCTCGTCCGCCTCCTCGGCGGTGTTCGCGATCAGCCGGTCCGCCGCGCTGACGATCTGGGTCTCGCCGATGACGCGGGCGGCGGGCTCGGGGGTGTCGCCCTCCGCGAGCGCCGCGTTCTTCACCTTCGCCATGGTGTGCATGGCGTGGACGAGCGGGACGCCCCAGCGCTGGGCGGCGAGCCAGCCGACGTGGCCGGAGAGCCAGTAGTGGGAGTGGACCAGGTCGTAGTAGCCGGGGCGCTGGCCGGCCCACGCCTGCATGACGCCGTGCGTGAAGGCGCAGAGCTGGGCGGGCAGCTCCTCCTTGGCCAGGCCTTCGTACGGCCCCGCGTCGACGTGCCGGACCAGGACGCCGGGCGCCAGGTCGACCGCCGGGGGCAGCCCGCCGGTGGTGGACCGGGTGAAGATCTCGACCTCGATGTTGATCGCGGCGAGGCGCTTGGCCAGCTCCACGATGTAGACGTTCATGCCGCCCGCGTCACCCGTGCCCGGCTGGTGCAACGGAGAGGTGTGCACGGAGAGCATCGCGATGCGACGGGGTCTGCGGTGGCCGCCGGGAAAGGCGGCGGGGAACCTGAGGCGCGGCGCTACACGGCTGCTGCCGAGCCGGGAGACGTACTGACTCACGTCGTCCGGTCCTCCTCACTCAGGGCATGACAGCGAAGGGACTTGAGCCCCTTTCGGGGGCTGCAACAGCGGAACCTCTCCTTTCATTTCCGCTTTACCAAATCATTACAGGAAACGGGCCGCACGCCGGGCCGGGGCCCCGGCCGGGCACCCGCGCCGTCCCGGCACCCCGCGAGATCGTTACGCTCGCTTGCATGCGCCCCATCGGCACCCCGACCCGCGGGACCACCAACCCGAACCGGCTCCGCCGCATGGACCGCTGGATCGCCGCCACCCACGGCCCGGCCCTGCGCCGCGCCGCCGCCCCCGTGGCCGTCGACCTCGGGTACGGCGCCGCCCCCTGGACCGCCGTCGAGCTGCTGCAGCGCCTGCGCACCGCCGAGCCGCGCACGGCCGTGGTCGGCATCGAGATCGACCCGGAGCGGGTCGCGGCGGCGAAACCGTACGAACGCGAGGGCCTCACCTTCCTGCACGGCGGCTTCGAGATCCCGCTCCCCGAGCGCCCCGACCTCATCAGGGCGGCGAATGTGCTGCGCCAGTACGACGAGGGCGAGGTCGCCGCGGTCTGGGAGCGGCTGTGCGCACGCCTCGCGCCGGGCGGGCTGCTGGTGGAGGGCACCTGCGACGAGATCGGGCGACGGCACGTATGGGTGGCGCTCGGTCCGGAGGGCCCGCGCACGGTGACCTTCGCGACCCGGCTCGGCTCCCTGGACCGCCCCTCCGACCTCGCGGAACGCCTGCCCAAGGCGCTGATCCACCGCAATGTGCCGGGCGAACCGGTCCACGCGTTCCTCCGGGATTTCGACCGGGCCTGGGCCGCGGCTGCCCCGTACGCCTCGCTGGGCGCCCGGCAGCGCTGGATCACGGCGGTGCGGGCGCTGTCGGGCGACTGGCCGCTGACCGACGGGGTACGTCGGTGGCGCCAGGGCGAAGTCACGGTGAAGTGGGCCGCCCTCCGGCCCGACCCGCAGCCCAACACGCGCTGAACAGACCCGGCGGGCCCGCGAACGGGGAGGTGGTCGGGAACGCGGGCGGGGCATTGTTCGTCCTGAGGGTGGGGAGCGGTCCCCGGGACATGGGGAGCGCTCCGGGGCATGGGCCGACCCCTGTGACCGTCAGGACAGCGACTGTGCGCCTCTGTTGCTTTTCGGTACGGCATGGCACGATCTCGTCGACAACGAAAAGTTACTGACGGTAAATCAGATTCATTGGATTCATTCGGAGGGGGATCTCGTGAACCGACGTCACTGTGCCGCAGCCGCGATCACTCTGGTCTGCGCGCTGACCGCACTCACCGCACCGGTCCAGGCGTTCGCCGCGCCCGCACCCCCCTCCCCGCCCGTGACACAGCACCAGTCCGGGCCGAAGGCGCCGAAGAAGAGCCTCGAAGAGGTGCGCGAGGAGATCGACGCCCTCTACCGCAAGGCCGGGGCGGCCACCGATGCGTACAACCTCGCCGAGGAGAAGGCCAAGAAGCAGTCCGGCGAGATCGTCAGACTGGCCCGCGCCATCGTCCAGGGGCAGGCGAAGATCGCCGAGCTCAAGGACCAGGCGGGCGCCCAGGCCCGCGAGCAGTACCGCACCGGCGGGCTCCCGCCCGGCGCACAGTTCATGCTCAGCGACGACCCGCAGCTGTTCCTCGACGGGGTGAACCGCGTCAGGGAGGGCCAGCAGGCCGTCCAGGGCGTCCTCGGCGAACTGACCAGGACCCAGCAGGACTTGGAGACGTACACCCAGGACGCGAGCACCAACTGGGAGAAACTCGAAGCCGGCCGCCTCAAACAGGCCGAGGCCAAGAAGAAGATCAACGCGCAGATCGCCGCGGCGAAGAAGCTGGAATCCCGGCTGAAGAAGGAGGAGCGGGCCCGTCTGCTGAAGCTGGAGCAGGAGGCCGAGTACAAGCTCCAGACGGCCTGGCTCAGCTCCGGCGCACTGAAGGACATCAACCGCGAGGCGAGCGCGAGCGGAAAAGAAGCGGTGGCCTTCGCGACGGCCCAGATCGGCAAGCCGTACGTCTGGGGGGCCGTGGGCCCCAAGTCGTACGACTGCTCGGGGCTGACGTCACAGGCCTGGGCGTCGGCGGGCCGTCCCATCCCGCGCACCTCGCAGGAGCAGTGGCGGCTGCTCCGGCACATCGCCATCAAGGACATGCGCCCCGGCGATCTGATCATTTACTTCAGCGACGCCAGCCACGTGGGCATGTACATCGGCGACGGCGCCATCGTCCACGCCCCCCGCCCCGGCCGAAACGTCACGCTGGCGGGCGCGGGTTCGATGCAGATCCTCGGAGTGGTCCGCCCGGACAAGTAGCGGACACCGCCGGGCCCGCCGCCACCGCCGGGACGGGCAGCGGACAGCCGCCACACACGCGGCCACCGCCCGGACGAACAGGGGAACGCGGCCCGTACGAAGAAGGGACAGCCGCCCGTACGAACAGCGGACAGCCGCCCGTACGAACAGGGGACAGCCGGCCGGACGGGCGGAGAACAACGCCGGGACGGACAGGGGAACGCCGCCCGGCCCGGCGGAGGAACCCTCCGGACGGCGGAGAAACCCTCCGGACGGCTGAGCCGGCCCTCACGGCAGTGACCCGCGCCACGCACCCTCCACCGCCCCGCGTGACCTTTGTCATGCCCCGGCATCCGCGCCCGCGCCCGCTCATCTCGCCGGATCCGTGACCTGACGCGGCTTATGCCGGTGCATATGCCAGCGGTCGCGTGCCGTACGCCATTCCGTTCCCCGGCCGCGGACCGCTATGGTCCCCGTCTGGCGGGTCGTCGATCGTCGCTCCGCCGCGCCCTCGGGGGGAGGGAAGGAAACTCGAACCGATGCCCGTACCCGTACCGCAGCAGCGCGCCGTTCCCACTACAGAGACCCCCCATGGCGCCGACCTCACCCTTCTGGTGATCGGGGACGACCCGGCGGGCGCCTTCACCGTCCCCGAGCTTCCGGCCGCGGCCGGTGCCCGGGTCCGTCTCCGCACCGCCCGCAACCTGACCGAGGCGGGCCGGCTCCTCACGGACGGCGTGGACTGCGTCCTGCTGGACCTGGCCCTGTCGACCGGCGGCGAGACGCGTTCCACCGCGGCCGAGGAGGCCGACCGGCTGGCCGCCCTCAAGCACGTCCTGCGGATCGCCCCGTGCCATGCCGTTCTCGCCCTCACGGCGGAGGACGACGTCGAGCTGGCCGCCGAGGCGGTACGGGTCGGGGCGCAGGACTACCTCTTCCGCGGCGAACTCGACGGGCGCCTCCTCAGCCGCGCCATCCGCTACGCCGTCGAACGCAAGCGCGCCGACGTGGCACAGCACCAGCTCACCGAGTCCCGGCTGCGCGCCCAGGAGAACGCCCGCCTCGAACGCGGCCTGCTGCCCACCCCGCTGCTCGAAGGCTCCGATCTGCGCTTCGCGGCCCGATACCGCCCCGGCCGCAGCCGTGCGCTGCTCGGCGGAGACTTCTACGACACGGTCCGCACACCCGACGGCACCGTCCACGCGATGATCGGCGACGTCTGCGGGCACGGCCCGGACGAGGCGGCGCTCGGCGTGGAACTGCGCATAGCGTGGCGGGCGTTGACCCTGGCCGGGCTCTGCGGCGACGAACTGCTCTCCACGCTCCAGCAGGTCCTGGAGCACGAGCGGGAGAGCGAGGAGATCTTCGCGACGCTGTGCACCGTCGACATCGCGCCCGACGGCAGGCACGCCGGCCTCTGCCTGGCGGGCCATCCGGCCCCGCTGCTCGCCCGGCACGGCCGGACCGCGCGCCTTCTTCCGTACGAGGACGGCGGCCCTGCCCTGGGTCTGCTGCCCCGCGACGCCCTTCCCCGGGCGCTTCGGACAGGGGACACCGCATGGCCGCGCCGACAGGTGGAGCTCGGCGGTTCCTGGAGCCTGATGATGTACACGGACGGGCTGATCGAGGGGCGTGTGGGGCCGGACAGCACCCAGCGGCTCGGTCAGGACGGAATGGTCACGATGATCAACCAACAGCTGGCGGAGGGCCTCGCCGGCGAGGATCTCCTGGAGGCCGCGGTCGCCCGGGTCCGGGAGCTGAACGGCGGCGAGCTGACCGATGACGTCGCGGTCCTGCTGCTCGACCGCGACCAGGAACTCATCCGGCGCGGGGGCGCGGACGGCGACCGGGGCGCGAGCATCCCGCGCCCGCGCCCCGAATCGGCCCCACCCACGGCTCCCGCGTATGCCGCGAACGCTCAACGCCCGCCGTTGTAGGGCCCGTACGGCCCGTCACTGCTGGAGCCACCGCGCCGGCCGCCGCCCGAGACCGCCTTCAGCGCGGGCCGTACGTCCACCAGGAAGACGATGGACGCGACCGCGCCCGCGAGCTGCAGGAACAGCATCGGCACGAAGAGATTCACGGCAACGGTGATGCCGAGGATGATCAGCCAGAAGGACTTCTTCTGCTTGTCCGCGGCCCGGTAGGCGTCCTCACGGGCCGTCGCGGCCAGGAACAGTGCGACCACGGCCAGGACGAGCATGACCATGTAAAGCAGCCAGACGAGTGTGCTGAATCCTGTGAGCAACATGGTGTGCACCGCCTAATAAATGGATGAGCGCCTCGCGGCCAAGGTACCGGGACAACGAGCCGGGTACCCCGAAAGGTGCCCGGCTCGTTGTCCCGTACACACCCCGGCGGCGACGCCGGGGGCCTACTTCGCGGTCGGCGGAGTGGTCTTCTTCGCGGCGGGCTTGTGCGCGGGCGCCTTCTTGGCGGACGCGGCCGGGGCCTTGCTCTCCGGCTTGACGGCCTTCGGAGCGGGCGAAGCCTTGGCCGGCCCCGGCTTGGCGGTGGCCGGCCCCGGCTTGGTGCTCTGCCCCGGCCTGGCGGCCGGCTCCGTCTTCGCGGTGCCCGTGGGCCTGGACTCCTTGCGCGGCTCGACGACGACGGCGATCTCGACGATCTCGTCGGCCGTCTCGCCACGCCAGTTCTTCACGGTCTGCTCACCGCGCTCGGCGACCTTCTCGTACGTCTCCCGGGCCCGGACCGCGTACTCCGCGGCCACGCCCAGACTCCGCAGCGCCAGGTCCTGGGCACTCTCGCCCAGCTTCCGCAGATCGCTGTCGAACGACCCGATCACCTCGGTGACCTTGGCCTGCACGGTGGCCTGCGCCTCCTTGGCCTGCGAGGTCACCTTCTCCTGCACGGCCTTGGGGTCGGCGTTGCGCACCGCCTCGATACGCTCCGGCGCCTCGGCACGCAGCTGCTCGATCAGCGCCGGGACCTTGCGCGCCTGCTCGACGGCGAGGTCGGCCGTACCAGCGGCGAAGTAGAGGGGGGTCGGGTCGGTGAGGGTCTTGCGCAGGTCATCGGTGATGGCCATGACTGTGGTCCTCCCGGATCATCAGACTCAGTGTGAGGGTTTTGAAGGCTTTGAAGCCGAGTCGGCGTCGCTGCCGTCGGCCGTGCGGTGGCCGTCGGCACCGGGGCGGGCGTCCGCACCGGCACCCGATCCGGACTCGCCGCCGGTCTCCGATCCGGCTTCGACGCCGGATTCCGGTCCGGGCTCGAACCCGTTCTCCTTGCGGAAGGAGTCGTAGATCTGCAGCAGAACACTCTTCTGCCGCTCGTTTATGGACGGGTCGGCCAGAATCACCGCCCGCGTCTCCAGCTCCTCCCGCCCCCGCTCCCGCTCATCCAGAATCCCGGCCCGCACATACAGGGTCTCGGCGGAGATCCGCAGCGCCTTGGCGACCTGCTGCAGCACCTCGGCACTCGGCTTGCGCAGCCCGCGCTCGATCTGGCTGAGGTAGGGATTGGACACCCCGGCGGCATCGGCGAGCTGCCGCAGCGACAGCTGCGCGTTGCGCCGCTGCTCGCGCAGGTACTCACCGAGATTGCCGACGTTGAGGGATGCCATACGTCGATGGTGCGCCACCCTTGCTAACTTTTGCAAGCACCCGCTTGCAAAAGTGCGCCACACCACTCGCACGGAGGGGGCCCGCTGTCCTGTCTCTGCTGTCCGTTCCCGGTCTATCTGCGATTTCCCGCCGGGTCTGCAGTGTGAAGTGAACGGGTCCCGGATGACCTGCGCAGCGACCAGCCCACCAGAGCCACCTGCCCGCGAGGGCAGTGCCCAACGCTCCGGCTGTCGGATGGCTTGGGAGATCACGACGGCCAGCGGACGGACGCCCCACCTTGCCCGAGCTGCCGGGAAGGTGGGGCGCCAGGCGCGCCCATCGGTTCGTCGGTTCAGCAGGCGTATCCGCCCGCTCGTGGTTACCGAGGCTGGTAGGAGGTGGCCAGCACGGAGACGGTCACCTGACTGGGCAGGGAGCCGTGGCCGCTCAGGTCCGCGTGGGTCAGGTGGCGTGCGCTCGGTGTCATCCCCACCAGGTCGATGGCTTCTTGCCTGGTCAGGGGCGTGGTGTATTCGACGTGCTGGGTACCGGCGGCCTGGAAGTAGGGGTCCAACGCCTGTTGCAGGCGCTGTTCCTTGTCCGGGTCGATCGTCACCATCGCGGGGATCTGGCCCCGTAGCTCGGCCAGGTGCCGCTCGATGGGGCGCACTACGATCAACCGGCCGGTCGGACGGAGCACTCGGTGGAACTCGGACGGGTTGCGCGGGGCGAACACGTCCAGCATGACGTCGACCCCCTGGTCAACCAAGGGGAAGGGGCGGAAGACGTCCCAGCTCGCCGCAGCAGCTCGCGGATGGGCTCGGGCTGCTGAGCGCAGGGCGCGTGCTGACGTGTCCAGCCCCAGGCCGCGGGTGCCGGGCAGTTGATCGAGTACGCCGGCCAGGTAGTAGCCGGTGCCGCATCCGACGTCTACGACCGTGCCTTGACCAGGCAGGGCGTCGACTGTCATACGAGTCAGGGCCTGGTGGATAGGGGCATACCTGCCGGTGGACAGAAACCGGTTTCGGGCCTGAACCATGGCCGCGTCGTCACCGCTGGTGGCGCGGATGCCCGTCAGCAGGCTGACGTAGCCCTGACGGGCGATGTCGAAGGTGTGGCCCTCCGGGCAGCGCAGTGAGCCACGGTCGGGTCGGAGACAGGCGCGGCACACCGGGCAGCGCAGCAAGTCGAGAAATGGTTCGAGGGCAGGGGGAAGCAACGCAGGCACGAGGCACTCCAGGCGATGGCGAAGGGAAGGGACCGTGCCTGCACGCGCTCTCGAAAGCCGCCGTCTCAAGAAGGACGAGGCCCGGCATCTCGCCGCCTCGGTGTGGGCGGCACAAGGGAGATGGATCACGTAAACAGGCACGCCAAGGAGGGCGACGCCCTACGGCATCGCCCTCAACGCCTCGTGATTACAGAGCCTGGATGTGCTGGGTCCACATGCCTACACCTTACGAGCCTTACCAAAAGCCCGTCACCTGCCTCAGCAGTCAAGAGACGCGGCCCGGCGGTGGGGGATCGCGCCGGACTGCGTAATCACCCGGACGAGGGGTTTGGTCCCGTTTAAGCTGCCCAGTCCCTACAGGTCTGCAAAGTGGCATACATGGGGCTGAGTGTGCTGGAGGGGACGAAGTCGTCACAAGTAGACGGCTTCGAGGTCGGCTGGTGGGACGACCAGGGTGAACACCGGCTGCCGTTGGCGGATGCGGTCTCGGTGCCGTTCGAGGCCGGGCGGCCGGTCCGCAGCTTCCCGTCATATCGCGGGCAGCGGCATTTCCCTGGGTTGTATTGGTCGTCGACGACCGGCGGGCACGTGGGGTTCGAATCCTGGCTGGAGCGGGATCACGCGATGCTGCTCGACTTCACGCCGCAGGTGACGGGCCTGCTGTCGCAGCCGTTGTGGCTGTTCTGGGAGGACGAGCGGGGCAAGCGGGTCTCGCACGCTCCGGACTACTTCGCTCGGTTCGAGGACGGGCGGGGGCTGGTGGTGGACTGCCGGCCGCTGGACCGGATCGACGCACGATCGGCGGCCAAGTTCGCAGCGGCGCGGGCGGCTTGTGAGGCGGTGGGGTGGGGATACCGCGTCGTCGGCGAGGTGGATCCGGTGCGGATGGTGAACGTCCGCTGGCTGGCGGGATACCGGCATCCACGGCATGTGGCCGATGAGGGGCTCGCGGCCCGGTCGCTGGCCCTGTTCTCGATATCGTCGCCGCTGGTGGCACAGGCTGCGCTGCTCGGTGATCCGATCGCGGTGTTGCCGACGGTGTTCCACCTGCTCTGGCTGGGACGGCTGACAGCGGATCTGTCGCGCCCCCTCTCGGATGCCACGCGGGCCACGATCAAGAGCATCCGTACCGACCACAGCAGCGAGACCTCCGGCCACGGCCGCATCTCGTCCCTGCCCCGCACGGGGTGAACGTGTTCCGCCCGGCCCTGATCCGTCCTCTGCCCATCCCGCTGCCGCCGTTCCCCGGCGAGTGCGAATCGTCCTACTGGGCTCGGCTGTCTCAAGCCAACCATGTCCCCCTGGCCCGGCTGCGGGCCCCGTCACGCTGGCTGGAGTCTCGTCTGACCAGTGCCGATGCCCTCTGCATCCTCAGCGGCCAATCCCGAAAGCACTTGGCCCGCACGGTCTCCGACCTCTACACAGAAGGGCTCCCCCGGCCCCGCCCGCCGTTCCGGACGATCACGTTCTCCGCTGGGCCTGCCGCCGCTGCGTCGTCGCACACACCGGCTGGACTCTCCCTGCCCAGGTCTGGGCTTCCGTCCACGACGGTGTCTGTCTTCGCCACAACCTCTGGATCGGGAAGGACGTTTTCGCCCCCGAGCATCAGCTCGCCCTGTCCCGGACCCCTGACGTCATCCATGCTCAGCGCCGCTACTGGCGGCTCCGACGACGCTACGGCCCCGTCCGTCACCGATATCTGTCAGGACGCCACCAGCAAGCTCTGGAGCGGCCTGGCCCACCGCCACTACCGACTCACCCGCCGAGTCGAACTCCTGCACGACTTGGTCCGGGTCAAGGGACCGACAGTCGAGCCGGACAAGACGGCCCCCTGGCGGATCGCAGCTGGATACCCAGAACACATCACGCTGATCAGCCTGTTCGCATCAGCCCACTGGAGACGGTCCATCCTCAGTGACGACCTCCTCGTCGTCACATAGGCCATCGCCGAATTCCACCGCCGCTTCCCGCTGCAGGCGCCCCTGCGCGGCACCAGCCGCACATGGCTCAGCACCACCATCGAGGCCACTGCGAGACAGGTCGAGGCCCTCGTGCATCCGGCAATCAGTGCAGGCTGATACAGAAGGGATGCCCAGCCGGATCGGTGAGGACCCGCGCCTTATCCCCATGCGGCTGGTGATCCGGCTTGCCCGCACCCAGCTCCAGCAGCCGGGCTTCGGCTTCGCCCAAGCTCTCCTCGACCTTGAAGCAGATGTGAAGCTGCTGAGGGACGATCTGCTCGGGCCAGTTCGGAGCCCGGTAGTCGTCGACCCGTTGAAAGCCGATGAGGAGTCCGTCCTCACCGTTGAGACCCGCGAAGTCAGCGTCCGACTTCGGGTGCGGTTCAAGGCCGGTGGCCTGCTGATAGAACGCCGCCAAAGCCAGCGGATCAGGGCAATCGAGCGTTATCGCGACCAACTTCATCTGCAGGGGCATGGCATCTCCGAGCCGATCGGTGGACTTCCGCAACCAACACCTTGGAGGCGGCTGCCTACGGTTAAGCGGGACACCAGCGGCCAACCTGTCTCACTCGACCGTAGGCACCGCAGGTCAGAGCCCCACCCTGCCCACAGATATCTGGGACAGGACACCTGCCGCACCACGACGGTGTCGCACCCCGTGGCGTCCGTGCGATGCTGGACCGGTGACGCTATCGGACCTGGTTCGGCTCCGCCGGGCCCGCGACCTGATGGACCGCGCGTACGCGGAACCGCTCGATGTCCCCGCGCTGGCACGCGCGGCCCACATGTCGCCCGGCCACTTCTCCCGCAGCTTCCGCGCCGCCTTCGGGGAGACGCCGTACAGCTACCTGATGACGCGCAGGATCGAGCGGGCCAAGGCCCTGCTGCGGCGCGGCGACCTGTCGGTGACGGAGGTCTGCTTCGCCGTCGGGTGCACGTCGCTGGGGTCGTTCAGCTCGCGGTTCACCGAACTGGTGGGCGAGAGCCCGAGCGCGTACCGGGCGCGCGCGCACGAGCAGGGCGCGGGCATCCCGGCCTGCGTCGCCAAGATCCTCACGCGCCCGGTCAGGAACACGGAACGCGACCGGTCGCGGAAGGCGGAGCCGGTCAAGAACACAGAACCGGTCGAGGAGGCGGAACCGGTCAGGAACGGAGAAGCGTTGCGCACGGCTCGCCCGTAGCGTGAAGTCCATGGAAATCAAGCTTTCGCAGTGCTTCATCGCCGTCGACGACCACGACAAGGCGCTCGCCTTCTACCGGGACGTGCTCGGATTCGAGGTGCGCAACGACGTCGGGTTCGAGGGGATGCGCTGGGTGACGGTCGGCTCGCCGTCGCAGCCCGATGTGGAGATCGTGCTGGAACCGCCGGCCGCCAACCCCAACGCCTCGCCGGCCGACAAGCAGGCCATGGAGGAACTGCTGGCCAAGGGCATGCTGCGCGGCGTGATCTTCTCGACCGACGACTGCGACGCCGCCTTCGAGCGCATCCGGACCTCGGGCGCCGAGGTGCTCCAGGAGCCGATCGACCAGCCGTACGGGGTCCGCGACTGCGCCTTCCGCGATCCCGCGGGCAACATGCTGCGCTTCGCCCAGCGCCGCAGCCGGTGAGCCCGGCACCGGCCGGACTCCGCAGACCGCACCGGCCGGCGCCGGTCCGCGGTCGGCAGCCGTGCCGGTGCGCACCGGACGTACTGCTCGAAGCCGGTCGGATCGAGCCGGGCGACACCGACGGAAACCGCGAAGGCGGCCCCGCGCAACAGATGGAGACACGATGAGCACGGCCACGAGTACGGACACGCAGTCGCCTGCGCTGAACGTTGCCGACAGCCACGAACTGATCCGCGTGCACGGAGCGCGCGTGAACAACCTCAAGGACGTCAGCGTCGAGATACCGAAGCGCAGGCTGACGGTGTTCACCGGTGTCTCCGGCTCGGGCAAGAGCTCTCTGGTGTTCAACACGATCGCCGCGGAGTCGCAGCGGCTGATCAACGAGACCTACAGCGCCTTCGTGCAGGGATTCATGCCGACGCCGGCGCGGCCCGAGGTCGACGTACTCGAAGGGCTGACGACGGCGATCATCGTCGACCAGCAGCGCATGGGCGCCGACCCGCGCTCCACGGTCGGCACCGCCACCGACGCCAACGCGATGCTGCGCATCCTCTTCAGCCGGCTCGGGAAGCCGCACATCGGCCCGCCCAGCGCGTACTCCTTCAACACCGCCTCGGTCCGGGCGAGCGGTGCGATCACCGTCGAGCGCGGCAACAAGAAGGCGGTGAAGGCGACCTTCAACCGCACCGGCGGCATGTGCACGCACTGCGAGGGCCGCGGCACGGTCTCCGACATCGACCTCACCCAGCTCTACGACGACTCCAAGTCGCTCGCCGAGGGCGCGTTCACCATCCCCGGCTGGAAGTCGGACAGCTTCTGGACCGTGCGGGTCTACGCCGAATCGGGCTTCCTCGACCCGGACAAGCCGATCCGCGAGTTCACCGAGAAGGAGATGCGGGACTTCCTCCACCGGGAGCCGACCAAGGTGAAGGTCGAGGGTGTGAACCTCACCTACGAGGGTCTGATCCCCAAGATCCAGAAGTCGATGCTCTCCAAGGACAAGGAGGCGCTGCAGCCGCACATCCGCGCGTTCGTGGAGCGGGCGGTCACCTTCACCACCTGCCCCGAGTGCGACGGCACCCGGCTCAGCGAGGGGGCCCGGTCGTCGAGGATCGAGCGGATCAGCATCGCCGACGCCTGCGCGATGGAGATCCGCGACCTGGCCGCATGGGTGCGCGGCATCGAGGAGCCTTCGGTGGCGCCGCTGCTCACGGCGCTGCAGCAGACCCTCGACTCGTTCGTGGAGATCGGCCTCGGCTACCTCGCGCTCGACCGGCCGTCGGGCACGCTGTCGGGCGGCGAGGCGCAGCGCGTCAAGATGATCCGCCACCTCGGCTCGTCGCTCACCGATACGACGTATGTCTTCGACGAGCCCACCACGGGCCTGCACCCCCATGACATCAGCCGGATGAACGACCTGCTCCTGCGCCTGCGGGACAAGGGCAACACGGTGCTCGTCGTGGAGCACAAGCCGCAGACGATCGCGATCGCCGACCACGTCGTCGACCTCGGCCCCGGCGCCGGTTCGGCGGGCGGCACCGTCTGCTTCGAGGGCACGGTCGAGGGGCTGCGGGCCGGCGACACCGTCACCGGCCGCCACTTCGACGACCGGGCCGCCGTCAAGGAGACGGTGCGGAAGCCCTCCGGGGCGCTGGAGATCCGCGGCGCCATCTCCCACAACCTGCAGAACATCGACGTCGACATCCCGCTCGGGGTGCTCTGCGTGGTCACCGGCGTCGCGGGCTCCGGCAAGAGCTCGCTCGTGCACGGGTCGATCCCCTCCGGCGAGGGCGTGGTCTCGGTCGACCAGGGAGCCATCAAGGGATCGCGACGCAGCAACCCGGCGACGTACACCGGACTGCTCGACCCGATCCGCAAGGCGTTCGCGAAGGTCAACGGCGTGAAGCCGGCGCTGTTCAGCTCCAACTCCGAGGGCGCCTGCCCCACGTGCAACGGCGTCGGCGTCGTCTACACCGACCTGGCGATGATGGCGGGCGTCGCCATCCCCTGCGAGGAGTGCGAGGGGAAGCGGTTCCAGGCATCGGTCCTCGAATACCACCTCGGCGGCCGTGACATCAGCGAGGTGCTCGCGATGTCGGTGTCCGAGGCCGAGGAGTTCTTCGGCGAGGGCGAGGCGCGCACGCCGGCCGCGCACCGGATCCTGCAGCGGCTCGCCGACGTCGGGCTCGGCTACCTCAGCCTCGGCCAGCCGCTCACCACGCTGTCCGGCGGCGAGCGGCAGCGGCTCAAGCTGGCCACGCACATGGCCGAGAAGGGCGGCGTCTACGTCCTCGACGAGCCGACCACCGGCCTCCACCTCGCCGATGTCGAGCAGCTCCTCGGCCTGCTCGACCGGCTCGTCGACTCCGGCAAGTCGGTCATCGTCGTCGAGCACCACCCGGCGGTCATGGCACATGCCGACTGGATCATCGACCTCGGCCCAGGCGCCGGCCACGACGGCGGCAAGATCGTCTTCGAGGGCAGCCCCGCCGACCTCGTCGCCGCCCGCTCCACCCTCACCGGCGAGCACCTCGCGGCCTACGTCGGCGGCTGACCGAGGCCCTCGCGGAGACCGTGGGACGAGTTCTCCCAGCTGTTCCGACTCGTCCCACGGTCTCCGCACCCGCCGTGGCGGCACGACGTCCCGCGGCACCATCGCCACGTACGCCGAGGAGTCCGGCACCGGCGTACGCCGGAACGCACAGATCCGCAGGCGGGTGCCGCCTCCGCAGGCTCGCCCACGAGCACCTCCCCGTCGCCCTCGGCCCTGCACTGCGAGGGTGGACCACCACGCGGAGCCCCACGGCCCGGAACGTGGAAGGCATCACCCCGACGGGACAGCCCACGTCAATGGTGAGACGCCTGCTTGCAGGATTCGCGCTGAAGCTGGCAGTCCAGCCATACGGCGACGTCCGTGATGACCGCCGCATCGACGTGCTGGGGTGCCATGTACCCAGCGGGCGTCGACGGTCCTGTCCCTGGGAAGAAGAGGTGGTCGTCGGTTTCGTGGATGTGGACGGTGACGTCCGGACGCCCGGCCAGTCCCTCTCGCCAGAGGGACAAGTCGTGCTCGACAGTGACCTGGTAGTCGCGGCCGCCCTGGAGGATCAGCAGCGGCTTGTCCAGGCGGGCGGCGGTGGCAACTGGGTCATAGGAGCGCAGGTCCAACCAGTACGAGGCCGGAAGGCCGAAGGGCAGGTCCTCTCGGGGCGTACGGGGCGACAGGGCGGTTTCGACGGTCGCGGCCTGACGGGTGATCTCCGAAAGGGCCGCCTCGGAGTGCAGGCCGGGGTCGAGGGCGGCGAGGTGGCCCACGACCCGGACGGCCGCCCGGTGCATTGGTTCAGCGTCACCCGCCAGGATCACGACGCCCGCGACGGACGGCTCGGTCTCGGCGACCCGCGGGGCGACCTTGCCCCCCATACTGTGCCCGGCGACGAACACCCGGCTGGAATCGACGCACGGCTCCTCCTGGAGCACACGCACGGCGGCGACGGCATAGGGGACGTACTCACGTGTCATCGTGAAGTCGTCCGCGGCAGCCACCTGCGCCGCGTGTGTGAAGGTCACCTTGTCGTGGCGCAGCACCGCCACGCCGCGGCTCGCCAGACCCCAGGCAAGGTCCTTCAAAGGCTTGTTGGGCCCGCTGGTCGCGTCCCGGTCGAAGGGGCCTCCGCCGCTCAGAAGCACGACCCCGGGCCACGGGCCGTCACCGCGCGGAACGGTGACGGTGCCAGCCACTGCGAGAGCACCGGCTCCGACCGTGACGTCGTGCTCCTCGAAGGCATCCGGATCCGCGTAGGAAGGCGCCGCCCATGGTTCGCAGGCAGGGGCCGCGAGGCGTAGCCCGTTCAGCAGGCCGGCGGAGTCGACCGACATGACGGCGGTGAACTGTCCCCGCTCGCAGGCCACGGGAACGCTGACACGGATCAGGTCCTGCCACAGGGGCTCGCTCGACGGTTCGCCGAGGTCCGTGACCGGACCGATTCCCGCGGTCTCGGTGAGCCAGGCCGCCTGGAGCGTCTCGGCGGTCAGCGCAGCACGCAAGGGCGGGCTGAACAACGCAGCGATCTCCCTGAAACGGCCCTCGCGTGCCCACCCGACCACCAACACGGCGGTCTCCTCAGCAGTCTGCATACCTCCACCCTTCTTAGATTTGAGAAAGGTAGCATGCATGAGAAAGTTGGGTCATGGACACTTTGGAACTCCTGGCGCATCCTGTCCGCCTCCGCGTGGTCCACGCACTGCGCGGCGGGCGGGCCTTGACCACCGGGCAGCTGTGCGCTCTGATCCCGGACACGTCCAAAGCAACCGTCTACCGGCACGTCGACCTTCTCGCCGTGGGCGGCATCCTCGACATCGCCGACGAACGGCGGGTGCGGGGCGCCGTCGAGCGCCGCTACCGGCTCCGGCAGGAACGCGCGGACATCGATGCGGAAACCGCGCGTGCGCTCACCCCTCAGCACCACGAGCGGGCATTCGCTGCCGCCATGGCCGCCCTGGTCGCGGAGTTCGGCGCTTACCTGGAGCACCAAGGCAGCGATCCCGTGGACGACCTCGTCGGCTATCGGCAGCACGCGATCTGGCTCAACAAGGACGAACTCGTAGCGCTGATCGGCGCGATGCGAGCCGCCATCGCGCCCCTCCTCGCCAACGAACCCTCGCCGGAACGCACCCGCTACCTCCTCAGCCCCATCCTGTTCCCCGCCGAACAGGCCGAACAGGCCGAACAGGCCGAACAACAAGACCCGCTGTAGCCGACACCGCCACCCGGCGGGTCGGTACCACCCACCGAGGAGGGACGCCACCGCTGGCACCGGGCCAGATCATCTGAGATGGCGAGCGAACCAGGCCGGATCACGTGAGACAGGGGCCAGATCGACAGAGACGGGTCATCAGGGACCTGCGGTCGTTTGTCGTGCCGTATGTGACCTGTCTCAGCGAAGTCAGTCGGTTGGAAGCCGATGACCTGGGCGGACTGGATTGGTTGAGACGAGGGTGTCCTTGGACAGGGAAGTTGGTCGACAGCGGCCCTGCGACCTGCTGAGACTGACCTCCCCGTCAAAAATGGCTGTGTGATGTGCGCAGACAGCGGCTGGGCCGCAGCGGCGCGTCCTGGACGTCACTCGCCGTCCTTCGGGGCGATCTGTCGAGGAGGGAAGAAGGCGCCGTCGACCAGGGCTGCCTCAAATCGCTTGAGCCGTTGACGCCTCGCCCGGGTAGCGCTCTCTCGCAGAATGGTCGTCATCCGCTGAAGACGGGGGAAGATCACGATGACAGGCAATCGCGACCGACATCACGTCGCGCCAGGCTTGATCATGCCCGAGGCCACAGGTGGCCGAAGGATGGCCTGGGCGGCGCTGCCTCGGAAGGTGACGGTTCGGATCGAGCAGATGTTGGGCAGCCCGGTTGCCAGCGCGTCCAGCCAGCCAGGCGGCTTTTCCGAAGGCTTGGCCGCGCGAGTGCAGTTGGCGAACGGCAAGCGTGCATTCATCAAGGCAGCAAGCTCGCTGGTGGCACCGGCCGTAGCGGACTTCCACCGCCGGGAGACCGCAATCTCACAGCGACTCCCCGCGGCAGCGTCGACATCGCGGTTGCTTGATGCGTATGACGACGGCACCTGGGTGATGCTGGCCTTCGAGGACATCCCTGGACATCTGCCCGCCCAGCCGTGGCAGCCTGACGAACTCGACAGGGCGCTCGCGGCAATCACCGACATGACCGAGGTCCTGACGCCGTCGCCCGTGGACAACGCAATCTTGGGCAAGCCGCGCCTCGGAGGGTGGCTGGACATAGCGGCGGATGCCGCCGTCAGGGCCAAAGTGGTGGAGCTGTCGGCGTGGGCGGCCCACCATTTCGACGACCTCGTCGCCCTGGAACAGAACGCCTCCCTCGTCGGCAGCACCCTCCTGCACGGAGATCTGTACCCGTTCAACATCATGCTGACCGCGGACCGCGTCTTCGTCGTCGACTGGCCGCATGCTTGGATCGGACCCCGGCACTGCGATGTGGTCACACTGTTGTCGAGCGCGTGGCTCAGCGGCGTGGATCCGCAGCCGATCGCAGACCGCCAACCTCTGATCCGCGACCTTGATCCCGTCCACGTCAACGAAGTGCTGGCCCTGCAGGCGGGATTCCTCCTGAGAATGGCCGCCGTGGCTGGACCGGCCGCCGATCGCAACTTCGTGGCCATGACGACCGCCCTGGGCCTTGCCTCGCTGCGCTGGCTGGGACAGAGGGTGTGAAGCGGCATGTGCTGGGGGAGAGACTTCCGGCGTGACGCTTCACGAGAACGAGATCCCGATCGACGAGGCGCTGGTCAGGTCGCTGCTGGAGGCACAGCGCCCGGAGTGGGCCGACCTGCCGTTGTCCCCCGCGGGCGCGGGCACGGACAACATCATGTACCGGCTCGGCGACGACTTGCTCGTGCGTCTGCCACGAACCGTCGACAACGGCCGGTCCGTGCGGAAGGAGCAGGAATGGCTTCCTCGGCTGGCACCCCTGCTGACCTGTCCTGTCCCCGAGCACGTCCACGCCGGGACTCCCAGCGGCGCGTTCCCACTCGTCTGGTCGGTGCACCGCTGGATCGACGGTGACGAAGCCGGCCCGGACACCGTCCGCGACTGGTCCGCCTTCGGAGCCGACCTGGCGACGGTCGTGCGGGAGCTCCACGGCGTCGACCTCATGGGCGCGACCCGCACGGATGACCTCAGCTGGTATCGCGGAGGCAGCCTGCGGGCATGCGACGAGTGGGTCAGCCGGTGTTTCGAGGACTGCCGGGCCATCGCGGGCCTGGATCTCGACGTCGAGACCCTGGAGCGGTTGTGGCGAACCGCGCTCGCACTGCCCGAGCCCTCCGGACCTCATGTGTGGCTCCACGGCGACCTCAAGCCCACCAACCTCCTGGTCCGCGAGGGCGAGCTCCGGGCGGTCATCGACTTCGGGGGACTCTCGGTCGGTTTTCCCGACGCCGAGCACGCCACAGTCTGGGACCTGCCGCCCCGAGCACGGCAGGCCTACTGGAACACCCTGGACCTCGACGAGCCGACCTGGGTCCGCGCCCGTGGCTGGGCGATCGCGGTCGGTGTCAGCGGACTCTCCTACTACTGGCACACCTTTCCCGCGTTCGTCGCCGAATGCCGAGCGCGACTTGAGGCGATCCTCGCTGACGCCGCCGCGCGCTGAGCCGCCTCCCCGCAGTGGTGGTGAGGCCGAAGTTCGAACGCCCCGTCATCTCCACGGTCAGCGGATGCGCGCGCCGGAGGCGACCGGTGCGCACCCGGCGGGTCATGACCCGCCGGTCGCGTCCCTCTTCCGCGAACTCCACGTCCAGAGCGCAGAGGCCCGGTGGTCGTGCTCGAAGCCGGGGCCGAGGGGCCCCACCCGCCCGATCGCCTCCTCGGTACGCGGATCGTCGCGCCGGGCGAGGCCGAAGGCGGCGTCCAGACGCACGAGCTGATCGTCCTCGTCGAGGAGCGCGACCAGGGCGTCCGCGACGGCCGGCGCGGGGTCACCGGACGCGGCCAGCGCCACCGCGGCCGCCGCCCGTACACCGGCATCCGGGTCCCGGGCCAGGGAGAGCAGGGCCCGGGTGATCTCCGGGGTGGCCGCGTTCCCCGTACCCAGCACCACGCATGCGCTCCTCCGCACGTCGGCGACCGGGTCCTGCGCGAGGGTCAGCAACACGGTCCTGGCCGCGGGCGTGTGGGGGACGTCATGCGCGTAGAGACCGTCGGGCACCTGACCACGTACGCGCGGAGCGGGATGGTCGGCGTACCGGAGCACGATGGCCTCCTGGTCCGCGTGCTCATGCTCATTGAAGGCATCAAGCACCCGTGCGAGGACCTCGCTGTCCGCCTCCTCGACCGCCCAGGCGGCCAGGAGCTCGCTCTCCTTCTTCGCGTAGTAGTCGGGGCCGTAACAGAGAATCGCCCTGCTCCACAGGTAACGGGCCAGAACCCGGCGGTGGACGGGGTCGGGGTGACGGCGCAGGGCCACCACGGCCGACCAGGTCTCGTTGCTTCGCCGCTGAGTGAGGACGTGGTGGACCGCCGACCAGTTCACATGGTCCTCGTCGGGCTGCTCGACACAGCGGGCAACCAGTTCGTCGACGGGTGCGAGTATGCGGAAGTCCCACTCCAGTAAGGTCAGGACGGCACCGTGGCCGGCCCGTACGACGAGTCCGCCGAGCGAGACCTGATCGACATGGTCGTACAGGTAGTCGTCCTGGACGCGCACCACCGCGGCGGGGCCCGGCACGCGGGTCCTGCGCCGCAGTTCCTCCGCCGCGCCCGTCTCGTACCAGCCCCGCGCCAGGGCGAGGAGCCGTTCGCGGGCGGCCTCCGAAAGCCGCATGCCGGGCTCGTTCCCCAGCACCGCCGAGACGACCCCCGGGGAGCCGCCGTCGACGGCGCGCCACAGCGGCGTGGTCCCGTCCGGCAACTGCCGGACGGGGTCCGCACCGCCCTCCACCAGGGCCTCGGCGACCGGCCCGTCGTACGCGGCCACGGCCGCACACAGCACCGGCAGCCCGTCCACGTCCACCGCGTCCGGATCCGCGCCCTCTCTCAGCAGGGACCGCACCGTGCCGGCCTCCCCCGCTCGCACCGCTGACACGAGCTGACCGTCGAGTCCGCCCTCGTCCATGCTTCCGCCCCCCTGTTCCCGAGGACGGCGTCGGGCCCGTACCCGTCCGAGAAGGACGGCCGGGCCCGAGTCGCCGCCTTTTCCTTGGCACCGCGCCTCGCTGACGCCTCGCTGGACGCCCGGCATCGCAGTCGGTCACCGGTGACGTGCTGATGCGAGCACGCGGGCCCGGCCTGATCCGAACGAGAGGCTCCAGGCCCTGTCCTGCCGGTCTTCGCGGGCCCGGAACGCCTGGCACGGCACCTCGCCGCGTTGTCGGAGTCGCCCAAGTACGTCCAGTACGAGGACGATCCTCCGCCTTGCGATGCACCGCACCAGACGCCCCGGGCTGATCCACGAAGATCGACAGGACAGGACCTACAGGCAGCGTGCCGCGACAACCGCCGAACTGGCGGGTGTGGTGAGTACTTCAGTGGCGTCCAGGTCTGGATGAGTGAGGTAGAACATGCGGAGCTCATCCACTACACCGCCGAAACGAGGCGGCCAATCGGGCGAGGGGGTGAAGTCGTCCAGGATGAGAAGGCCACCGGGAGCAAGCTGTTCGACGACGCCCTGCGGGTCGTCGCGCTTGCCACCGCCGTCGCAGAAGAAGACGTCGAAGGGGCCATGCTGCTCAAGCAGCCGCCAGTCCCCGGTGAGAACGCTGACACGCTCGTCGTCCGCGAAGACACCGGCCGCTCGACGGGCCAGCTCCTCGTCCCGCTCCACGGTGACCAGCCGTGCCCCCGCGCCGAGGCCACTGTGCAGCCAGGCGGTGCCCACGCCCGAGCCGGTGCCGCTCTCCGCAATGATTCCGTGAGGTTTCGCGGCAGCGGCCAGCCTGAGCAACCTCCCCACTTCAGGGATGCAACTCTTCTTGAATCCCGCCTCGGAGGCGACACGCTCCGCCGCCACCACACGAGGCGGAACCTGACGTTCTGCCATGATCCCGCTCCCCTTCACCGTTTCACCGTGAACATGACACTATCTGCCGACAGGGGCGTCCGCACGGAGTTCGCCCGTCCGGACCGGCGGACCGGGTCAAAGCACTGACGAGCCCGCCGGAGGCGGTGCGCCACCTCGGGCCGTACGGCGTGCGCCACCTCGGGCCGCACGCCGGTCGGCGCTTGTTCGAAACCGGAGCGAGCGGTGGCGCCCCCGCACTAGGTTGCAGTCATGGCTGAATTCGTACTGGTGGCGGGCGCATGGCTCGGATCGTGGGCGTGGGACGAGGTGGTGTCCGAGTTGCGCGCGGCCGGGCACGGCACCCATCCGGTGACGCTGTCCGGTCTCGCGGAGAAACAGGGTGTGCGGGCAGGGCAGCAGACCCACGTCCGGGACATCGTCGACGAGGTGGAGCGCCACGATCTCCACGATGTCGTCCTGGTCGGCCACAGCTACTCGGGCATCCCGGCCGGTCAGGCCGCCGAGCGGATCGGTGACCGGCTGGCCCGCGTGGTCTTCGTCGACTCCGAGGTTCCGGTCGACGGCGAGTCGTTCGCCTCCGGCTGGTGGAACGGCCCGGCGGCGCTGGAGGCCACGATCGCGGGCAACGGCGGATTCTGGGCGCCGCTCACGGCCGCCGACTGCGAGGGCCAGGGCCTCACCGACGAGCAGACCGCCCGCTTCGTGGGCGGCTCGACTCCGCACCCGGGCGCCACGCTGACCGAGCCCGCCGTACTGGCACGTCCGCTCGGCGAGCTTCCGGCGACGTACATCAAGTGCCTGCTCGACGGCGACGAACCGAAGGACGTCGTGACCAAGCTGCTGGCCACCGAAGAGCACTGGGAGCTGGTGGAGATGGACACCGGCCACTGGCCGATGTTCTCCCAGCCGCGCGAGCTGGCACAGATCCTGCACCGTTCGGCCGCGAGGTCCTGAGCCCCGGCGCGCGGGCTCGCAAAATGCGCGCGGGCTCGCAAAATGAATGTGCGGATCCGGCCCTCCTCTGGTCATGCTGCCCCGCATGACCTTCTCATCGAGCACCTCAGATCCGGATCCGGCCTCGACCTCTTCCCCGGCCCCCGGCCCCGGCACCTTCGAACTGGGCGGCACCGTCACCGTCCCGCGCCTCGGTTTCGGGGCGATGCAGCTGCCGGGACGGTGGAGCGGGCCCGCCGGCAACACGGCGAACGCCGTGGCCGTGGCCCGTCGCGCCGTCGAGCTGGGGGCGCGGCACATCGACACCGCCGCCTTCTACTTCTCCGACACCCACCGCGCCAACGACCTCCTGCGCGAAGCGCTGCATCCGTACCCGGCGGACGTCACCATCGCCACCAAGGTCGGCCCGCTGCGGGACGAGACGGGTGAGATGTACGCCGAGGCCCGCCCCGATCAGCTGCGCGCGGAGGTGGAACGGAATCTGGAGGACCTCGGGGTCGACACCCTCGACCTGGTGAACCTGCGGGTGGGGCGGCTGGGTTCGGGGATCGCCGAGTCGCTCGGCGAGCGGTTCGCCGTGCTGGCCGCGCTGCGCGAGGAAGGACTGATCCGGCAGCTCGGCGTCAGCAATGTGACGGCCGGGCAGCTCGCGGAGGCCCGCTCGATCGCGCCGGTCGTCGCCGTGCAGAACCGGTTCGGCGTGCTCGATCAGGCGGACGCGGCGCTCGTCGACGAGTGCGCGGACGCCGGTATCGCGTACATGCCGTTCTTCGCGCTCGGCGGCGGGCACACCGAGCTCGCCGGCGAGAACCTCCGGAAGGTCGCGGAACGGCACGGCGCGACGGCGCACCAGGTCGCCCTCGCGTGGGGGCTGGCCCGCTCGCCCTCGATCGTCCAGATCCCCGGTACCGCTTCGCTCGCCCACCTCGAAGAGAACATGGCCGCCGGCCGACTGGCCCTCGACGAGGACGACATGGCGCTGCTCGGGCGTCGCGAGTAGCCGTACCGGGAAGGGCCGGGGGCCGAGCTCCCGGCCCGAGGCCGGAATGCCGTGAACCCGAGGCCGGAACGCCGCGGAGACGAACACCGGAACGTCCAGTTGCGGACTATCCGCCACAGTCCGAATTGTTACGCTGGTGCACATGACCGCCATGGCCCCCACCCGCACCGCACCGGACCTCTCCTACCTCCTGGACCACACGAGCCACGTCCTGCGGACACAGATGTCGGCAGCGCTCGCCGAGATCGGTCTCACGGCGCGCATGCACTGCGTACTGGTGCACGCCCTGGAGGACGAGCGCACCCAGATCCAGCTCGCCGAGATCGGCGACATGGACAAGACCACGATGGTCGTGACCGTGGACGCCCTGGAGAGCGCGGGTCTCGCCGAGCGCCGGCCGTCGAGCCGGGACCGGCGGGCCCGGATCATCGCCGTGACCGAGAAGGGCGCCCGGCTCGCCGAGCGGAGTCAGCAGATCGTCGACCGCGTGCACAACGACGCGCTGGAGAGCCTCCCTGCCGACGACCGGGACGTTCTGCTGCGAGCCCTGGGCCAGTTGGCCGGTACCCATCTGGCCACCCCGACGGAAAGCCCCGCGAGCGCCCGCCGGGCGCGCCAGAGCAAGAGGTAACCCGCGACAGCCGACCCCGAACCGGCAAGTCCGAGAAGGGCAACCAGACCGAAGCGACCGAGCCGAAGCGACCAGACGGAGGCAACCAAGCGGAATTAGCCAGGCGGAGGCAACCAGGCGGAAGCAGCCGGGCGGAACCGGGCAGGCCGAAGCGCCCGGACCCGAGCAACCGCACCGAAGCAGCCGGGCGCGAACGAGTAAGCCCGAAACAAATAGTCTGCAACAAAACCATCTGCTACGGTCTCTCTTGTCGATCCCGTCCGACAGGAGAGCCCGATGTCTGCCCCCGCTGCCTCCGCCCCTCCTACGCCCGGTCCCGCTCCTCGTTCCGCACCCGTCTCCCCGGCCTCACGCCGGATCGCCCTGGGCGTCATCGCGACCGGTCTGCTGATGACCGTCCTCGACGGCTCGATCGTGACCGTGGCGATGCCCGCCATCCAGGACGACCTGGGCTTCTCGCCCGCCGGTCTCAGCTGGGTCGTCAACGCCTACCTGATCGCGTTCGGCAGCCTGCTGCTGCTCGCCGGACGGCTCGGCGATCTCATCGGCCGCACGCACATGTTCGTGGCGGGCACCGCCGTCTTCACCGCGGCCTCGCTCCTCGCCGGGGTCGCCACCTCCCCCGGTGTCCTGATCGCCGCCCGCTTCCTGCAGGGCGTCGGCAGTGCCATGGCCTCCGCCGTGGGCCTCGGCATTCTCGTCACCCTCTTCACCGAGCCCGGTGAACGCGCCAGGGCCATCGCCCTGTTCAGCTTCACCGGCGCGGCGGGGGCGTCGATCGGCCAGGTGCTCGGCGGCGTACTCACCGACGGCCTCAGCTGGCACTGGATCTTCTTCATCAACCTGCCGATCGGGCTCGCGGCTCTCCTCGTCGCCGTACGCGTGCTGCCCGCCGACCGCGGCGAGGGCCGGGCCGCCGGAGCCGATGTCATCGGCGCGCTCCTCGTGACCGCCGGGCTGATGCTGGGCATCTACACCGTCGTCGAGGTCGAGAAGTACGGCTGGACGTCGGCGCCCACACTGGGACTCGGCTCGCTCGCCCTCGTACTGCTCACCGCGTTCGTCGTCCGCCAGGCCACCGCCCGCACCCCGCTCCTGCCGTTGCGGATCCTGCGCTCGCGGAGCGTGTCGGGGGCCAATCTGGTCCAGGTCCTCATGGTGGCCGCGCTGTACTCGTTCCAGGTCCTGGTCGCCCTCTACCTCCAGAACGTCCTGGGGTACGGCGCCGCCGCGACCGGTCTCGCCATGCTCCCGGCGGCGGTCGTCATCGGGGCCGTGTCACTGGGCGTCTCGGCCCGGCTGAGCGCACGGTTCGGCGACCGGAACGTACTGCTGGCCGGGCTCGTCCTGCTGATCGGAGTCCTCGGCCTGCTCACCCGCGTCCCGGTGCACGCGCGTTACGTCACCGATCTGCTCCCCGTGATGCTGCTCGCCGCCGGCTTCGGGCTGGCACTTCCCGCACTGACCGCGCTCGGCATGTCGGGGGCGGGGGACGGCGATGCCGGGCTCGCGTCGGGGCTGTTCAACACCACGCAGCAGATCGGCATGGCCCTCGGCGTCGCGGTGCTGTCCACGCTGGCGGCCACCCGTACCGACACGCTGCTCGCGGACGGTCTCGGCCGGGCCGAGGCGCTGACCGGGGGCTACCACCTGGCGTTCACGGTCGGCACGGGGCTCCTGGTGGCCGCGTTCGTCCTCGCGTTCACGGTGCTGCGGCGCCCCGAGCACACGCCGACGGCCTGAGCCCCTCGCACGCACGGGCCGGCCACACGCCCCGGGCACCCGCGCCGTGCGCACGAACCACCACACACACGAACCACCACGCGCACGAACCACCCCGTCCGTGAACCACCGCCCCAACCTCCCTGGCACGCCTTCCGAGAGGCCGAACCATGAACGCGCAGAACACCGTCGAGCGGAACGCCACCGAGCCGGACACCACCGGGCCGAACCCCGCCGAGCACGAGCCGGGAACCGGCCCCACTCCCCGCGCACTCACCGACCACGAGCTGTCGCAACTTCTCCGGGAGCAGCGGTTCGGGACCCTCGCGAGCGTGCGGCGCACCGGTCACCCGCATCTGTCGACCGTCCTGTACGACTGGAACCCCGAGGAACGCATCGTCCGCGTCTCCACCACCGCCGACCGTCTCAAGGCCCGTCAGCTGCGCCACGATCCGCACGCCGCCCTGCACGTACCGGGCCCGGACGTCTGGTCGTTCGCGGTCGCCGAGGGCGAGGCGGAGGTCTCGGAACCGACCACCGTGCCCGGAGACCCGACCGGCCTCGAACTCCTCTCCCTGACGCCGGGTTTCGAGGACCCGGCGGAGGAAACGGCCTTCCTGAAGCAGGTCGTCGCGGACCGGCGCGTGGTGATCCGGCTCCGGGTCACCAGGCTGTACGGAACAGCACTGGACATACCGTCCGAGAGCTGACCGCGCCGGCCTGCGATCGCCTCCCGAATCCGGCGCGGGCACGACCCCGGATCCGGCGCGGGCACGCTGCGCGCCGCGGCCCGCGGGTGCACGCGTGCGGAACGGGCCTCGCACGCCCGCCACCGCCGGTACGAGAGGCCCTAGGATCCCGCCCATGGCTATCGACCCCGGCTACACCTGCTCCTGCTGCGGCGAACACCACGCGGAACTGCCGATGGGGTACTCGACCATGGCACCCGACATCTGGGACGCGAGCCTGGAGAGCGATCCCGACAGCATGCTCTCCTCGGACCAGTGCATCGTCAGGCATGAGCACTACTTCATCAAGGGCCTGATCGAGCTGCCGGTCTTCGGCAGCGAGGAGCCCTTCTCCTGGGGTGTCTGGGTCTCGCTCAGCCGGGAGAACTTCGGCCGCGCCCTCGATGTGTGGGAGACCCCCGGCCGCGAGTCCGAGCAGCCCTACTTCGGCTGGCTGAGCACCGAGTTGGGGCTGTACTCACCGCGCACGACCAACCTCAAGACGAACGCCCACACCCGCCCGATCGGCCGCCGCCCCCGCATCGAGCTGGAGCCCACCGACCATCCGCTCGCCGTGGAACAGCGCACCGGCATCACGCGTGACCGGGTGCGGGAGATCGCGGAAGCCGTGCTGCACGGCAAGGACGTACATGCCTGAGCGACCCCGCCGGACACACCCGGCGGTGGCGTTGACGGTGGCGGTGGCGGGTACGGCGGGGCACCCTCACCGGTGCTGTCGCCTCGCCGGCACGCAACGATTCGATCGTGCTCCCCGCCGGCGCAACGGCCTGCCGCCCGTCCTCAGGGCTCCGGACCGCACTTCGACCGCGACTCCTGCCTACCAGTCGTCCCCGAGTCCCGACCGCAGCTGCGCGAAGGCGAGTTCGGCGGTCTCGACCGCACTCCCGTACGTCCGGTCCGCGCTCTCCCCCGCGTCCATCCGCCGCCAGTTCTCCAGGGCCAGGATGCGCAGCACCGCGATGATCTGACCCGCGGCCAGCCTGTCCCGCACCCGGTTGCCCAGCGCACGCG
This sequence comes from Streptomyces sp. NPDC104309, assembly GCF_055584025.1. Classification (NCBI taxonomy): domain Bacteria; kingdom Bacillati; phylum Actinomycetota; class Actinomycetes; order Kitasatosporales; family Streptomycetaceae; genus Streptomyces; species Streptomyces sp. NPDC104309. Next base: position 74,663 of record NZ_JBVJMV010000018.1, on the reverse strand, counting down.
CGAGCGCCGCCTCCGAGCGCCCCTGGTAGCCGTACAGGCGGGCCACCAGGGCCGGCGTCCCGTACAGCAGCCGCTGGAACGCCAGCACCTGCGGAATGTCGCAGAGACCGGTCACCGGGTCGCGCCGCTCCAGGCCGTCCAGGAAATGGCGGTGCAGGGCCTGAAGCGGGGACTCGTCCTTCCCACGAGCGGCGACCACACGAGCCGCCTCGTCCTCGTGGTCGGCGAACCGGTGCAGGACCAGGTCCTCCTTGGCCGGGAAGTACCGGAACAGTGTCGGCTTGGAGATGTCGGCGGCAGCCGCCACTTCCGCCACCGAGACCTTGTCGAAGCCCCGCTCCAGGAACATCGCGATCGCGGCTTCGGAGACCGCCTGGTACGTCAGCCGCTTCTTCCGCTCACGCAGGCTCATCGGCGCATACGGCGCACGGCCCGCCTGCGCCGCCGTTTCCGGTCCGGGCTTCTCTCCGCTCATGAACGAGAAGCGTACGCCTTGACCTCAACCGGACTTGACGTCCGAGAGCGGCCGCGCGCCCTCCCGCCTCGGGCCCGCGCCTCCACCAGGGGCTCGATCCCGTCCAGCACCCACGTCTCAGAAGACGTCCGGGCACCAGGGCCGCCGCGCCGCCCGGAACATTCCCTCCGCCAGTGCCACCGCACCCGGCCTGAGTTCCTCGACGCGGCCCAGGGCCGCCAGTCGGAGCGGCGACTCGTCGCCCAGGTAGAGCGTCCCCAACTCCCTCACGTCCAGGGCGATATCGGCGCCGGCCGTGGTGGGGGCGCACGTCGCGCCGGACCCCGAGGCGTCCAGGCGGTAACGGCCGGTGGTCAGGCCCGTGCCGTCGTGGATGTCCAGGGTCAGCGCGCCGGGTACCGCGTAGGTGCGGGCCTCCAGGGCGCGTACGACGTCCAGGACGCGTACCCAGAGCCAGTCCGCCTGGGTCACGATGCGGGCCGCGCGCGGGTCCGGGAGGAGGAGGGGCAGCAGGTCGTCGGGGGCCCGGTTGCCGGTGCGGACCGTGGTGATCCAGTCGATCGAGCAGACGAAGTGCCACAGCGCGCGCTCCGCGGCCGGGGTCACGGCGATCTGCCCGAGCACCGTGGCTCGGTTGAGCGGCTGCTTGGCGTCGCCCCAGTGGTCGTCGGCGCGGTAGACGATCAGGCCGTCGGCCTCTCCGTCCGCGTTGCTGTAGAGCCCGTAGAAGGGTTCCGTCCAGGTCCCGGGCCCGCTCAGGTCCTCGCCGGTGTTCACCTCCCACCAGCGGGTGTCGCGGTTGATCGCGCCGTGCTGCCGGGCGCGCAGCCGGTCGTGGAGGGACGGGCCCAGCTTGCGTACGTCCGCACCGGTCACCAGGTCGATCCGGCCGCCGTCCGACGCGGAGGGACCCGACCAGCGCGGGTCGAGGCCCGCCCTCGGTACGTCGATCTCCCACTCGGTCGTCCACGTCGCCGGGCCGAAGCCGTAGCGCCCGTAGATGGGGTATTCGGCGGCGATCAGGGTGGCGACCACGTCGCCGCGTTCCTTCGCCGCCGCCAGGTCCGCGGCCATCATCCGGCTGAGCAGCCCCCGGCGTCGGTGCGTGGGCGACACCGTCACGTTGGAGATCGCGTCGGCCGGCACCGAGGCACCGCCGACGACGGTGAGTTCCTGCGCGAACGAACGGAACGTGGCCACGCATCGCCCGCCGTCGAACGCGCCCTGCGTACGGGTCAGGTCGGTGTGCCGGAGGCGACCGGCGGCCTCCTGATCCGTCACTACCGGCGGTTGCAGGAACCCGGTGTGCTTGGCGCGCAGCCAGCCGGGAAACTCGGATTCGGTGATCGTACGGACCTCAGGGCACATGTGCCTCACGCTAGGCACCCGGTCCACGGCTTGTCGCCCGGTTTTCCGCCGCCTCGGATTCCGGTCAGAACGCGGCCCGGATCTCGCCGACCTCGCCACCGCCGCCCAGCAGCGGCGCGTACCCGATCCGGGAGACCACCGGGGCGTCGATGCCGAGCAGACGCAGCGACCGGGCCAGCACCGGGCCCAGTGCCCGCGTCGCACCGTCGTCGATCTTGAAGGCCAGCGCCCGGCCGTCCGCCAGGGCCACCGCCTGTACCGCCTCGGCGCCCATCTTGGAGAGCGCGCCCGGCACCTCCCGCATCAGCCAGGTGTCGGGGCGGCGCGTTCCGGCCACGTACTCGGGGTGGGCCCGCATCGCGTCCCCGACCCGGCGCTCCGCCGTCCCGGGATCCGCCGTCACGAACGAGCGGAAGGCCCGCGCCAGGCCCACCAGGCTGATCGCCATCAGCGGCGCCCCGCACCCGTCCGTACCGACCGCCGTGACGGGCTCGCCGGCCGCCTCCTCCACCACCTGGTGCACCAGCCGCTGGAGCGGGTGCGACGGGTCGAGGTAGGACACCCGGTCCCAGCCGTTCACCGCGCACGCGGCGAGCATGGCCGCGTGCTTGCCGGAGCAGTTCATGGTGATCCGCTCCCGGACGTGGCCCTCGGCGAGATACGTCTCCGCCTCCGCCGGGTCCAGCGGCAGATCGGGCGGGGTCTGCAGATCGCCGGGGGTCAGTCCGTGCTCGGCGAGCATCGCGCTCACGAGTTCGAGGTGGAAGCCCTCGCCCGAGTGGCTCGCGGCGGCCAGCGCCAGCCGCTCCCCGGACAGATCGAGCCCGGCCCGCAGCACGGCCGCGGCCTGCATCGGCTTGTTGGAGGAACGCGGGAAGACCGGCGCCGTCGGGTCGCCGAGCGCCCGCTCCACGCTGCCGTCGGCTGCCAGCACGACCAGGGAACCCCGGTGACGGCCCTCCACGAAACCGGACCGTACGACCTCGGCCAGCACGGGGAGCGACTCAGGGGATATGGCGGAGGGGGCAGCGGCGACGGCGCTAAAGGTCATGGTGGCCTTCCGGGAACGGGCGGAACCCGCTCCCGGAAGGGTCGCTTCAGGCGAGCAGGTCGTCTACTTGTGCTTCACCATCACGGTACCTGCGGGCGATCTCGGCACTGCAATCGTCCGCGGTGCGTTGCAGCTGGTGACGGCGCCGGGAGACCTGCTGCTCGTAGCGGACCAGGCGCCCCATCGCAGCGTGCAGCTCCTCGTCCGTACGGGCGTCGAGGTCGGAGAGTTCGACCTCGGCCAGCGTCTCGGCCGCCAGCCGGCGGTACTCGTCGCTGCGCGGCGTGGTGAGCGTGACGTGCCGGGCGGAGGAGCGGTGCTGGGACGGGGTGTCGGCGAGGATCTCCGAGAGCCGGTCCACCACCGGTGTCTCCGGATCCAGCCGCCGGGCCAGCTCGGCCCGCAGGATGTCGATCCGCCCCTGGACCAGCCGCCGCACATAGCTGAGGTCGGCCTCGTCGCGCTGCGAGTCGCGGCGCAGTGTGCGCAGCTCCGGCAGTCGCAGGCCGCCCAGCTCCGGCTGCGGTCCCGTGGACGGGCCGTCCACGGGACCGTGACCGGTTCGCTGTACAGGTGGGCGCATGGTGCTGGTACTGGTACTGGTGCCGGTACGCGTGGCCGGCACGGCGCCGGGGGACTGCCCGGTTCCATGGGTACTCATGCTTGTGTCCATCCCCTCGACCGGTGCGTCGGCACACCGCCTTCCCAGCATGGTGCCACTCCAGTGGGGCCTGTGTGGATGCTCTGTACCCGTTCAGCCCAAGATAGGTTGGTCTGTATGCGTGCAGTGGTACAGAGAGTGGACGGTGCGAGCGTCACGGTGACCGACGGCGCGGGCGCGTCGGGCGGACCCGAGGTGGTCGGCGAAATCATCGGCGAAGGGCTGTGTGTGCTGGTGGGAGTCACCCACGGGGACACCGCGGAGAAGGCGGCCCAGCTCGCCCGCAAGCTCTGGTCGGTCCGCATCCTGGAGGGCGAGAAGTCCTGCTCCGATGTGAATGCACCACTTCTGGTGATTTCGCAGTTCACTCTCTACGGGGACGCCCGGAAGGGGCGCAGGCCCACCTGGAACGCCGCCGCGCCCGGCGAGCTCGCCGAACCGCTGGTCGACGAGGTGGTGGCGCAGCTGCGGGCACTGGGAGCACGGGTGGAGACGGGCCGGTTCGGGGCGGACATGCGGGTCTCGCTCACGAACCACGGCCCGTTCACCGTCGTCGTCGAGATCTGAGCCGGGTCCCGGTCCGGACGCAGACAGGTCGCGCAGTCGGCGTGGACGACGCGGACGGTCGCGCGTAGGGAATCTGCGCCGAAGAGCGGGAGGGGCTACGGCTCCACGACCGTCTCCTGGGCGGCCGCCGTGTCCCCCGCGAGCAGTTCCGCGTCCACCGCGACGTTCCGCTTGACCAGGGCCAGCGCGATCGGGCCCAGTTCGTGATGGCGGGCCGAGGTGGTGATGAAGCCCAGCTGCCTGCCCTCGGCGCCGTCCGCGGCGAGCCGCACCGGTGTGCCGTGTCCGGGCAGGACGACCTCGCTGCCGTCCAGGTGCAGGAAGACCAGCCGTCGCGGCGGCTTGCCCAGGTTCTGCACCCGGGCCACGGTCTCCTGGCCTCGGTAGCAGCCCTTCTGGAGGTGGACGGCGGTGCCGATCCAGCCCAGCTCGTGCGGGATGGTGCGGTGATCGGTCTCGAAGCCCAGGCGCGGGCGGTGCGCCTCGACGCGCAGTGCCTCGTACGCGAGGATGCCGGCCAGGGGGCCGTGTGCGGCCGCGTACTTCTCCAGGTCGGCACGGGGCAGGAACAGATCCCGGCCGTACGCCGTCTCCCGTACCGTCACGCCGTCCGGGGCCTCCGCGATGGAGCCGGCCGGCAGATACACCACGGCGAAGTCCTCGCTGCGGTCGGCGACTTCGACCCGGTAGAAGAACTTCATGGACTCCAGATAGGCGACGAGGTCGCCCTGTGTGCCCGGTTCGGCGTGCATCCACACGGTCTCGCCGTCGTCGACGAGGTAGAGGGCGTGTTCGATGTGCCCGTTCGCGCTGAGGATCAGGGCCTCGGTGGCCTGTCCCGGGGCGAGTTCGCTGACGTGCTGGGTGAGCAGGAGATGCAGCCAGGCCAGCCGGTCACTGCCGGTGACGGTGACGACGGCACGGTGCGAGAGGTCGACGAGGCCGGAGCCGTCGGCGAGGGCGCGCTGCTCGCGGAACAGGTCGCCGTAGTGCGCGGCGACGCCTTCGTCGTGGCCTTCGGCGGGTACGGCACCGGGCAGGGACAGCAGGGGGCTCTTCATGCGACCAGCGTACGACGCGATTTACGGCTCGGGATGGGCCGCTTCGGCCGTCCGGGCCGCGCCCGCCGACGCCGCCTTCGCCGTGCAGTCGGCGCAGCGGCCGAAGATCGCGAAGTGCTTCATGTCCGTCTCGAAACCGAAGTCGGCCTGGAGCTTCGCGGTGAACTCGGCGACGACTTCGACATCGGCCTCGATGACGTTCGTGCAGTCCCGGCAGACCAGATGGATGTGGTGGTGGCGGTCGGCCAGGTGGTACGTCGGCGCGCCGTGCCCCAGATGGGCATGGCTGACCAGCTCCAGCTCCTCCAGGAGTTCGAGCGTCCGGTAGACGGTGGAGATGTTCACGCCGGACGCGGTCCTGCGTACCTCGGCGAGGATGTCGTCGGGCGTCGCGTGTTCCAGCGTGTCGACGGCTTCCAGGACAAGCTGCCGCTGCGGCGTCAGCCGATAGCCGCGCTGTCGGAGGTCGGTCTTCCAGTCGGTGCTCACCACACGCTCAGTGTAGGTCGGGGTGAGCACCTGCCCGCAGCTGTGTGCGAAAGGAATCCGTGGACCGCACGCCGCGCATCACGGGGACGCGGGCCGACGGAACGAACGACCGCAACGCGCGTGGCCGGGGCGCGGGCGACGGCCGGAAGGCGCCCGGCCGGACCGCGGACTACTTGAAGAAGGCGATGCCGTCGTCCGGGAGGTCGCCGAGGCTCTTCGCCATCGCCTCGACCTCTTCCGGGGTGACGACCTTCTTCAGGTGCGCCGACATGTACGGGCGCAGCTCCACCTCGGGGGTGGCCTTCTCGCCGACCCACATCAGATCGCTCTTCACATAGCCGTAGAGACGCTTGCCACCGTTGTACGGGCCGGAGGCCGCGGTCCGGGCCACCGCGTCGGTGACCAGGTCGATCTGCGGCTTCTGGTCGGCCAGCTCGCCGTACCAGATCTCGATGACGCCCTGGTCGCGGACCATGACGACCTCGACCTTGCGGTCCTTGTCGATGCGCCAGTAGCCGGACTCGGACTCCAGCGGCTTGACCTTCTTGCCCTCGGAGTCGAGCACCCAGGTGTGCGAGACGTACTCCAGGAAGTCCCGGCCGTCGTGGCTGAAGGAGACTTCCTGGCCGAAGTTGCACTGCTCGGCGCCGGGGAAGTCGGAGACACCCGCGCCCGCCCAGTTGCCGAGGAGGAAGGCCAGCGGGACGAGGTCCGGGTGGAGGTCGGACGGAATCTCGATCATGAGCGGCTCAGACGATCTGTGAGGTGGGGGCGACTTCGGACGTGACACATCGGAGTGTCGGTGTCACGTTGTCCTGACGGGGGCAGCCGTGCGGACAGAGGCGAGGGCGGGGAGGTTCAGCGCTGACCCTGGTACAGCTTCTTCACGGTCACACCGGCGAAGGCGAGAACGCCGACGCAGACCAGGACCAGCAGGGCGGAGAAGAATGCCTCAAGCACGGGAACTCCTTGGAACGAGCGGTATGGCAGCAGTACGGGGCCGGGCCCCAGCCTAATGGGTTGGGGCCCGGCCCGCCGGTTCGGGGTTTACCGAGGGACAGGTCAGCCCAACAACTGGTTCTGCAGGATCAGCGTCTGGTGGAACGGAACACTGTCCGTGCCCTCCCTGCCCCCCCGGGACTGGACGACGAGGGCGAACGTGTCGCCGGCGACCAGGTATCCCAGGCGGACCTGCGCCGCGCCGTACGGCTTCTGCTCGGCGAACACGTACGAGCCGGTGCCCCGCACCTTGCCGGCGCCGTTCCAGCCTTCATCGAAGTCCGGCTCGGACGCCTCGGACGTGCCGACCAGCGGCACCCCGCTGGTGGTGTCCTGGACAAGCGCGTCCAGGAAGCCCTGGGCGAAGGCCGTCGAGTTGAACCGGACGAGATAGATCCGGGTCGACGTGCCGTCCGGCATGGTCCAGCCGCGGGCGGCGACGTGTCGCGGCGCGAAGTCCTTCAACGTCCGTGTGATGTCGGCGCGCTTGCCCTTCACATACTCGGAGAGGTACTGCTCCGTGCTCACCCAGCCGCCGTCGAGCTTCTTGTCCACAGTTGCTCCGGCCGGGGCGGGCAGCAGCAGACGCCGCAGGTCGGCGTGGTGGATCTCGGCGACATTGCCGTCGCTGTACGGGCGGGGCGAACCGGCCGGGAGCGCGGGCAGGCTCAGCTCGGGATAGTCCCAGCGGCCGTCGCTCTCGGTGGCCAGACCGGGTACGTCGGTGCGCTCCATCGAGGTGATACCGAAGGCCGTACCGGCGCCGAGACCCCCGAGGACCAGTACGGCGGCGGCCCACCGGGCGACGGTCCGCAGCACGCGCCGGGGCGGGCCGGGTGCCGGCGGCGGCGACAGCGGCGGCTCGGACGCCTGCGGTGCGGGGACCGCCTCGGCGGGCGCTTCCCCGGTGGGCGCGGCAGGCGTCTCCGCCGTCTGCTCGGTCATACGTACTCCCCCGGAGACGTGATGTGGTTGAGCTGGTCCTTCAGCAGTTCGGCGACGGCCCCCCGGTCGAAGGGCACGGTGCCGGACGCCGAGACACTGATGCTCAGCTCGCCGTCGTACGCCACGCACTCCATGGACACGAGGGAGTTCTCGCCGGCCCCGCTGTCCTTGCGCGGGAGGAAGCACTTGGCGTTCCTCGTGTGTCCCTGGATCTTCGGCCCGTGGCGGAAGATGCCGATGGCCTCGAAGAGACCCGTTCTGACGTCGTAGAGGTTCCGGACCGCCTTCTTGTCCTTCATCCGCATGATCTGGGTGTCCACCAGCAGGTCGTTGCCGTCCGACACGTAGGAACGGACACCGGTGCCCTCGATATGGAGCTTGTCGATCCGCCTCTCGTAGTCCCGGCGCTCCCTGCCCGCGAGACCGCGGGCGCTCTTCTTCACCGCGGCGGTCGCCTTCTTGCCGCTCTGCTCGCCGTCGTTGCCCAGCTCCCCCATGTCGGGACCGAGCCGGTAGCCGCTCGGGACCGGCAGCAGCAGCTTGCTGAGTCCGGTGGAGGCCCGGCCCCGGGCCACGTCACCGGCCGGGTCCTTGCCCGGCTCGTGCGCGGGTGTCTGCCAGAGGCGGGTCCCGACGCTCCGGTCCGCGTTGTCCACCGTGCTCCTGGCGTACGCGGCCGCTCCGCCGACCGCGGCGATCACCAGCACGACGGGGAGCGCCGTGAGGATCGCCCGGCGTGCCCGGCCGGGTGTGGTCAGGGAAGGCGGGGCGGCGTTCTCGTCGGGCGTGGTCGGGGAAGGCGGGGCGGCGTTCTCGTCGGGCGTGGCCGGGGAAGGCGGGGCGGCGTTCTCGTCGGGCGTGGCCGGGGAAGGCGGGGCGGCGTTCTCGTCGGGCGTGGTCTGCGGCGTGGTCACGTCGTTCACAGGCGCTCCAGCTGTCGCTCGGCCAGCGTCCGGATGTCCTTCTTGCTGATCGGGACGGTGTCGAAGAGGTAGATGTCGGCCATGATGTCGCCGCGGTACACGACGGCCCTGGCCTGGTAGGACGCCAGGTAGCCCGGTTTGCGCTCGGGCTCGTAGACGTAGTAGCGGCCATTGCCGCTGCCCTTGATCGGATCGCCCTCGTTGCCCGCGCCGATCTCGGTACCGGGCATGTACGAACGCTGGCCGTCGGCGAAGTCGGCGGCCCCCTGATCGGCACCCGAGCGGAACTGCACGAGATATGTCTTGGCGGTGCGGTACCCCCCGCGCTTCCAGGCGGCGCCCGCGACCCGGCGCAGATCGGACTCCAGGAAGTACTGGTACATGGGGCCCGGCTCGTCGAAGGTGCGCGCGTACGCGTCCACGGCCAGCCAGCCGTCGCGGAGGCCCGGCACCAGCCCGTCCTCGCTCCAGCCCGCGGGCCTGTCGGCCAGCAGTTTGCGCAGGTCGCCGTCCGTCCTGACCCGACGGTCCCGGGACGCGGGGAGCGGGTCCGGGACCTCGCCCGCGGGCAGCGCCTTCGCCGGGTACGCCAGACCGGGCTGCGACAGGGCGGGCAGCGGGGTCGGGGCGCGCCCGGCCTGCACGCCGTAGCCCACGGCGGTGCCCCCGGAGATACCGAGCAGCGCGGCGGTGGCGATCAGCAGGGCCGTGCGCCCACGCGGGCGCCTCGCGGCAGGCGCCGACTCGGGTATGGGCGCGGGCTCGGGTATGGGCACGAGCTCGGGCGCGGGCACGGCCTGCCCGTCAGGAATGGTGTCTTTCGGTTCCAAAAGGGGTCCCCCCACGAGACCTGAGGCGCGGATTCCGTTATCCGCGCACCCACCTGACTGCCACCGAGGGGATGAGGTTGCCCGCCCGACGATTACAGTTCGGCATATGCCGAAGAAGCTCGTGATCAAGGTGACTGCCGGTGCGGACGCAGCCGAGCGCTGCTCCCAGGCGTTCACGGTGGCCGCGGTCGCCGTCGCCAGTGGTGTGGAGGTCTCGCTCTGGCTGACCGGGGAGTCCTCGTGGTTCGCGCTGCCGGGGCGGGCCGCCGAGTTCGAACTGCCGCACGCCGCCCCGCTGCCGGATCTGATCGAGTCGATCCAGGCGGGCGGGCAGATCACCCTCTGCACGCAGTGCGCGGCCCGTCGCGACATCACCGAGCAGGACGTCCTGGAGGGCGTACGGATCGCGGGGGCTCAGGTCTTCGTCAGCGAGATCATGGCCGACGGCGTCCAGGCCCTCGTCTACTGACGCGCCTGCGGCCTTCGGCGCCGTTCAGTGCCGCTTCTTGCCGTCGAGCTCGTCCCACCACTCGTCGGACTTCGGGTCGCCGGACGGATCGTCCCACCAGCGGTCCTCCGGGCCCCGCCGGTTGGCGACCATCGCCGCGACCGGCGGGATGATCATGGCGACGACACACATCGCTATCGCGGCGGGCATCGACCACAGGCGGACAAAGGACCAGGCCGACACGAAGAGGACGATGCAGCCGCCCATCATCAGGAAATAGCCACGACGGCGTCGGGCGTACATACCTCAAGCGTAGGCCCGTTCGCCGCTCACGCGAACGGCACGAAGGGCCGCACCCCGCATCAGAAGGCGTCCAACCCCCGGGGTACGGCCCTTCGGCCGGTAAGGCGACACGGGAGCACCGCCCTGGCCGGGCGGACTGGCATCCCGCGTTCGGTGCTGACGGCTGTCCCGCAGTACGGGACGGCCCTCAGACGGCGATGGCGACCTCGGAGAGGCCACCGGTCTGCGCCACGACCGTGCGGTCGGCGCTGCCGCCCGGGACGAGGGCGCGCAGCGTCCACGTGCCCTCGGCCGCGTAGAAGCGGAACTGTCCGGTCGCCGAGGTCGGGACCTCCGCGGTGAACTCGCCGGTCGAGTCCAGCAGGCGCACGTAGCCGGTGACGGGCTCGCCGTCGCGGGTCACGCTGCCCTGGATGGTGGTCTCACCGGGCTTGATGCCCGAAGCGTCGGGGCCGCCGGCCTTTGCTCCACACATGGTGTTCTGTCCTTCTGGGTCGAGGGTCGTGCTGGTCCGGGTCGTGCGGAGTTACTTGTTGGCGCCGAGCTCGATCGGCACACCCACGAGGGAGCCGTACTCGGTCCACGAACCGTCGTAGTTCTTGACGTTCTCCTGACCGAGCAGCTCGTGCAGCACGAACCAGGTGAGCGCGGAGCGCTCGCCGATACGGCAGTACGCGATGGTGTCCTTCGCCAGGTCGACCTGCTCGGCCTCGTAGAGCGCCTTGAGCTCGTCGTCCGACTTGAAGGTGCCGTCGTCGTTGGCGTTCTTCGACCACGGGATGTTGCGGGCGCTCGGCACGTGGCCGGGGCGCTGGGACTGCTCCTGCGGGAGGTGCGCCGGGGCGAGCAGCTTGCCGCTGAACTCGTCGGGCGACCGCACGTCGACCAGGTTCTGGATGCCGATGGCCTTCACGACCTCGTCGCGGTAGGCGCGGATCGACTCGTCCTGCGGCTGGGCCTTGTACGCGGTGGCCGGGCGGGAGGGGATCTGGTCGCCGTCGACCAGGTCGCGGGAGTCGAGCTCCCACTTCTTGCGGCCGCCGTCGAGCAGGCGGACGTCCTGGTGACCGTAGAGCTTGAAGTACCAGAACGCGTAGGACGCGAACCAGTTGTTGTTGCCGCCGTACAGGACGACCGTGGTGTCGTTGCCGATGCCCTTCCCGGACAGCAGCTTCTCGAAGCCGGCCTGGTCGATGAAGTCACGGCGGACCGGGTCCTGGAGGTCCTTGGTCCAGTCGATCCGGATCGCGTTCCTGATGTGGTTCTTCTCGTACGCCGAGGTGTCCTCGTCGACCTCGACGAGAGCGACCTTCGGGTCGTCGATGTGGGCCTCGACCCAGTCGGCGTCTACCAGGACGTCACTGCGGCTCATTCTGTTCTCCTCCGGGGCGGTCTGCGGCGAGATGGTGCGAGACGGTGCGTGATGCGGATGTGCGGGAGCGCAGGGTGCGGCACACGTGCACAGGCGAGGGGGATGGGGCCCCGACATCGGTCGAAGGGCCGGGGAACGCGGGGTGCCGAAGGCTCCCGCTCAGACAGTGCGACAGAGCATGGCGGCGACGCGACACAGGTCCACTGCCCGCCGCTTCGTGAGATCCGCCCGGCCCCGCTGTGGGAGACCGCCGATTGAGCACTGCATGGCACCGATCGTAGGGAGGTACGGGCGGGCATGTCACCGCTGTACCGTATCGCGAGACACGATCGTCCGTAATGCGAGACACGAGCGCGGGCCTGGCGTCCGGGGCACCGTTCCCGCACCCTCGGCGCACGTCGGTCATCTGCGGATCGGACGCGACCGTCTCACTATGTGGTGCACCGGGGCGCTGAAGCCCGGCCCCGCCCCGGCCGCCGCTGTCCTGTGGGGCTCATCGGCGGGGCCTGTGCGCCGGACTCATCCGGCGAGCCGTACGTCCGTGCCTGTCACCGAGATCTCCAGGCCGTCGGCGGTCGGCTGGATCCTCTGCAGCTTCAGTCCGCTGGGCAGACCGCCGACCTCCCGTTCGAAGTCGGCCTTCTCGCGCACCAGGCCCTCCAGCCCGGGGATGCCCTCACCCGGCACCTTGTCCGCGTGCACCTTGAGGGTGTGGCCGTCGACCAGGGTGACGGTGGAGAGCACACTGCGCGACAGCGGGCGGCCGAGGATGTCGACCGTGCCGGTGACCTTCACCTTGCCGTCGCCGCCGTACTCGACCGCGACGCCGTCGCCGACGGCCTTGGTCAGGTCCTCGTACGAGATGACGGCGGTGCCGGTGGCGCGGGCGGCGGTGGCGCTGGAGTAGTCGTCGGCGAGCTTCACCTCGTGCAGCGCGGCGTTCATCCTACTGATCCGGATCCTGCGGCCGTCGGCGTCGGTCTCGATGCCGGTGATCTCGACGTCGACCTCGTCGAGCTGTGATCCGGCGACCTGCGTCAGGAACGGAAATCCCTTGATGGAGACGTCCGTCGTGCCGATCGTGGCGCCGGTGACCTGGACCCGCCCCTCGACCTCCGACTCGGCGAAGTACACCGCCGCCCGGTCGACGGCGACGAAGATCCCGCCCAGAACCACCACTAAGACCAGCAGTATCCGCAGTGCACGCATGCCCGCTCTTCCCCCACCCTGCATCCGGCCGGACCCCTGGCGCCCGTGCGTCCGCTACGGACGCACAGCACGCCCGGGGTGATCGACGAGCAGACGCCCCCCTCCGGTTCCCGAGGGGGGCGGTACCGGTCGGCGCTACGAGATCGCGCGGCCGATCAGATAGACGGCGGGGGCAGCGGCGGTGAGCGGCAGCGCCACACCGGCCGTCATGTGGACGAACCGGGACGGGTAGTCGTAGCTCGCCACCCGCAGCCCGATCAGCGCGCAACCACCGGCCGCGAGGCCGAGCAGCGCGCCCTTCGCGCCGAGATCGGTGAACGTCCCCGCCACGGCACCGGCACCCGCGGCAGCGAGCAGCGCCACCACGACCGAGGCCGGTCCGGGCAGCGGCAGGGCGCGGACGAGCACGGCGACCGCGACGGCCACCCCGCCCACCGTCACCGTGTCCGGGACCGCCGCGAGATGTCCGGCGGCCAGGACCGAGAGGGCGGCCGACGCGACGGTGGCCATCAGCCCCTGCATCCGTTCGTCGGCGCTCGCGTGGCTGCGCAGTTGGAGGACCACGGTGAGCAGCACCCAGACGCCGAGGGTGCCGAGGATGGCGGCCGGTCCGTTCTCCCGGCCCGCGGCGAGCAGCGCGATGTCGGCGACGAGGCCGCCGGCGAACGCGAGCGCGATGCCCTGCCGGGCCGGCCACATGCCGTTGAGCCGGAACCAGCCGGCCGCGGTCACGGCCTGGAGCAGCACCAGCGGCACGACCAGGGCGTACGCCCCGATCGCGGCACCGAGGGCGAGCAGCAGCCCGAGCCCCGCGGTGATCGCGGCGCTCTGCATGCCCGGCGCGATGATCGGCGAGCGGCCCTCGGCGCGGGCGCGCTGGGCGTCGGTGATGCGGCTGTTGCCCAGCGTGGTGGGCGCGCTGTAACCGGTGGCTTCGAGCGCGGAGGCGCTGGCGGCCGGGGGCGCGTCCGCCGGGACGGCCGCCCGGACCGGCTCGGCGGCCCCGGTCGCGAGCGGGACCTCCGGAGGCAGCGGGTAGGAGCCGGAGGCGCCGGGCGGCTGCGCGTGCTGCGCCTGCTGCGCCTGCTGCGGACGCGTTGGACCGTCGGTCTCGGCACCGGCCGGCACGGGCTGCTGGACAGGCTGCGCGGGCTGGATGGTCGGCTGGTACTGGGTGTCCCAGGTCTGCCCCTCCCAGGTCTGCGCGACCCCGGGGTCGTGCGTGCCGTGGGCCGCGGGCGCGACGGATTCCCCCGTCTGCCCCTCGGGCCACGCGGGCCCGGGGTTCATCCCGGGAGTCCCGGGCGCCTGACGCGGGTCGTGAGCGCCGTGCGCCTGCTGCGGGGCTCCGTACGGGGCCTGGGCCTGCTGCCCGTACGACTGCGCGCCGTACGTCTCGCCCTCGTACGGCTGTCGTCCGTGGGCCGGGTCGCCATAGGACTGGTCCCCATAGGACTGGTCGCCGTACGACTGCGCGCCGTGGGTCGGGTCGCCGTACGACTGCTGCCCGTACGACTGCTGGTCGTAGGTCTGCTGCCCGTACGGCTGCGCGGGCTGCTGCTGTCCGTAGGGCTGCTGGGGCTGCGCGGGATGCTGCTGTCCGTAGGGCTGCGCGGGCTGCGGATCCTGGCCGTTCGGCCGGTCGTACCCGGGCCCGTACCCCTGGCCCGGGTCCTGTCCGTACGGATGCTGGTGATCGTTTCCGTACGGATACTGATGATCGTTGCTGCTCATGTTCTGCGGTTCACCCTCCTGCGAACGGCGGGAGCACCTCGACCGTGCCGCCCTCGGCAAGGCGTACGGTCTCATGACCTCGGGTCCCGACGGGGGCACCGTCGATGAGGAACGAGCACCTTTGCAGCACTCGGGTGAGCTCACCGGGGTGCCGCTCGCGCACCGCGTCGAGCGCCTCGGCGAGGGTCGCGGCTGTGTACGGCTCCTCCGCTGTCCCGGCGGCGGCCTTGGCGGCGGCCCAGTAGCGGATCGTTCCCGCGGGCATGGCGGCACTCCTCTCGTCTCGCATCAGCTGTCCATCATGAATCACGGTGCCGCCGCCCAGTCACCGATGCGGGTGAGCAGGCTCTCGTCCGCCGCGTTCTCGGCATGGCCCATGCCGTGTTCCAGCCACAGCTCGGCGCCGTCGCCCGCCGCCTCGGCCAGCATCCGCGGGTGGTCCAGCGGGAAGTACGGGTCCTGGTCGCCGTGCACGATCAGCAGCGGGGCCGGGGCGATCAGCCCGGCCGCCTCGACCGGCGGGAGCGGTACCGGATCCCAGTCGTCGCGGTCGATCCGGGTGCGGAACCCGTAGCGGCCGACGAGCCGGCCGACGGGCCGGGTGACCATCCAGTGCAGCCGGCGCATCGGGGCCGTACCCCGGTAGTACCAGCGGGCGGGGGCGCTCACAGCCACCACCGCGTCCGCGTCCGCGTGCGCGTGCGCCTGGGTGGGTGCTCCGACGTGCCCCTCGCGCTCCACAACGCCATGGGCTTCCGCGTCCTCCGTCGCTCGTCCCGCGTACAGCGCCCCGTGCCGCAGCACCACGGAGCCGCCCATCGAGAACCCGACGGTCACGACCCGCCGGTGTCCGAGTGCCCGCGCCCACCGCACCGCCGCCGCCAGATCCAGCACCTCGCGGTCGCCCACCGTCGACCGGCCGCCGGAGCCGCCGTGGCCGCGGAAGGAGAACGTGACCACGGCCGCACGCCGGGCGAACACCCCGGCGGCCCGTCGCACGGCGGGCCGGTCCACCGAACCGGTGAACCCGTGCGCGACCACGATCGCAGTACCGTCGAAGGATGTTCCCGCAGCGGCCCCGGCACCTGCCGTACACGGCTCGTACACCGCCTCGATACGGATCCCGTCATCGGTCCGCAACGCGGTGCGCAGAGGACCGGGCGTGATCAAGGGAACAGAGGAACTCCGAAATCGCCCCTCGGACACAGAACTCATGTGGGCTATTCTGCTGGGAAGAGGATCCGGGCAAAGCAGCCCCCGGGTCCTTTTGCGCTTTCCAGGCGTTGTTACGGAGAAGTTTCCACAAGCTCAGCGGTCCCGGGGCGCGGGGCCGCAGCCGTAGAAACCGTATGACAGCCGTCGTGCGGCAACCCGTGCGAAAGCCAGCACGAAACGTACGAAGAAGTGCCGCATACTCCCCCGGGCCCGAGCCCGGGAGTGCCCCTCTCGCAGGGAACGAGGAGGACCGACGTAATGGGCGAGCGAACCGTGCACGATCATCGACCGACGACCCAGGCAGGTGGGCGGCGATGAGTTCACTGCTGCTCCTGACGAATGCCCTTCAACCGTCGACGGAGGTGCTTCCCGCCCTCGGTCTCCTGCTGCACAGCGTGCGGGTGGCGCCGGCCGAAGGCCCCGCTCTCGTCGACACCCCCGGTGCCGATGTCATCCTGATCGACGGCCGCCGCGATCTGCCGCAGGTGCGGTCGCTGTGCCAGCTGCTGCGGTCCACCGGACCGGGCTGTCCGCTGATCCTCGTCGTGACGGAAGGCGGTCTCGCGGCCGTCACCGCCGACTGGGGCATCGACGACGTACTGCTGGACACGGCGGGACCGGCCGAGGTCGAGGCCCGGCTGCGACTGGCCACCGGCCGGCAGCAGATCGGCTCCGACGACTCCCCGATGGAGATCCGCAGCGGCGATCTCTCGGTCGACGAGGCGACGTACAGCGCGAAGCTGAAGGGCCGGGTCCTCGACCTGACCTTCAAGGAATTCGAACTGCTCAAATATCTGGCGCAGCACCCGGGCCGGGTCTTCACCCGCGCCCAGTTGCTCCAGGAGGTCTGGGGCTACGACTACTTCGGCGGCACGCGGACGGTCGACGTCCATGTGCGGCGACTGCGCGCCAAGCTCGGCCCCGAGCACGAGTCGCTGATCGGCACGGTCCGCAACGTCGGCTACCGCTTCGTCGCACCGGAGAAGGTGGAGCGCGCCGCCGAGAAGGCCAAGGACCGGGCGGCGGCGGAGGCTGCCGCCGGACCCGTGACCCGCCCGGAGCGGCCCGGGACGGCCGGGGCCGCGGAAGAAGTCCCGGTCCGGCCCGCGAGCAGGTAGCGGGTCACAGGCGAGCCGGGCCGGATCACGGAGCGGGGTCCGGTGCGTGCCACCGCCACGCCCTGGATCGGGGCAACGCCCGGGGGCCCACGCCCTCGACGCCATGGAGAGGGCGTGATCGACGAGGCCGCGGACGCGCGTACCGGACCCCGCGAACCCGGCCGGATCCACCTGTCACCCGCTTGGTCCATCCGCGTAGACTGCCGCGCGTGGCCAAGGTGACGCGGGACGATGTGGCGAGACTGGCGGGTACGTCGACCGCGGTCGTCAGCTACGTCATCAACAACGGACCCAGGCCGGTCGCCCCGGCCACGCGCGAGCGGGTACTCGCCGCGATCAAGGAGCTGGGGTACCGGCCGGACCGGGTTGCCCAGGCGATGGCCTCGCGGCGGACCGACCTCATAGGGATGATCGTGCCGGACGCCCGGCAGCCGTTCTTCGCGGAGATGGCGCACGCGGTCGAACAGGCCGCCGCCGAGCGCGGAAAGATGGTGCTCGTCGGCAACTCCGACTACCGCGACGAGCGCGAGGTCCACTATCTGCGGGCCTTCCTCGGCATGCGGGTCTCCGGGCTGATCCTGGTCAGCCAGGGCCCCAGCGAGCGGGCGGCGGCCGAGATCGAGGCGTGGGACGCGCGGGTCGTGCTGCTGCACGAGCGGCCCGAGGCGATCGACGACGTCGCGGTCGTCACGGACGACATCGGCGGCGCCCAGCTCGCCACCCGTCATCTGCTGGAGCACGGCAACGCGTACGTGGCGTGCCTCGGCGGCGTGGAGTCGACCCCGGCGGTCGGTGACCCGGTCGCCGACCACGTCGAGGGCTGGCGCCGCGCGATGCACGAGTCGGGGCGCTCGACGGAGGGCCGGCTCTTCCAGGCCCCGTACAACCGTTACGACGCCTATCAGGTGGCGCTGAAGCTGCTCGCGGGTCCGGACAGGCCGCCGGCGATCTTCTGCTCGACGGACGACCAGGCCATCGGGGTGCTGCGGGCCGCGCGCGAGCTGCGGATCGATGTGCCCGGGGATCTCGCGGTGGCGGGCTTCGACGACGTGAAGGAAGCCGGGCTGACCGATCCGCCGCTGACGACGGTCTTCTCGGACCGCCCGGCGATGGCACGGGCGGCCGTGGACCTGGTGCTCGACGACTCGTTGCGGGTGTCGGGGTCGCGTCGGGAGCGGCTGAAGCAGTTCCCGTCGGCGCTGGTGGTGCGACGGTCGTGCGGCTGCGGGGAGCCTGCGGCCGGTCAGTGACGAGGCCGGTGGTGCGGGGGCCCGGACGGATCCGTGCCCAAGTGGCCATGACTACCACCGGCAATGGCCGCGCCCGGGTTCACCGACCGTCGCCGGTTCCCATATGGAACCTCGTCAGCGCGAACACGATGATGAGGTCGAGCGTCATCATGGGGATGGCCCACGCCGGGTAGTACGGAACGAACATGAACTGGGTGATCAGGCTGATCCCTGCCACTGTCGCGCCGGCCCCGCGGCCCCAGCTCTTGTTTGTCAGGACGCCCAGGCCGGCGATGACGAGCGCCACCCCGACCACGAGGTGAATCACGCCCCAAGCGGTCAGGCCGAACCCGTAGGCGTAATGGGACGAGGACGAGAACAGCGTGTCCTGTGCGATGCCGGAGGCGCCCATGAGAATGCTGAGCGGCCCGCTGAGCATCAGCGCGGCCCCGGCGAACTTGGACGCACCGCTGACCGTTTCACCGCCGGTCCCCCTGTACCCCGGCCGTGCCTTGTCCGACATCGCTGTCATGGCCGTCGCCTTCCTGTACAGCGCGGTCAACGACGCACAGGGCCCGTGCGAAGCCGGCCACGCTCCCCTGACAGGATCACCGCAATCCTCCGGCGCCGCGACTGCAACCCGCCGCGGGGAGCAGCGGACGCCCACCGCACTGCTCGGCATGGGCAGCGGCCATAACTTATATCGGGCATACGAGGTTCTGCCGGGCTTCTCAGGGCGTGCTCAGGCTTCTCTCATCTTCGCCGGACACGCTTTTGGACATGACAGAGAGCCAGCGCCCGAGCGGCGAGTACCCGATGTACCCCTCGTACGGCAACGGTGACGCGTCCTACCCACCGCCGCCGTCCCACCAGCCCGCGCAGCCGATCGCGACGGGCCCCGGCACCACGGTGTGGCCCGGCTGGGGCGGCGCCGACGGGCACGGCGGCGGGGACGGCGGCTACGGATCCGCCCTCCCGCAGCCCGCGCCCGAGCCGGCCGCGCCCCGGCGGCGGGCCAAGCGGCCGGTCGCGCTCCTGGCGGCCGTGGCGATCGCGGCGGCGGTCGTCGGCGGCGGCACCGCCACCGTCATCAGTCAGCTCACCGGCAACGACGCGAACGGCACGGGCAGCGGTGTCGTCCCCGGCACCACCGTCTCGCAGAGCAGCAAGGGCACCGTCGCCGGTGTCGCGCAGGCCGTCTCGCCGATGATCGTCGAGATCAACGCGACCTCGACCGCGGGCGAGTCCACCGGATCCGGTGTCGTCATCACGTCCGACGGCGAGGTCGTCACCAACAACCACGTCATCTCCGGCGCCTCGTCGGTCAAGGTGACGCTCAGCACGGGCAAGACGTACCGCGCGAAGGTCGTCGGCACCGACTCCGCCAAGGACCTCGCGCTCATCAAGCTCCAGGGCGCGAGCGGGCTGAAGACGGCCACACTGGGCGACTCCTCTGCCGTCGCGGTCGGCGACCAGGTCGTGGCCATCGGCTCACCGGAGGGCCTCACCGGCACCGTCACCAGCGGCATCGTCTCCGCCCTGAACCGCGATGTCACGGTCGCCAAGGAGGACGGCAGCGGCCAGGACCAGGGCCAGGGCGGACTGCCCGGTGGCGGACAGTGGCCGTTCGAGTTCGGCGGTCAGCAGTTCAACGGCGACACCGGCAACTCCACCACCACGTACAAGGCCATCCAGACCGACGCCTCGCTCAACCCCGGTAACTCCGGTGGCGCGCTCATCAATATGAACGGCGAGATCATCGGCATCAACTCCGCGATGTACTCGGCGAGTTCGTCCGACGGATCCGGCAGCGCCGGCGCGGGCAGCGTGGGTCTCGGCTTCGCCATCCCGGTAAACACACTCAAGGCCGACCTCAGCACCCTGCGGGCCGGCAACAGCTCCTGAGGAGACATCCATGCACCACCCCACGGACACCCCCGGCGGCCCGGCCGACCTGGCCCTGCCCCTCGCACTCGTCACGGAACTGGCCGCCCGCCGGGCCTCCGAGCCGCCCCGGGTCCCGGAGATCCGCAGCACCGCGGGCCGCAAGCGCCGGGCCGCGCGACGACGTGCCGCGGCCGTGCGAGGCTGAGAGCAGCCCGACAGGCACGGAACGAGAAGAGGACAACGAGCGATGAGCCCCGCCGAAGACGATCCGCAGCGCATCCTGATCGTCGACGACGAGCCCGCCGTACGTGAGGCGCTGCAGCGCAGCCTCGCGTTCGAGGGGTACGGCACCGAGGTCGCCGTCGATGGTCTCGACGCCCTCGCCAGGGCCGATTCGTACGCCCCCGACCTCATCGTCCTCGACATCCAGATGCCGCGGATGGACGGCCTGACGGCGGCCCGGCGGCTCCGCTCCACCGGCACCACCACACCCATCCTGATGCTCACCGCCCGCGACACCGTCGGCGACCGGGTCACCGGTCTCGACGCGGGCGCCGACGACTACCTGGTCAAGCCCTTCGAGCTGGACGAGCTCTTCGCCCGCATCCGGGCCCTGCTGCGCCGCAGCTCGTACGCGGCGGCGGCGGGCGGCGCCGTCCCCGACGACAATGTGCTGGCCTTCGCCGATCTGCGGATGAACCTCGCCACCCGCGAGGTCACCCGGGGCACGCGGCGGGTCGAGCTGACCCGTACCGAGTTCACCCTGCTGGAGATGTTCCTGGCGCACCCGCGGCAGGTGCTGACCCGCGAGCAGATCCTCAAGGCGGTGTGGGGCTTCGACTTCGAACCGAGCTCCAACTCCCTGGACGTGTACGTGATGTACCTGCGCCGCAAGACGGAGGCGGGCGGCGAACCGCGGCTCGTGCACACGGTGCGGGGGGTCGGTTACGCGCTCCGCTCCGGCGGCGGTGACGGATGACCGGGACCCTGCACCGGCTGCGCGCCCTGCCCCTGCGGACCCGGCTCGCGCTGCTGGTGGCGACGGCGGTGGCGGTCGCGGTGGCGGCGGTCGCGGCGGCCTGCTGGTTCGTGACGCGGGCGCAGCTGGACGACCAGCTGGACTCCTCGCTGCGCAACGTCTCGGTCAGCGACGACTATGTGGGGAAGCTGCTCACCTCCTGCACGCGCCCCGGACAGGCGGCGGCACCGCAGCTCGAAGGCGCGTACACCGTTCAGCTCGTCACCGTGTCCGGCAGCACCTGCACCGCCGCCGAGGCGTCACCGATCGGAGTGACCGCCGCCGACATCGCCGTGGCCGCCGGGCTGCGCGACAACGCCCTGCACACGGCCAGGGCCAAGAACGGCACGAAGATGCGCGTGAACACCTACGCGTACCAGCCCCGCAATCCGATCCCGGGGGTGCTGCCGGGAAGCTTCGCGGTCTCCGTCGCCCGCCCGATGAGCGAGGTCGACGACCCGCTGTCCACCCTCGCCTGGGTCCTCCTGATCGTCTCCGGCGTCGGTGTCGTCGGCGCCGGCGCGGCCGGTCTCTGGGTCGCCCGCACCGGTCTGCGTCCCGTCGACGAACTCACCGAGGCGGTCGAGCACATCGCGCGGACCGAGGACCTCACCGTCCGCATCCCGGTCGAGGGCGAGGACGAGATCGCCCGGCTGTCCAGCTCCTTCAACTCGATGACCGCCTCCCTCGCCAGCTCCCGCGACCGCCAGGCCCAGCTGATCACGGACGCCGGCCACGAGCTGCGGACGCCGCTCACGTCCCTCCGTACCAACATCGAACTCCTCGCCCGCAGCGACGACACCGGCCGGGCCATCCCGCCGGACGACCGCAGGGCCCTGATGACGTCGGTGAAGGCCCAGATGACCGAGCTGGCCTCGCTCATCGGCGACCTTCAGGAGCTGGCCCGTCCCGACGCGGCGCACCCCGGCCCGCTCCAGGTCGTCGCGCTGCACGACATCGCGGACACGGCCCTGGAGCGCGCCCGTCTGCGCGGTCCGGAGCTGACGATCCGGGCGGACCTGACGCCCTGGTACGTACGCGCCGAGCCCGCCGCGCTGGAACGGGCCGTGGTCAACGTCCTGGACAACGCGGTCAAGTTCAGCCCGTCCCACGGCACGATCGAGATCGCCCTGCGCGACGGCGAACTGACGGTACGGGACCACGGCCCCGGCGTTCCCGCCGACGAACTCTCGCACGTCTTCGAACGCTTCTGGCGCTCCCCGTCCGCCCGCCAGCTCCCCGGTTCGGGCCTCGGCCTGTCGATCGTCGCCCGCACGGTCCAGCAGGCGGGCGGCGAGGTCGCTCTGCGCCCGGCGGCGGACGGTCCGGGCACGATCGCCTCGATCCGGCTGCCGGGGGCTCCGCAGCCGCCGCCGGGGCTGTGAGCGGGGAGGAGTCAGAGACGGCGCCGGAATTCGGCGGCGAACTGCGGGGCGCCTCCCGCGTCCAGCCTGTCCAGCAGCCCGTGCAGGTCGCGGGGCTCCCGCCGGTAGGAGCCCACCTGTGCGCGCAGGACGGAGTTCATCTCCACCGGGGCGAGATCGAGCATGTCCAGCAGAAAGTCATCCGGGCGCATCACCTCGATCTCGTACGGATCCGACGCCCCGGCCGGGAAGTCCTTCACGTTCAGCGTGACGAGGGCATGCGCCTGCCCCCGGACCGCCGCCGCCAGCACATGTCGGTCCGGGACGACGCGCTGCACATCGCTCCAGTCGGCTCGGGCGGATTCAGCTGATCAGTTGTCGTAGAGACCGGCATCCTCGGTCAGCCTGACCAGTTCGTCCAGTCCTCTACGCCGCTGCGAGCGCCTCTTCTCCTTGTACTCGAGAACGTCGGCCAGCAGCACTCTGCGGTGCCTTCCCGGCCGTGAGAAGGGGATCCCGCCCTCATCAAGGATCTTGACGAACGTCGGCCGGCTGACTCCCAGGAGGTCGGCAGCCTCTTGCGTGGTCAGCGTGGTGTTCACTGGGGCAACGGTCACCGCCTTGCCCTCCGACAGGGCCCGCACCACCACCATGAGCGCCTCGTAGACCTCCGGGGGCAAGGTGCGCGTGGCGCCGTCCGGGCCGCGCAGCAGGGCTGGCTCAGCCGCTTGCGGGGTCCGGTCCAGGAAGGCGCAGAGCTCAGCGATCTCCGCGCGGTGCTCGGGCAGGAGCGTGCGGTCTTCAGTAGTGCCGTGCATAGCTCTGTCTCCTTTGAGAGTAGACCCAGCATCGCACAATTCGAAAGAAACGCAAGCGCTGCATCGGTCAGGGCTCAGACCCCGGGGTTGTGCCGGATCAGCGACTCGACCAGGCCGGACCGGGTGGCGGGGAAGTCCAGCGGGACGATGCCGAGCCCGGTCCAGCCGGTCGCCTCCGATCCGTCCAGGAACGACTGCACCTGCGGGTTGAGCCGGTCCGCGTTCCAGCGCGGCGGCATCAGGGCGGCGGTGCTGACGTAGTTCATGTACAGCTTCCCGGGCTGCTGGGCGGCCTTGCGGAACTGGGCCTCGATCTTCGGGTACTTGGCGAACGGCTCCGCCATGTAGTCGTCCTGGATGTCGAAGAGCGCGGAGTCGGCGTAACGGACCCCGGGCAGCCCGCCGTTGTCGGCGAGCAGGACGACCTTGCCCCGCGCCTCACCCAGAGCGGGCAGCGCCGGATCGATACGGAACAGCGGCCGCCACCCCCTGCCGTCGAGGTAGTCGTCGAAGATCGCCCGGAACGTCGCGTCGCTCTCCTCCGAGTACTCCTGTTTGACCCGCATCAGCACGGTCTCGGTGGGGTGGGCAGCCAGGAAGTCCCAGCAGGCGCCCAGCACATCGCCGAACATCAGGTTCTGGTACGAGGCCCCGTGATGGATCGCGAACGAGCCACCGGTGACCCTGCACCGCACGTCGAGGAAGCGGATGCCGCTGTTCAGCTGCTCGGCGACGGTGGTGTTCTGGCACTCGGTCCAGGGGCCGCCGTAGCGGGCGCCGGAGTCGTGCGACCCGGGGATCGTGAGGCGTTGCAACGCGGTGGCGTCGAGGATGCCGCTCATCCAGTCCTGAGTGGTGAGGGCCCGACGGGGTCCGGCGACGGCGGGCCCCGCGCCGACGAGAACCGTGGTGGTGGCGGCGAGGGCGCCGGCCAGGAAGTTCCGGCGAGTGGTGGTGTACGGGCTCATGCGGGAAGTGCCTCCGTCTGCCGTGGGGGGCCTGTGGGGGTTCAGCCGTCAGAGTATGACGGGTACACGTCAGTACGGGAACAGGGCGGACGGCCCACGTCACGGGGCTGCGGCGGAGCCGGTCAGCAGGTCCAGACCCAATGGGGTGCAGGAATGCCAGACCGCCTTGCCCTCGCGCTGCGTGACGATCAGACGCGCGTCCCGGAGGGCCTTGGCGTGTTCGGAGGCCGAGGATTTACTGATGTCCAGCTCCCGGGCGATGTCCGTGGTGGTGAGCTGCTGGGTGAGCAGGCCGAGGGCCGCCGCCCGGGTACGGCCCAGCAGGGCGCTCAGGGGATCGCCGTCGTCGCGCGGGCCGAGCAGGGGCAGCGGGGTCAGGGCCGGGTAGATGAGGATGCTCGGGGCGTCGTCGTGCACGGCCACCAGAGGCGGGCCGTCCCACACGAGGGACGGCAGCAGAACGAGGCCGTGTCCGGTCAGGGCGACCTCGCCGTGCTTCAGGCAGTCGAAGACCAGGGTCGTTCCCCGCCAGTGCCCACCGGGGACGAGGCCGGCCAGCGTGGCACGGATTCCGTGCTCGGCGAGGTAGCGGGTGCGCCAGGCGCGTTCGGCGTCGAATCCCGACCGGACCCGGCTCCAGGACGGGGCCACGACTCCCGCGTACGCCGACCGCAGGGCCTGTTCCAGGTCCTGCCATGCGTCCCTGTCCCGGTCCGCCAGCCCGCGGATCCATGGGGTGACCGGACGGCTCGTCCGGCAGACCCGTCCCAGTTCCGCGCGGACGCTGTCGGCGGGAGCCGACAGGACCACGTCGAGACCGTCCTCCAGCCCGTGGCTCAGCGGGTCGAGGAACATCGGGCCCGTCGCCGTGGGCGGCACCAGTTCCAGGAGTCGGCGCGCCTCGCGCGGAAAGCCCGCCCGGACCGTGCGCTGCCACCGTCCGAAGACCGGCGAGACCTCCCGCTGGGCCATCGCGGCCACCAGGACCAGCTCCATCAGCGGCGCCGGCCCGGTCGCGAACGTCACCCCCAACAGGTCCTCGGGCGTGAATCGCACACTGAGCATCCGTCCCCCTTGTTCCGGCGCCGGGCCTCCCCCGGTGCCGCCCACGGTTCGGCCAGAGCCGAACAGATCGCCGTCCTCCGGCCCGGTCCCGACCATGGGACACGCACCGCATTCGAGGGTGGCCCCGGCCCTCCTCGGGCGGAAGCACCAATTCGGCCCCGTGCGAACCGCTCGCACCGGGCCGGGCCCGGACCGACGGGGGTGGGCTCCCGCAGCCGTCCAGGCGGCTGCGGGAGCCGAGTGTCCGGCAGCCCGTCCACACACACGAGAATCACAGGAGTCACAGATGAACCCGTTACGGACCTTCTCCCTTAAGCGGACGGGCCTGGCGGCCACCGCCGTGGCCGCGTTCAGTGCCGCAGCCCTCGGGCTCGCACCGACGGCCGGTGCGACATCGACGAACATCGACACCTGGTCGTCGTTCTGGCAGCCCTGCGGCACCTACATGTGCCTCTACTACAGCCCCAACCTCACCGGCGCGAGCTGGACGCCGGCCGGGACGTCGGACTCGGACCTGTCGGGCAACAAGTTCGCCAACCACGGGACGGGCTCGGCGGGCGCCGGGCAGGTGGTGCGCAACAACGCCGCCTCCATGGGCAACAACACCACCAACTGCCACGTCGCCGTCTTCTACTCCCCCGGCTTCAAGGGGGACGCGAACTGGCTCCACGCCGGGCACGCGGGCAATCTGACCACCGGTACGCACGGCCTGCGCAACAACAACGCCTCGATCCGAGTGGACAGCTGCACCTGAGCCGGACCCGCACGACCGCCCCGCCCGCGCCTCCCGGTGCGGGCGGGGCTTCCAGCCTCGCCGGGCCCCGAGAGAGCGGAGAGTCACTCATGGCAGAACCACTCATGAACACGGAATGGGCCGGCTTCCGGCGTCGTACGGCGTGGCTCACCGCCCTGTCCGCCGGCGCGCTGACCGCCTCGCTCCTCGTCTCCGGGTGCGGCGGCGAACCGGCGCGGCCACCCGCCGCGCTCCGGCCCGTGGCGACGCCCACCCCGACCACCACCGCGAACCTCCGGCTGCCGCTGAACGCCTACCTCCCCACCCCCGAGGAACAGGCCACCAGCGAATACCTCGTCTACCGCGCGCAACAGCGCTGCATGCGCGGATTCGGATTCCGGTACCTGCCCCATCTGTCCACCGACTACATCGGAACCACCGTCGCGACGTGGCGCGCATACGAGTCGCGCCGGTACGGGATCAGCGAGCGGGCCGTCGCCGCCGAACGCGGGTACCACCTCGGCGACGATTCCGGCGGGGCTCGTGCTCCGCAGGTCGCGACCGCCCTCTCTCCGCCGGAGCTTGAGGTGCTGTCGGGACGTGCGGCGGATGGCCGGGCCTCGACAACACCCGTACGCGGCAAGCGGGTTCCGTTCAACGGATGCACGGGACAGGCCGAACGAACCGTGCACGTCGACGAGGCGGAGGCGGTGCAACGAGGCAACGACCTCGTCGCCCGGCTGCGCCACGAGGCGTTCGAGCGCTCGCGCTCGGACCCCCGGGTCGCGGCGGTGAACCGGACGTGGTCCTCCTGCATGCGGGGCGAGGGGTTCGACTACCGCGATCCCGACACGGCTCTCGAAGACCCCCGCTGGGACCTGCGCAGCGCCCGGCCGAGCCGCGCGGAGATCGCCGTCGCCACGGCCGACATCTCCTGCAAGCTGCGGACCAACCTGCTGGGCGTGAACTTCGCCGTCGAGGCGGAGTACGAGAACGCCGCCATCGCCGCACACCCGCAGGAGCTGGCGGAGGTCCGTACCCACAAGGCCACCGAGTCCGAACGGCTCCCCGGCCTGATGCGCAGGTACGACCATGCCCCGTCGCCCTTGTGATCAGAGAGCGATCAGCCCGGCCGACGTCTCCTCGAAGCCGCAGGCGTCGAAGTAGAACGGCCGCAGGTGTGCCTCGAAGTCGACGTGCAGCCACTCGCACCGCGCGGCACGGGCCCCCTCGGCCCCCTTCGCCACGAGCGCGGCGCCGACTCCTCTCCCCCGGCCGTGCCCGGCGACGACCGTGTCCAGGAGGAAGGCATGGGCTCCGCCGTCCCAGGCGACGTTGACGAAGCCGATCAGCCCGCCGTCCTCCCACGCGCAGACCCAGCCCAGGCTGTGCCGCTCGACCCGGGCCCGCCAGTCGCTACCGGCGACCGGGTGGCCGAAGCCCTCGGCGTGCAGTGCGTCGAGGGAGGCGTTGCCGAAGTCGCCCCGCCACTCGTACGTGATGGTCACGCCCCGATCGTAGGTGCCGCGTCGGCCACGCCGTCGGCAGGGCAGGAGAGCTGAGGGCGGACGGTCCATTCGATCCAGGCGTCGCGGTGGCTCAGCGAGAGGCCGCAGGGTTCGCCGCGATGGAGCGCGCCGATGGCGCCGACGCATCCACCGCCGTCGACCCAGCTCAGCGCCCGGTGGCGTTCGAACGGCGGCAGTTCGGCGGCCAGCGCCCGTACGTTCAGGCGGATGAAGCGGATTGCCTCGGCGGGGTCGAGAGCCATGTGCCGGGACACCTCGGCGATCTCGTCCGCCTCCATCGTGCGGTAGGTGACCCGCTCGCACCAGAACACACGCGGTGCGGGCGGTGTGGGTTGCTGCTCGCGCACGGATGCCTCCCGATGCCGCATCGGACCGTCCCGCGCCTGCGGCCGGCGTGACGAGCGGCAGGCGCGGGGCGGCCTTCGAAACCCCATTCAACTGGCGCAGATTCGAACGGAGTTGCGCACTCCAGGCGCGACACACCGAAGTGGTGGCCAACTGGAGGCGCCACTCGAAGCTAGCGTTTTACGCGAGACCGTTTCAAGCGTTTGACGTCTAACGAGTGAGGTTCAGATAGTCGACGTGTGCGGCTCGACCGGCCAGGCCAAGTCACCCGCATACGCAACGGGCGGCCCCATCTGCGCCGATGGGAACCGCCCGGAACGTGAGCACTGGAGGTCAGGCCAGATCGTCGAACTCGCCTTCCTTCGCGCCACCGAGGAAGGCACGGAGTTTGGCACGCGTCGTACGGATGACCACGTCCGGGTTGTCGCTCTCACGGAGCAGAATCTCGCCACCATGCTCGGCCAGCTCAAGGCAGTTGTCGCCCTCGGCGTCGGCCGACTTGGATGACTTTCGCCACTGAGTTTTCATCATCCTCACGCCTTCACATTTGTTCTGCGGATTTCTTGATGAAGTCTCTCGAACTCTGCGAATCGAGCGATTACCCGTCCGCCCGGTCGAGCACCGGACGAAAGCCCTGGAGCCGCACCTCGGCATCGACGAACCCGAATCCCAGCGGTGCGACGTCTCAGGCCAGATCGTCGAACTCGCCTTCCTTCGCGCCACCGAGGAAGGCACGGAGTTTGGCACGCGTCGTACGGATGACCACGTCCGGGTTGTCGCTCTCACGGAGCAGAATCTCGCCACCGTGCTCGGCCAGCTCAAGGCAGTTATTGCCCTCGGCATTCGATGACTTCGATGACTTTCTCCACTGGATTTCTATTGTTCTCACGCCTTCATACTTGTAGTGCGATGGTGCGAATGAAGTCCCGCGTCTTCTCCGGGTCGAGCGAACGCTCTTCGGTCCGGTCCAGCGCAACCCGCCAGTTTTCGAGGCTTGTTTCGGCATCCAGGAACCTCGAACCGGTCGCGGTGTCCGTCTGCACAGTGTCGAGCTGCGGCACGGGACCGTAGAGATAGTGTGCCGAACTGCTTGCGTGCGGGAAACCACCGGCCGCGAACGGGATCGCACGGATGGTGACATTGTCCCGGTCCGACTGCTCCAGCAGGTGTTCGAGTTGGCTGCGCGCGACGACGGAGCCGCCGTAGGTCATCCGCAGCGCGGCCTCGTGGATCAGGAACACGCAACGAGGCTGGTCCGCCCGATCGAGTACGTCCCGGCGCTTCAACCTGTGGGAAAGCAGGCGCCGTTGACGCGTCGGGCTGGGCGGCGGGACGGTCTCCGTGAACACGGCCCGCGCGTAGTGCTCGGTCTGAAGCAGCCCTGGAATGTGCATGATCTCGACCGACCGGAATCCGGTGGCGTGATGCTCCAGCTCAGCCAGATCGAGGGCACCGCTGACGAGTTCGCCCCGGTAGTCCTCCCACCATCCGCTTATGCGCTCCCGTGCCATCTCCGCGAGCGCATCGACATAGGCCACGTCCGAGCACCCGTAGTGAGCGGACCACGCGCGAACCCGCTCGGCACTGACACCGAACCGCCCGGATTCGATGTTGCTCACCGTGGTGCGGTCCGTGCTGAGCATCGCACCCGCTTCCGTGAGCGAAAGCCCCATGCGCTCCCGCATCTTGCGCATCTCAGCACCCAGTCGGCGCTGGCGCGCCGTGGGCGCCTTCCTTGATGGCATCGGCCTCTCCTCTCCCCGGGCCAGTGTGGCTCGTTACCCATCGAGGTGCACGTCGTTCATGACATTACACAGATGCGTCCAACGCGTGAGGCGTATCGGTTATGGTCACCACACCACGCGCCGCACGCCGGAACACCCGAAGTGCAGCCGCACAAAGGCGTGTTGAAGCACGTCCATGTACGGCCAATGCCACGGACGACGAGCAGCGCGACCGTTCGCACCGCACCGCGTTGGGAGAACGACATGACCCACGTCCACGCAACCGCCCACCCCGCGCCCCCGGGCCCACAGGGCGGCGAGCTCTACCGGCTCGCCCTGCCGAACACGTCCAGCGCCGCGAAACTCTCACGTGACTTCATCGCGTCGCTGCTGACCGTCAGCAGACACTGCGATCTGGTCGACGACGCGCGCCTGTGTGTCACGGAAGTCGTCACCAACGCCCACCGCCACACGCGTACGTCCCTGATCCGGGTCCGCGTGACCGTCCAGCGCAAACAGGTCACCGTCTCCGTCGCGGACGACGACCACTGGGCCCTGCCCGAACCACCGGCCTTCCGTGAAGTGCGCGAACAGGAGGGTGGGCACGGCCTGTTGCTCGTGGAACAGCTGGCGCTCGATTGGGGGATGACCGTGCTGGGCGGCTGCTTCCCGTACCGGAAGGCGGTCTGGTTCACGCTCGCCCGAGCCGGGTCGGCGCCCTGAACCGTCCGGGAACGCGGAAGGGGCGGTGGGCCCGCCGGCCCACCGCCCCACTCACCCGCGTACGGGAGTTACTACTGGATGACCGTGATCCGGTCCGTCGCCGGCGGGGCCAGCGGCGCGGCGGCCGTCGAGTGGGCCGCCAGGTAGGCGTTGAAGAGGTCCAGGTCCGAGGCACCGACGAGCTTGTTGGTGCCCTGGCCGAGTGCCGCGAAGCCGTCGCCGCCGCCCGCCAGGAACTCGTTCATGGCGACGCGGTAGGTCTTCGCCGGGTCGATCGCCGCACCGTTCAGCTTGATGGTGTCGGTGACCACGCGGGCCGCGCCCGTCTTCGTCATGTCCAGGGTGTAGGTGAGGCCCTTGGACACCTGAAGGATCTTCGGGCTGGCCTCGTTGGAGCCGCTGACCTGCTGCTGGAGCGCGCTGATCAGCTGGGCTCCGGTCAGGTCGACGACGTTCATCATGTTGGTGAACGGCTGCACGGTGAAGGACTCGCCGTACGTCACCACCCCGTCGCCCTCACTGCCGGTCGCCTTGTAGACCAGGTCCGCGCGGATACCGCCCGGGTTCATGAAGGCGACGACCGCCCCGCCCTTGTCCGCCGGGGCCAGGCCCTCCAGCTGGGCGTCCGCGATCAGGTTGCCGAGCGGCTTCTCGGGGTCCGTGGAGCCGCGGCCGTTGATGTCGGCGGTGATGTAACCCTGCGGCTTGTTGGCGATGGGCGCCGCGAGGACGTTCCAGCGGGCGATCAGGGCTGTCATGTCGTTGGCCTTGGGCTGGTCCCGGCTGACGACGTGGTTGACCGACTTCGGGTTCGAGGCACTGGCCGACTTCACCGACGTACGGACGATGTCCTTGGTACGGAGGTCGTACGTGAGGGTCGTGTCGGTGTAGAGCTTGCCGAACGACGCCGCCGAGGTGACCATGCGCGGGTTGCCCGCCGGGTCCGGGATATTACAGACGTACGCCTGGTGGGTGTGGCCGGTGACCAGCGCGTCGACCTTGGGCGTGATGCCCTTGGCGATGTCGACGATCGGCCCGGAGATGCCGTCACCGGCGCCGGAGCTGTCGCAGTCGTAGTTGTACGAGGCGGAGGCCGGCGCCCCGCCCTCGTGGATCAGCGCGACGATGGACTTGACGCCCTGCCGGTCCAGCTCGGCGGCGTACTTGTTGATCGTCTCGACCTCGTTGTGGAACTTGAGGCCCTTGACGCCGTTGGCCGTGACGATGTTCGGCGTGCCCTCCAGGGTCACCCCGATGAAGCCGATCTTGACGCCGTTCTTCTTCCACACCGTGTACGGCTTGAGGATCGGCTTGCCGGTCTTCTCGTTCGTCACGTTGGCGGCGAGGTACGGGAAGTCGGCACCCTTGAACTTCTTGCCCTTCTCGTAGCACCCCTCGACCGGGTGGCAGCCACCGTTCTGGAGGCGGGCCAGCTCAACGGCGCCCTCGTCGAACTCGTGGTTGCCGACGGCCGTCACGTCGAGGTCGATCTTGTTGAGCGCCTCGATGGTCGGCTCGTCGTGGAAGAGACCGGACAGCAGCGGGCTCGCGCCCACCATGTCGCCACCGGCCGCGGTGATCGAGTACGGGTGTCCCTTGCGCGCGGTACGGAGCGAGGACGCGAGGTACTCGACGCCACCGGCCGGAATCGCCTTCGTCGTGCCGTCGGCCTGCGTCTCGGTGACCGTGCCCGCCGAGCCGGCCGGCGGCTCCAGGTTTCCGTGCAGGTCGTTGAAGGACAGCAGCTGTACGTCGACGGTACGGGCCGGCTTGTGGTGGCCTTGGTCATCGCCATGGCCGAGGTCCTGGGCGCCGGCCGGCATCGCGGCGACGAGCGCGCCGACGGTGGCGAGCCCGGCCGCGGCGGCGAGCACCCGCCGGGGCGCGCGGTTCTTCTGTGGTGTCGCTGACATCGGTCCCCTTGTGAGTTCAGCGGGAGGTGTGAGGGTGTTGACGAGTCTGGAGACTTCGTGCCGCAGCCTAGGGTCAACGCGCGTAGCGCGACAGGTGTGCGGGGTTACGAACTGGTTGCCATGCGGTCGGAATGGCCACAAATGGCCGCACGTCACTCGTATGGCTCACATATGCGGGCAGAAACGTCCCGGCACGTATGTGCGGCGCAAGCCTGTACGCCATGGACAACGAACCGGAATCCAAGGCCGTCGTACCTGGCCAGCGCGCGTTCGAACCGCCGTCGGGCTTCCACGAGATGATCGATGACCTGAAGTCGATCGTGCGCGGTGCGCATGTGCGGGCCCAGCTGAAGGTCAACACCGAGATGCTCCAGATGTACTGGGAGATCGGGCGGACGATCCTGGCGCGTCAGCGGGAGGAGAAGTGGGGCACCAAGGTTGTGGGACGCATCGCGACAGAGCTGCGCACCGAGTTCCCGAACCAGCGGGGATTCTCCCGCAGCAGTCTGCACTACATGCTGAAGATGGCCCGGCTCTGGCCTGAGCCAATTGTCCAGCAGGCCGCTGGACAATTGCCCTGGGCCCACCTCCAAGTCCTCATGGACAAGTGCAAGACCCGCCCCGAGCTTGACTTTTACATTCAGCACGCTGTTCGCAACGGCTGGTCCCGGGACGATCTGACCTCGGCGATCCACCATGCCCTGCATCTCTCCCACGCGGCCGCGATCAACAACTTCGACGCCGTCATCCCCGAGCGGTCCGAGGCCGCGAAGGAGATCATCAAGGACCCGTACCGGCTCGACTTCACCGAACTGGGCGGCCGGCACACGGAGCGGGATCTGGAGGACGCCCTCGTCGCCCATCTCATCGGGTTCCTCACCGAGCTGGGTGTGGGCTTCGCCTTCGTGGGGCGCCAGTACCCCGTGGTCGTGGGCGACAGCGAATACCGCATCGACCTGCTCTTCTACCACTGCAAGCTGCACTGCTACGTCGTGCTGGAACTGAAGACCCGAAAAGCCCACCCCGAGCACTTCGGGCAGCTCGGGTTCTATGTGTCGGTGGTCGACGATCTGGTGCGGGACAAGGAGTTCGACGGGCCCACCATCGGCATTCTCATCGCCGAGAGCCGTGACCGGTCGATGGTCGAGTACGCGTTGCGCGGTTACAACCAGCCGCTGGCCGTCAGCACCTACGCCGGTCTGCCCGACCGCGTTCGCGAACTGCTGCCCAGCGCCGAAGATCTTTCCCGCATCGCCGACGACGTACTGAACACGCCGCAGGGAGCGGCCTGAGTCCTGAAGCGCCCCGAAGCACCCGCGCACCGCCCCGACGCCCGCCCCACCCCCGTACGCTCGTACACATGACGACTGACGTACCTCTCCCCGCCCCCGGACGTGAGATCCAGACGCTCGACGCGCTCTCCCCCGAACAGGCGGACGCCGTGTCCGGCCTGCTCGCCGAGGCGGCCCGGTCCGACGGCAGGCAGGCCGTGTCCGAGCAGGGGCGGCTGCAGCTGCGGGGCGGTCGGCGCGAGGGCGTGCGGCATCTGCTGCTGACCAGCGGGTCGGTCCTGGTCGGGTATGCGCAGCTGGAGGACACCGACCCCGTCGAGGCACCCGCCGCCGAACTGGTCGTGCACCCGGCCTACCGCGGACAGGGACACGGACGGGCGCTGGGCGCGGCGCTGCTCGCCGTGACCGGGAAGCGGCTGCGGGTGTGGGCGCACGGCGGGAAGTCCGCGGCCCGGCATCTCGCACAGGTCCTCGGCCTCTCCCTCTTCCGCGAACTGCGCCAGCTGCGCCGCCCGTTGAGCCCGCTGGACATCGCCGAGCCGGTGCTGCCGCCCGGTGTCACCATCCGCACCTTCGTGCCCGGCGAGGACGACGCCGCCTGGCTCGCGGTGAACCGCGCCGCCTTCGCCCACCACCCCGAACAGGGCTCACTGACCCAGCGCGACCTGGACGACCGCAAGGCGGAGCCCTGGTTCGACCCGAAGGGGTTCTTCCTGGCCGAGCGCGACGGCGAGCTGATCGGCTTCCACTGGACGAAGGTGCACGCCGAGGAGCACCTCGGCGAGGTGTACGTCGTCGGCATCCGGCCCGACGCGCAGGGCGGCGGGCTCGGCAAGGCGCTCACCGCGATCGGGCTGCGCCATCTGGCCGCCGAGGGGCTTCCGACCGCGATGCTCTACGTCGACGCGGACAACAAGGCGGCCCTGGCCGTCTACGAACGGATGGGCTTCGCGACGCACGAGGTGGACCTGATGTACCGCACGGAGTCCTGAGGGCCACGGCTCGGGCAGGGGGCGGTGTCACTTGACGCCGCCCCCTTCTTACGCCACCCTTTCACTACTTAATTAGTGAAAGGGTGAGCATGGCAGAATCCGCAGCGGTCGAGTACCGCATCGACCGGCGCAGCGGCATCGCCACGTACCTCCAGATCGTCCAGCAGACCAAGCAGGCTCTGCGCCTCGGTCTGCTGGAGCCCGGCGACCGGCTGCCCACCGCGCGGGAGGTCGTCGAGGCCACCGCCATCAACCCGAACACCGTGCTCAAGGCCTACCGGGAGCTGGAGCGCGAGGGCCTCGTCGAGGCCCGGCGCGGTCTCGGCACCTTCGTCACCCGGACCCTCGGCGGCGTGGCGGCCGCCGACGACGCGCCGCTGCGCGCCGAACTCGCCGACTGGGTCCGCCGGGCCCGCACGGCCGGGCTGGAGAAGGACGACGTGAGCGCGCTCTTCACCGCCGTACTGGACAAGACTTTCGAGGGGGATCAGGCCGGATGACAGGCGCTGCGATCGAGGCCATCGGCCTCGGCATGAAGTACCGGGGCAGGGGCGGGGGCTGGGCGCTGCGCGACTGTTCGTTCCGGCTGCCCACCGGGCGCGTGTGCGCCCTCGTCGGCCCCAACGGCGCGGGAAAGTCCACCCTGCTCGCCCTGGCGGCCGGATTCCTGCGCCCCGCGGAGGGGACGGTACGGGTGCTGGACGGGGCGCCCGGCGAGGTGCGGGCCCGGATGGCCTTCGTGGCCCAGGACAAGCCGCTGTACCCGCAGTTGACGGTCGCCGAGACCCTCTGGGCAGGAGCCGAGCTGAACCCCGGGACATGGGACCAGGACACCGCCGAACGGATCGCCGGGGAGCTCCCGCGCGGCGCCCGGGTCCGTCAGCTCTCCGGCGGCCAGCGCACCCGGCTCGCCCTGGCCCTCGCGCTCGGCAAGCGGCCCGAACTGCTCCTGCTGGACGAGCCGATGGCCGACCTCGACCCGCTCGCCCGCCATCAGCTGATGGGCGCCCTGATGGCCGAGGCAGCCGAGCACTCCACCACCATCGTGATGTCCTCCCACATCCTCACCGAGCTGGAGGGCGCCTGCGACTACCTCCTGCTCGTCGACGGCGGCCGGGTCCGCCTCGGTGGCGAGACGGACGATCTGCTCGCCGCGCACGCCCTGCTCACCGGCCCGGTACGGGACACCGCACCGCACACCGTCGTCGAGTCCCGCACCGCGGGGCGGCTGCAGACCACGCTGGTGCGGCGGCAGGGCCCCGTGGACGCCTCGGTCTGGGAGACCGCGGAGCCCTCGCTGGAGGAGCTGCTGCTGGCACATCTGCGGTCCCCGCAGGCACCCGCCCTGCTGACGCCGAGCGCCGAGGCCGGCAAGGAGGTGGCGGCCGTATGAGCACCGTCGGTCTGCTCGGCCCGGCCCGGGTCGTCGTACGCCAGCACCGCCGCACCCTGTGGATCGTCGGGGGCCTCGCACTCGCGGGGATCGCCGCCGTGGTCGCCACCGCCCTGTGGACGGCCTCCGTCTCCGACACGTTCGCGGGCACCGACTGCTCGGCGGAGAAGACGGTCCGGGGATGCGGCGACACCGTCCGCCACTTCCTCGACACCGAACTCCGCCTCAGCCGCACCGTCGGTTACGCGAACCTGGTGATGATGCTCCTGCCCGCGTTCATCGGCATATTCGTCGCAGGCCCGCTGATCGGACGGGAGCTGGAGAGCGGCATGTACAAGCTGTCCTGGTCCCAGTCGGTGTCGCCCGCGCGCTGGCTCGCCGCCAAGCTCGCCGTGCCCACCGTGCTGACCCTGGCCGGGGTCTCCGTACTGTCCGCCGTCTCCGCCTGGGTCTGGTCGCGCGGAACCGAGACGCACTACCCGGTGGACTGGTACGAACGGGACGCCTACGGCGCGATGGGCACCGTCCCCGTCGGCTACGCCCTCCTCATGCTCGCCCTCGGCGCGCTCGCCGGGCTGCTGCTGCGGAGCACCGTCTCCGCGATGGTCGTGACGGTGATCGGATACGGCGCACTGATGGTGGTCATGAACTCCGTGCGCGCCGATCTCTGGCCGACGACCAGGATCCTCAAGGACCACCAGCCGGGCGGCCATCCCTGGTGGATCGACTCGGGCATGCTCACCGCCTCCGGCCGGGCGGTTCACTGGGCGGACTGCGACGCCGAGGCGATGGTCGAGCCCGCCGCCTGCATGCGCAGACTCGGGGGCGTCACCGACTTCGCCGACTACCACCCCGCCTCGCACTTCTGGCCGCTCCAGCTCGTCGAGACCGGCATCCTGCTCGTGCTGGCCGCGCTCGCCGTCGCCCTCGCCTTCCGGGTTCTGCGCCGCCTCCACGGCTGAGACCGCGTCCGCACGCCGTGTCCGGGGCCCCTCGCGGGCCCCGGACACGGCGTGCTCCACCGGCCCGCCCACGGCACACCGCTTCCTGCACGTCATGTCGCCGTTACCAGCCATTCAGAAGAGCTTGCGACCCTCTCAGGATGCAGCCAGCCGTGCCGACCCCCCACCACGGGAGAAATCCCGGCGGAGACCGCGCGAACCACACGAACCGTGCGTTTAACGCGATCTCAACCCCCTCCGGCGCGCCCTCGGAGCCCCTGACGCGGAAGAATGGGGTCATGAGCCAGCAGCCCAGCTCCGAGGTCCCGGTCCAGCCCACCGTGCAGCCGTCGGTGAGCTCGCTCGCCGCGCACCGGCCGCATGCCGTGGCCTCGTCGGCGTCCAACGGCGCCGCGCTGTCGACCCGGGCCGACCTCGATCCCGACCTCGACGCCGACGTCGACGCGTACGAACCCGATGTCGACGGCGACGAGCTGCCCCACGGGCGTTTCCTGGACCGGGAGCGCAGTTGGCTCGCGTTCAACGAACGGGTGCTCGAACTGGCCGAGGACCCGGCGACCCCCCTTCTCGAACGGGCTAATTTCCTCGCCATTTTCGCCTCGAACCTGGACGAGTTCTTCATGGTCCGGGTGGCCGGGCTGAAGCGCCGCATCGCCACCGGTGTGGCCACCCGCTCCGCCTCCGGCCTCCAGCCCCGCGAGGTCCTCGACCTGATCTGGACCCGCTCGCGCGAACTCATGGCCCGGCACGCCGCCTGCTACCAGCAGGACGTCGCCCCCGCCCTGTCCGACGAGGGCATACAGCTGATCCGCTGGCCCGAGCTGACCGAGAAGGAACAGGCCCGCCTGTTCACCTTCTTCCGGCAGCGCGTCTTCCCCGTGCTGACCCCGCTGGCCGTCGACCCGGCGCACCCCTTCCCGTACATCTCCGGTCTCTCGCTCAACCTGGCCGTCGTCGTGCGCAACCCGGTCAGCGGCCACCGCCACTTCGCCCGGGTCAAGGTGCCGCCGCTGCTGACCCGCTTCCTGGAGGCGTCGCCGCAGCGGTACGTGCCCATAGAGGACGTCATCGCCGCCCACCTCGAAGAGCTCTTCCCGGGCATGGAGGTCCTCGCCCACCACATGTTCCGGGTCACCAGGAACGAGGACCTGGAAGTCGAGGAGGACGACGCCGAGAACCTCCTCAAGGCCCTGGAGAAGGAGCTCATGCGGCGCCGCTTCGGCCCGCCGGTCCGCCTGGAGGTCGAGGAGTCCATCGACCCGTACGTGCTGGACCTGCTCGTCCGCGAGCTGAAGGTGTCCGACGCCGAGGTCTACCCGCTGCCCGGACCGCTCGACCTCACCGGGCTCTTCGGCATCGCTTCCCTGGACCGGCCGGAGCTAAAGTTCCCTAAATTCATCGCGGGGACGCACCGCGATCTCGCCGAGGTCGAATCCGCCTCCGCGCCCGACATCTTCGCCGCCCTGCGCGAACGCGACGTGCTCCTGCACCATCCGTACGACTCGTTCTCCACCTCCGTACAGGCGTTCCTGGAACAGGCCGCGAGCGATCCCGACGTCCTGGCCATCAAGCAGACCCTGTACCGGACTTCGGGCGACTCACCGATAGTGGACGCCCTCATCGACGCCGCCGAGTCCGGCAAGCAGGTCCTCGTGCTCGTCGAGATCAAGGCCCGCTTCGACGAGCAGGCCAACATCAAGTGGGCGCGCAAGCTGGAGGAGTCCGGCTGCCATGTCGTCTACGGGCTCGTCGGTCTCAAGACCCACTGCAAGCTCTCGCTCGTCGTCCGCGAGGAGGGCGACACGCTGCGCCGCTACTCTCACGTCGGCACCGGCAACTACCACCCCAAGACCGCCAGGCTGTACGAGGACCTCGGGCTGC
This sequence comes from Streptomyces sp. NPDC104309, assembly GCF_055584025.1. Classification (NCBI taxonomy): domain Bacteria; kingdom Bacillati; phylum Actinomycetota; class Actinomycetes; order Kitasatosporales; family Streptomycetaceae; genus Streptomyces; species Streptomyces sp. NPDC104309. Next base: position 36,059 of record NZ_JBVJMV010000018.1, on the reverse strand, counting down.
TGACCGCCGACCCGCAGGTCGGCGCGGACCTCTCGGACCTCTTCAACCGGCTCTCCGGCTACTCCCGCCGCGAGACCTACCGCCGTCTCCTGGTCGCCCCGAGGTCCCTGCGCGACGGGCTGATAAGCCGGATCAACCAGGAGATCACGCACCAGCGGGCCGGGCGGACCGCCTACGTCCGTATCAAGGTCAACTCGATGGTCGACGAGGCGATCATCGACGCCTGCTACCGGGCCGCGGCGGCGGGCGTGCCGGTGGACATCTGGGTGCGCGGCATCTGCGCGATCCGCCCCGGCGTCGCCGGTCTCTCCGAGAACATCCGGGTCCGCTCGATACTGGGCCGCTTCCTCGAACACTCCCGGGTCTTCTCCTTCGGCAACGGCGGCGAACCCGAAGTGTGGCTCGGCAGCGCCGACATGATGCACCGCAACCTCGACCGCCGGATCGAAGCACTGGTCCGGGTCACCGACCCCGCCCATCGCGCCGCCCTCAGCCGGCTCCTGGAGACCGGCATGGCCGACACCACCTCCTCCTGGCACCTCGGTTCCGACGGCAACTGGACCCGGCACGCCACGGACGCGGACGGCCAGCCGCTGCGGCACGTACAGGAAATGCTCATTGACGCCCGGAGGCGCCGGCGTGCGACGCCATGACCACCAGACGACGCAGGCGGACCTTACGGCAGGGGCGGTGCTCGCGCCCTACCTGCAGGAACAGGCCGCCGAATTCCTGCGCAGCCTGCGCCTGCACCGCGAGAACAGCGCCCCCACGGGTGCCGGGAGCCACGCCGCCGAGGAGGCCGCCGGCGCGCTGCGCCGCTCGTCCCGGCGGATCGGCGGCACGCTGCACACCTTCCGGGCGGCGCTGGACACGGCCTGGGCCGAGCAACTGCGCACCGAACTGGCCTGGCTCTCGGGCACCCTGGCCCGGGAACACGCCTACGCGACCCGGCTGAACCGGCTCCTCGAAGCGCTGCACGCCCTGTCCGGCACCGCGCTGCCCGCCGCCCGTACGGGAACCGACTCCGGCTCCGACAGCAAGGAGCGCGCGGCCCTCGGTGTCGGCGCGGCCCGCGCCGGCGCGCTGCTGGAACGGCAGCTGACCCTCGCCCGGACCCGCGCCCACTCCGCGGCTCTCCAGGCGCTCGGCTCCTCCCGCTTCCACGCGGTGGCCGACGCCGTCGCGCTGCTCGCCTCCGAGGTCCCGCTCGCCACAACGGCCACCGCACCGGCCGAGGAGATGCTGCACGGGCCCGCCGACCGGGCCGAACAACAGCTGCTCGGCGCGGTGGCCGCCCTCCCGTCGGACGAGGCGGTCGAGCCGTACAACGAGGCGCAGGACGCGCCCTGGCACCGGACCCGGCTGCTGCTGCGGCTGCACCGGTACGCCCGCGAGGTGATGCGGGGCGCCCCCGATCCGGCCCTGGCCGCGCCGGGGCACGCGCTCGACCTGCACCGGGACGCGGCGGAGGCGGCGGCCGCGGCGGCGTCGGCGGCCCGCACCCCCCGGATCGCGCCCGCCACCGCGTACGCCCTGGGGGTGCTCCACGCCGATCAGCGGCACGAGGTGGAAGCGGCGCGCAGTGTGTTCCGGGAGAGCTGGCCGTGTGCCACCGCGGCGGTGAGCGCACCGTGAGCAATACGACCGTACTGGCCGCGGGATGCGTGCTGTGGCGCCGGTCGGAGCGCTCCGGCGAGCTGGAGATCTGTCTGGTCCACCGGCCCAGATACGACGACTGGTCGCACCCCAAGGGCAAGCTGAAGCGCGGCGAGTCCGCGCTGGACGGCGCCCTGCGCGAGGTCCTGGAGGAGACCGGCCACCAGTGCGCACCGGGTGCAGCGCTCCCCACGGTCCGGTACCTCGCGAACGGGCGTCCCAAGGAGGTCGCCTACTGGGCGGCCGAGGCGACCGGTGGCTCCTTCATACCCAACGCCGAGGTCGACCGGGTGAGCTGGCTCTCCCCGGCGGCGGCCCGCACCCGCCTCACCCGGTCCCACGACCGGGACGTGCTGGACGCCCTGCTCGCCGGCCTGCCGAGCACCCGCTCAAGCCCCTCCGGCGATTGAGGACGGAACCGCCCTCCTCGGACCGGGGCAACGAATTCAAGCCCGTCGAGAGGGTCTCCCCACACCCTTGAGGCCAGTGCGCGCAAAAGCGACGGCACTGCCCTTGCGGCCACGGGGGAGATCGAGGACACGGACCCGCGCCCTCGCACCCGGCGCTGTGGAACCGCGCCGCCCGACACGGTTCACCTTCCGTTCACCCACCCCCGTAAACGGCTTCACCTGTTCTGCCTAACTTCGGCTGTGCACGGTGCGCGGCGCAACGCCGGAGCACCCACCACATCGCACGCCGTCGTAGAACGAACAAGACCTCGGCGGCTCCTGGAAGGAACACCCGAAAAGTGAAGCTTCAGCGCAAGAACCGGCTTCGTGCAACCGCGCTCGGTGCCCTCGCCGTCTCCGGCGCCCTGGTCCTCACGGCGTGCGGTTCGGACAACAACAGCGGCGGGTCCACCGGCGGCAACGGCGGCAAGACGAACGCCGCGTCGAACATCAAGTGCGACGACGCCAAGGGCCAGCTGCTCGCCTCCGGCTCCAGTGCGCAGAAGAACGCCATGGACCTCTGGGTCAAGAACTACATGGCCGGCTGCTCGGGCGTCGAGGTCAACTACAAGTCGTCCTCCTCCGGTGACGGCATCATCGCCTTCAACAGTGGCACGGTCGGCTTCGCCGGTTCCGACTCGGCGCTGAAGCCCGAAGAGGTCGCCGACTCGAAGAAGGTCTGCAAGGGCGGCCAGGGCATCAACCTCCCGATGGTCGGCGGCCCGATCGCCATCGGCTTCCACCTGGAAGGCGTCGACAGCCTCACGCTGGACGCCCCCACCCTCGCCAAGATCTTCGACAGCAAGATCAAGAAGTGGAACGACCCGGCGATCGCCAAGCTCAACAAGGGCGCGAAGCTTCCGGACAAGGCCATCCAGGCCTTCCACCGCTCCGACGACTCCGGCACCACCCAGAACCTCGGCAAGTACCTGGGCGCAGCCGCCCCGAGCGACTGGAAGTACGAGGCCGAGAAGAAGTGGCAGGCCCCCGGTGGCCAGGCCGCGTCCGGCTCCTCCGATGTCGCGGCTCAGGTGAAGCAGGTCGACGGCGCGATCGGCTACTTCGAGCTCAGCTACGCCACCTCGCAGTCGATCCCCACCGTCGACATCGCCACCGGTGGCTCCGCCCCCGTCAAGGCGACCCCGGAGAACGCCTCCAAGGCCATCGCCGCCGCCAAGATCAAGGGCACCGGCAAGGACCTGGCGCTCGACCTCGACTACACCACCAAGGCCGACGGCGCCTACCCGATCGTCCTGGTGACCTACGAGGTCGTCTGCGACAAGGGCAACAAGGCCGAGACCCTGCCCACGGTCAAGTCCTTCCTGAACTACACCGCCGGTGACGAGGGCCAGAAGCTCCTCACCGACGCCGGCTACGCGCCGATCCCGGCCGAGATCAACGCCAAGGTCCGCGAGACCATCGGCTCCCTCTCGTAACCGAGGCGCCCGACCCAGGCGCCCGACCCAGGCGCCCGGCCGAGGCACAGCCTCACGCACGCAAGCACCACCAGCAACACCAGTAGCAACGTCAGCAACACACGGCAGGCCGGTCCGGTGCACCCCTCCGGACCGGCCCGCCACCACCCATCCGGTGCACCGCCGCCAGGGGAGCCACTCCGCTCCCCCACACAGACCGGAAAGACCATGGCTTCCACCACACCGATAGACACGCCGCCGGCACCGCCGACGGCGCGCAAGCGCGTCAGGCCGAAGACCGGGCGCGCGGGCGACAAGGTCTTCCTGGGCCTCTCCCGGGGCTCGGGCATCCTGCTGCTCGTGATCATGGCGTCGATCGCCGTGTTCCTGGCCTACCGCGCCTCGCTCGCCGTCTCCAAGGACGAAGGCAACTTCTTCACCACCTTCGACTGGAACCCGTCCGGCGACCCCCCGGTCTTCGGCATCGCGGTCCTCCTCTTCGGCACGATCGTCAGCTCGGTCATCGCGATGGCCATCGCCGTCCCGGTCGCTGTCGGCATCGCCCTGTTCATCTCGCACTACGCGCCGCGCAAGCTGGCCGCGCCCCTCGCGTACGTCGTCGACCTGCTCGCCGCAGTGCCGAGCATCGTGTACGGCATCTGGGGCGCCCTCGTCCTGGTCCCGTACCTGGAGGGCCCGAACCTCTGGCTCGACCAGTTCTTCGGCTGGACGTACCTCTTCGAGAAGACCGAGGTCGGTGTCGCCCGCTCGCTCTTCACCGTCGGCATCCTGCTCGCGATCATGATCCTGCCGATCGTGACCAGCGTCAGCCGCGAAGTCTTCCTCCAGGTCCCGAGGATGAACGAGGAAGCCGCCCTCGCCCTGGGCGCCACCCGCTGGGAGGTCATCCGCCTGTCGGTGATCCCCTTCGGCCGCTCCGGCGTGATCTCCGCCTCGATGCTGGGTCTGGGCCGTGCGCTCGGCGAGACGATGGCCGTCGCCACGGTCCTGTCGCCGAGCTTCATCATTTCCGGCCATCTGCTCAACCCGGGCGGCGGCACCTTCGCCCAGAACATCGCCGCGAAGTTCGGCGAGGCCGACGCGCTCGGGCGCGACGCCCTGATCGCCTCCGGTCTCGTGCTCTTCGTCCTCACTCTGCTGGTCAACGGCGCGGCCCGGCTGATCATCGCCCGCCGCAAGGAATACTCGGGGGCCAACGCATGAGTCAGGCAGCCAACACCGGCATACAGGAACGCCCCACTGCGATGGCGCCCGCACCCAGGACCAGCCTCAGCAGCCGTACTCTCCCCCGCTGGGCCCCCTTCGCCTTCGCGGTCGTCGCGATCGCGCTGGGCGTGGGCACCGGCATGGCGGCGGGCTGGCAGAGCCGCACCCAGTGGGGGCTGGTCTCCGCCCTCCTCTTCGTCGTCATCTCGTACATCACGACCTCGGTCGTCGAGAACCGGCGCCAGGCCAAGGACCGGCTGGCCACCAGCGTCGTCTGGGTCTGCTTCCTGCTGGCCGTCGTGCCGCTCGCCTCGCTGCTGTGGACGACGATCAGCCGCGGCGCGGAGCGCCTGGACGGGTACTTCCTGACCCACTCGATGGCCGGCGTGCTCGGCACCGAGGCGACCGGTGGTGTCTACCACGCACTGATCGGAACGCTGGAGCAGGTCGGCATCGCCACCCTGATCTCCGCCCCGATCGGCATGCTGACGGCCGTCTACCTGGTGGAGTACGGCAAGGGCGCCCTGGCCAAGGCCGTGACCTTCTTCGTCGACGTCATGACGGGCATCCCGTCCATCGTCGCCGGTCTCTTCATCCTGTCGCTCATGCTGATGACGCAGACCCAGCCGTCCGGTCTGATGGGTGCGCTGGCGCTCACGATCCTGATGATGCCGGTCGTGGTCCGCTCCACCGAGGAGATGCTCAAGCTCGTCCCGAACGAGCTCCGCGAAGCATCGCTGGCCCTCGGTGTCCCGAAGTGGCGCACCATCCTGAAGGTGGTCCTGCCGACCGCGATCGGCGGCATCACCACCGGTGTGATGCTCGCGATCGCCCGGATCGCCGGTGAGACCGCGCCGATCATGCTGCTGGTCTTCGGCAGCCAGCTGATCAACGCCAACCCGTTCCAGGGCGCACAGTCCTCGCTCCCCTTGTACATCTGGGAGCAGTACAGGGTCGGCACCGACCAGTCGTACGACCGTGCCTGGGCCGCCGCGCTGGTCCTGATCGCCTTCGTCATGATCCTCAATCTGGTGGCCCGCGGCATCGCCCGCTGGAAGGCCCCGAAGACCGGCCGCTGACCGCGGCACGAAAGAAGCAGTGATTCAGATGGCCAAGCGCATCGACGTCAGCGGCCTGTCCGCCTACTACGGCTCCCACCTCGCCATCGAGGACATCTCGATGACCGTGGAGCCCCGCTCCGTGACGGCCTTCATCGGCCCGTCCGGCTGCGGCAAGTCCACCTTCCTGCGCACCCTGAACCGCATGCACGAGGTCACCCCCGGCGGCCGCGTCGAGGGCAAGGTGCTGCTGGACGACGAGAACCTGTACGGGGCGAACGTCGACCCGGTCACCGTGCGCCGCACGGTCGGCATGGTCTTCCAGCGTCCGAACCCGTTCCCGACCATGTCGATCTTCGACAACGTCGCCGCGGGCCTCAGGCTGAACGGCTCGTACAAGAAGAACCAGCTGTCGGACATCGTCGAGAAGTCCCTGCGCGGCGCCAACCTCTGGAACGAGGTCAAGGACCGGCTGAACAAGCCCGGCTCCGGTCTCTCCGGCGGTCAGCAGCAGCGTCTGTGCATCGCCCGCGCGATCGCGGTCGAGCCGGACGTGCTGCTGATGGACGAGCCGTGCTCCGCCCTGGACCCGATCTCCACCCTCGCCATCGAGGACCTGATCGGCGAGCTGAAGGAGCGCTTCACGATCGTCATCGTGACGCACAACATGCAGCAGGCGGCCCGCGTCTCGGACCGCACGGCGTTCTTCAACCTCGCGGCGGTCGGCAAGCCCGGCAAGCTCGTGGAGATCGACGAGACGGAACGCATCTTCTCCAACCCGTCCGTCCAGGCGACCGAGGACTACATCTCGGGCCGGTTCGGATAACCAGGTCACCCGGCAGCGAGGCTGACGTGGGCCGGGGCGTGAGCGGTTGTGCCCGGTGGCGGGTTTCCACCGGCGAACCGCCTCACCCCCCGGCGGACCGGCCTCGTCCCCAGAACTGCCTTGAGGTGCTGCATGGCGGTGCCACCGCAAGGCGAAGGGGCCGCCCCCGCTCCCCGCAGAGGGAGTGGGGGCGGCCCCCTTTCCGTATCACCGGATCAGGCCCGTCCGGAACCGACGGGCAGCGCGGCCACCGGATGCCCCGGTCACCCGCCGTCCCGTCAGCCGAAGAGCAGCACCACGACCCCGTAACTGGCGGCGGCGACCAGCGCGGCAGCCGGCATCGTGATGAACCACCCCAGGATGATGTTCTTGGCAACCCCCCAGCGCACCGCGTTCACCCGCTTCGTGGCGCCCACACCCATGATCGCCGAGGTGATCACATGCGTCGTGGAGATCGGCGCGTGGAACAGGAACGCCGAGCCGAACATGATCGACGCACCCGTCGTCTCCGCGGCGAACCCCTGCGGCGGGTCCAGCTCGATGATCTTCCGGCCGAGCGTCCGCATGATGCGCCAGCCGCCCGCGTAGGTTCCCAGCGAGAGCATCAGCGCGCAGACGAGCTTCACCCAGACCGGAATCGGGTCGCTCGGGCTCTCGACATCGGCGATGACCAGGGCCATCACCACGATGCCCATCGTCTTCTGCGCGTCCTGCAGACCATGGCCGAGCGCCATGCCCGCGGCCGAGACCGTCTGTGCTATCCGGAAGCCGCGCTTGGCCTTGTGCGGGTTGGTCTTCCGGAACATCCACATGATCGCGACCATCACCAGATAGCCGACGATCAGGCCGATGACCGGCGAGACGAACATCGGGATGATGACCTTGTCGAGCACCCCGTCCCAGTGCACCAGCGTCCCGCCGGCGAGCGCCGCGCCGACCATGCCGCCGAACAGCGCGTGCGAGGACGAGGAGGGCAGTCCGAAATACCAGGTGACGAGGTTCCAGATGATCGCGCCGACGAGCGCGGCGAAGAGGATGCCCATCCCCTTGTGTCCCTCGGGGGTCGCGATCAGACCCTCACTGACGGTCTTGGCGACACCGCTGCCGAGGAACGCGCCGGCGAGGTTCATGACCGCGGCCATCGCCAGCGCCGCGCGCGGTGTGAGCGCTCGGGTGGAGACGGAGGTGGCGATGGCATTCGCCGAGTCGTGGAAACCGTTCGTATAGGTAAATCCGAGCGCGACAGCGATGGTCACGATCAGCGCAAAGGTGTCCACGTGGTTCAGGACTCCTTGACCGCGATGGTCTCCACCGTGTTGGCGACGTGTTCGAACGCGTCGGCCGCCTCTTCCAGTACGTCCACGATCTGCTTGAGCTTCAGCACCTCCATGGCGTCGTACTTGCCATTGAAGAGGTGGGCGAGCAGTTTGCGGTGGATCTGGTCGGCCTGGTTCTCCAGGCGGTTGACCTCGATCCAGTACTCGGTGAGATTGTCCATGGTGCGCAGACCCGGCATCGCCTCGGCGGTCAGCTCGGCCGCCCGTGCCAGCACCTCGACCTGCTGCGCGACGCCCTTGGGGAGTTCTTCGACCTGGTACAGCACGACCAGGTCGACGGCCTCTTCCATGAAGTCCATGATGTCGTCGAGCGACGAAGCGAGGTTGTAAATGTCCTCGCGGTCGAACGGCGTAATGAAAGAGGAGTTCAGCTGGTGGAAGATCGCGTGGGTGGCATCGTCCCCCGCGTGCTCCGCTGCCCGCATGCGCTCCGCGATCTCGACCCGGGAGGCAGAATCCGCCCCGAGCAGTTCCATCAGGAGTTTCGAGCCCGTGACGATGTTGTCCGCGGATGCGGAGAACATGTCATAGAAGCTCGTCTCCCTGGGGGTCAGACGAAAGCGCACGTGGGGTCCTCGGGGTGCTTTGGATTCGGTCAGGCTGATGCTAGGCGCATCATCCGGCCACGGCTAACGGGCATTCTTCAGTGTCGCGCATCGGGCCCGGTGATCAGCACGGGCCCCCGGTCACGGTTCGGCAGAATTCGTTAGAATATACCCACCAGGGGTATATGAACGGCAGAGTAAAGGGAAAACGGGAGGCAGTAATGACCACCACCGAGGCCGCCGGGACCACCGACGCCGCGGCGACGGAACCGGTCGCGGAACCGATCGTCACCGACCACGACCGGGGCATACACGGCTATCACCACCAGAAGGCCGAGCACCTCAAGCGGCTGCGCCGGATCGAGGGCCAGATCCGCGGTCTGCAGCGCATGGTCGACGAGGACGTCTACTGCATCGACATACTCACCCAGGTCTCGGCGTCCACGAAGGCGCTCCAGTCCTTCGCGCTCCAGCTGCTGGAGGAGCATCTACGGCACTGCGTCGCCGACGCGGCGGTCAAGGGAGGCGAGGAGGTCGACGCCAAGGTCGAGGAGGCCACGAAGGCCATCGCCCGCCTGCTCCGCACCTGATGGGCCCCGCGCTCACCGGTGGTCGGTCTGCCGGGGGACGGTGTTCCGCTCGGTGATCACCCGGACGTTCAGCACCTCGTCGATGCGGTCCGCGCTGAGCCGCTCCCCGATCGCGGCCGAGGCGGCGATCATCAGTTCGCCGCAGAGATCGATCTCGGCGAGGGCCACGATGTCGGATACGGTCCGCGTGCCGAGCGTCACCACGTCACTCACCTCTCACTGCCGTCGCCGACTTCCTAGCGTAGGGAGCGGACCACACGCCGCGCATGGCACGGACGGACCATTTCGCGCCCGCCGGCATGCCTACGCCCCCGACCCCGTCCGTCCGTCGCCCGGCTGTCGCTGTTCGATCTTCCCGGTGTAGATGTCGCGACCGTCCGGCAGCCGTACGGAGACCGGCACCCCGAATCCGGACAGCAGCGTCGTCGACACCACCTCCACCGCCGGCCCCTCGTTGGCGAAACTGAACCGGTGGCGCACCTTGCGCAGCCGCCCCTGTTCGTCCAGATACGCGTCGAACGGCACCGTCCGCGTGCGGAACCCCTTCGCCGCCGCGGCCAGTGTCCCGCGCGATTCCGGCGAGGCCTCGCGCGCCGCCCGGCCGATGTCCGAGGTCCCCCGGTAGTGCCGCACGGTCACCCCGGCGAGCACGGTCCTTCCCACGTACTCCACCTCCCGCGCCCCACGCAGCAGTTCGGCGGCGGCCATCGGATCGGTCACGCCGCCGGTGACGAGATTGCCGTCCGCCAGAGTCGTCGTGTCGACCCTGACCCACTTGTCCGCGGGCACTCCGGCGCCGCGGTTCATCATGTAGAGCGCGCCGGGGGCCAGCAGTTCGACGATGGGACGGTGCTCGTCCTCACCGGCCGCGTCCTTGGGCAGCACGACCGTCAGCCGGCCCGTCCGCTTGCGGAAGTCGTACGTCCCCCGGCCCCTGATCGTCACCCGTGTCCCGCCCGCCGCGGTCTCCATGGACGTACGCACCTCGGCGCTTCCCGCGACGGACGGGGCCCCGGCCCGGGGAGCGGCCCTTCCGGTCACCGCCCCCGTTCCCGTCGACGTCCCGGCGAGCACCGCGGCCGCACCGCGGACCGCGTCGAGGGAGTCGGCACCGCCCCGTTCATCGGCCATGGCACGGTCACCGCCGCCACCACGGCCACCGCATCCGGCGGTCGCCGCCATCACGCCCATCAAGGCAAGGGCGCAGACAGCGCGCGCCCCGCCTCCGGACCTGTGCTGCTGCACCACCATCGCCTGCCAACCCCCAACGACGTACCGCTTGCCCGAGCCCCCCACCCGTTCCGCATAACGACGGCCCGTGTCCACCGTCACGCCGCTCCCCCACGACACACCGCCGGGTGGCCGTGGCCAGTACCGTGGACGGGTGTATGACCAACGCACCGACGAGGTCCCGACGGCTCCCCTCACCCCCGCGCCCGACGAGCACGAGCCCATGACCGTGGAACGCGGCTCGTTCTGCACCGCTCGCTGCGGCTGCGGCTGGTCCGGGCCGGCCCGCCGCTCCCGGGACCGGGCCCGCACGGACGCCGCGGAACACCGCGCGGCACCCTGACCCCTCCCTCCCCGGCTCCCTCGCCCTGTTTCCTCTCCTTGGCACCTCGCCCTTCTTCCCCGGCCTCTCCCCCACCGACCGGCCGTGAGCGCCATGACCCGGAGGTCCGATGAACCTGTCGCCCCTGACCGACCGTCGCACCCTGCTCGCCGCGGGCGCCGCGGCAGCACTCACCGGCTTCACCGCCACCGCGTGCGACAACACGTCCGGCACCGGCGGCGACTCCGCAGGAGGCGCGCGCACCACGGGTGCCACGGGCGGAACCACACCCGCCTCACCGGCCTCATCGGTCCCGTCGAAGCCCTCCCCCTCCGGCCCGGCGAACTGGTCCGCCCTGGCCAGGAGCCTCGACGGCACCCTCATACGCCCCCAGGACGCGACCTACGCGACGGCGCGTCAGCTCTACAACACCCGCTTCGACGGCCTGAAGCCGGCTGCTGTCGCCTATGTCCGGCACGAGGCGGACATCCGCGAGTGCCTGGCCTTCGCCCGCCGCACCGCCACCCCCGTGTCCATCCGCAGCGGCGGCCATTCCTACGCCGGCTGGTCGAGCGGCAACGGCCGTCTCGTCCTTGACGTCTCGTCACTGTCCCGCGTCGAGCGGAACGGCACGATCGGCGCGGGCGCCAAACTCGTCGACGTCTACCAGGGCCTCGCCCGCCACGGCCTGACGATCCCCGGCGGCTCCTGCCCCACCGTCGGCATCTCCGGCCTCACCCTCGGCGGCGGCCACGGCGTCGCGTCCCGCGCGTACGGCCTGACCTGCGACAGCCTCACCGCGGCGACCGTCGTCACGGCCGACGGCAAGACCCTCACCGTGGACGCCCAGCACCATCCGGACCTCTTCTGGGCGCTGCGCGGCGCGGGCAACGGCAACTTCGGCGTGGTCACCGAGCTGAGGTTCCGTACCCGCCCGGTCCCACAGACCGTCACCGCGTACATGTCCTGGCCCTGGTCACGCGCCCGGTCCGTCATCACGGCCTGGCAGGAGTGGGGACCGTCCCAGCCCGACGAGATCTGGTCCTCCGCTCATCTCGCCGCGGGGCCGGGCGGCGGCCATCCCAACGTCTCGGTGGCCGCGTTCAGCCTCGGTACGTACGGCGACCTGCAGAACGCCGTCGACCGCCTCGCCGACCGGATCGGCGCCTCGGCCTCCTCCGTCTCGCTGCGCCGCCGCAGTTACCAGGAGGCCATGCTGGTGTACGCGGGCTGCTCGGGCATCACCGACGCCCAGTGCCATCTGCCCGGCACGACGCCCGGCCGCACCACGCAGGGCACGCTCCAGCGCGAGACGTACGCCGCCGCGTCCGACTTCTACGACCGCTCCCTGTCCGCGGCGGGCGTGAGCGCCCTGCTCGACCGGGCCGAGGCGTTCACCCGGATTCCCGTGACCCAGGGCGGGGGCGGCGGCTCCATCGCGCTCACCGCGCTCGGCGGGGCGATCAACCGGGTCTCCCCGCAGGCGACGGCCTTCGTCCACCGCCGCTCCCGCGTACTCGCCCAGTACATCGGTGCCTGGCGCCCCGGCACCGCGGGCGGCGCCCAGCAGGACTGGCTGAAAAACACCCACGCGGCCATGCGCCGGTACGCGTCCGGAGCGGCGTACCAGAACTACAGCGACCCGACGCTGACCGACTGGCGCCGGGCCTACTACGGTTCGGCGGCCGACCGCCTCGCCGAGCTGAAGAAGCAGTACGACCCCGGGCGCCTCTTCGCCTTCCCGCAGGCTCTCTGACCTGCGGTCACGGGCGGCGCTCCCCCGTGACGGGCCTGCCGCACCGCGGGAGTGCTACGCGGCCAGGTCCTTCTCGCCGTCGCCGCCGCCCGTACCCGGCCGCGGCTCGGGGATCCCGAACGCCCCGGCCCGCCCGTCGGTCGCGGCCGAAACCCGCAGACTCCGCGACCTGACGAGCACGCCGAGCCGGTCCGAACGGGAGACCGCCGCCGCCAACGGGGTCAGCAGCATCATCGCCAGCGGGGCGAGCAGCAGGGCGACCGCCGTACCGAGCGCGAATCCGCCGATCACGTCGGTCGGGTAATGGACACCCATGTAGACCCGGCAGAAGCCTTCCAGCAGGGCGAGGGCGATCGCGGCGACGCCGAACTTCCGGTTGACCACGAAGAGCCCGACGGCCAGGGCCATCGCCATCGTGGCGTGGTCGCTCACGAAGGAGAAGTCGTTCTTCCCGTCCACCAGCACATCCAGCCCGGGGTGGTCCCGGAACGGGCGCTGCCGCTCCACGAAGCCCCGGATCGGAATGTTGATGAGCAGCGCGATCCCGGCGGCGAGCGGCGCCCAGACGATCCCGGCGACCGCCGTCACCGAGTCATCGGCCGTGCCGCGCCGGCGCACGCTCCACCAGCACCACAGGACCACCAGGACCATGCCGAGCATGATCCCGTACTCGCCGACGAACTCCATGACCCGGTCGAACCAGGCGGGAGCGGACTTCGCGAGCCCGTTGATGTCGTAGAGCAGGCTGACGTCGGGGTTCGACCCATCCACTGCGAGTCCAGCCATCTGCTGCGGCCCCTTGCCTTGTCTGCTGCCGCGGAGCACGCTCCTGTGCGCCGCTTTGACGAACCCCCGTGTCGGTTCGATCACTGCGTGGATCACTGCCTGTGGACCGGTACGGCGTGGCCGCTCCGCCCGTGAGCGTTTCCCTGGTCAGCGCCGCATGGTCAATACACCGCCGCCCCGGTCCGTCCGGTCCATCCAGGGAACGACGTGCCCCGTGCGTGCGTTCCACTCTCCACCGAATGATCACCATGACGTTATCGAAGAGTGACTCATCGTCGCAGCTCAGGGCCCAGGCTTCACGGAGAGTTCCGGCCACCGCCGTCGGCGCGTCATGCCGCCGGGCGGTCGGCCGGAAGGGCGGTCGGAAGGGCCGCGGCCCCGTCCTTGGTCACGCGCGTCGCACCGAAGTAGTCGGGCGTGTCGATCTTGTCGAACCGGATCACGGCCCCGGTGTACGGCGCGTTGATCATGTATCCGCCCCCGACGTACAGCCCCACGTGGTGAATGGCCCGCGAGTTGGTCAGATCGTCGGAGAAGAACACCAGGTCGCCGGGGAGCAGTTCGTCACGCGAAGGATGCGGACCGGCGTTGTACTGGTCGTTCGCCACCCGGGGCAGTTCGATGTCCACGGTGCGGTACGCGGCCTGGGTCAGCCCCGAACAGTCGAACCGCCCGCCCTGCTCCGGCGTGCCGTTGCCGCCCCACAGATACTTCGTACCGAGCTTCTTCTGTGCGAAGTAGATGGCCCCGGCCGCCTGCTGTGAGGGCTGCACCCGTCCGACGGGCCGGGCGAAGCTCTTCTCCAGGGACCGGATGATGGTGACGTAGTTCTGCGTCTCGGAGATGTTCGGAACGCCGCCCGAGCGGATCACCCGGTACGCGCCGGCGTTGTACGCGGCCAGCATGTTGTCCGTCTGATCGCCCGGCACCTTCTTCACGTACCCGGCCAGCTCGCAGTCGTACGAGGCGGCGGACGGAATCGCGTCGGCCGGATCCCAGATGTCCCGCTTCCCGTCCCCGTTGCCGTCGATCCCGTGTCCGGCCCAGGTGCTCGGGATGAACTGGGCGATGCCCTGAGCGGCGGCGGGACTCTCGGCCCGCGGGTTCCACCCGCTCTCCTGGTACAACTGGGCCGCCAGTAGCGCCGGGTTGATGGCGGGACAGAGGTTGCCCCACTTCTGCACCAATGGCTGGTACTTCGCGGGCACGGCCCCCTTCGCCAGCCCGACCGCTCCACTGCTGCCGGAGCTGACGAGTCCAGCAGCAGCGGAGTACGTACCGACGACGAGCAGCGCCACGAAGCTCATGGCCATGCCGACACCGATGCCACCGACCACCCAGAATTTCCGCACCCCTCAACCATCCCCCATCGGGGACGGGTTCATGGGCGTTTTCGCGGGTGTGTACGAATCAACCGGGTCGACAGGGTCACCGAGCGGCCGCTCCGGCGCACTGAGGGGCCATCAGGACGCCCCGGCCGACCAGTGGTCGGAGCGCACGTTGGGGCGCGGAAGGGGATAGACCCCTTCGTACGCCGGTCCGTTGGGCTTGGAAGCGGACTCGGCGACCTTCGACTCCTTCACACAGGGGCTGTCGGCCTCGAAGTACGCCTGTCCCCCGCCGCGGAAGCTCACGCTGATGCCGAATCCGGCCTTCGTCTGCGCGTAGATCGCCGGGAACTCCTCGTCGTTGTTCTTGGCCTTGATCCGGTAGTCGCTCTTGCGCCAGAACTTCTCGACCTGGTCCAGGAAGCTCTGCCGGCGCTCGGCCGACACGATGGTCATCACGGTGCGCCTGCGCGTCACATCGCAACTGCCCGTCGTCGTCGGTCCGTGCGCCCACTGCACCTCGGGGTCGATCGCCTTCAGTACGGCGTCGAGCATGCTGTCCGACCGTTCGGCGGCCTCCTGCATGTTCATCTTGCTCCCCTTGGTGCTCTCGCCGCTCTTCGTGGTCCCGGCGCTCCCGCTGCCGCTCGATTGTCCGCTGTCGTTGCCACAGCCTGACAGTGCGAAGCCGAAAGCCAGGGCCACCGCGACGGTCTGGAACCTTCGCTTCATCGCTGTTCCTCCATCTTGAGCCTGTCGGAGTGTCCCGACACGATCAGAGCGATGCTGTCCGCCGACATAGCGTCTCGTACCGGATCGAAGTAGTTGGAGTGCGCGTCGAAACTCACCCCGCCGGTACTGATCAGGGGCTGACCGGGGGCCACCGGGAATCGCTGGGCGCCGAAGGCCTTGCTCGCCGGGTCCTTGCCGAACCAGAGGTCGTCGCCGCCCGGGTCGGCCAGGTTTCCGCCGATGTACGCGCCGGCCGGGCCGCCCAGGATCATCCCCACCGCACCCACGACGACCTGCGTCTTGGACGGGAGCTTGGTCACCGGGTCGTTGGCCGCGGCGCCGACGAAGACGTGCCCGCTGCCGACGCCGAGGTCCACGGCGCGGTCCACGCCCACCCCCGGACTGCCGACCAGGATGATGTCGTCCACCCCCGGTATGCCGCCTTCGCGCTGCGTCGCGGCCCCCACGGTGCGGGAACCGTAGGAGTGCCCGATGGCCGTGATGTGCGGGTCCTTGTTCTGGTTGGTGGCCACGATGCCGCCCATGAAGTCGTTGTAGGCCACACCGCCCTTCTCCGCCCGTCCGGTGCCCGCGACCGCCAGGCTGTGCAGGCCGTCCGGCGTCAGCGGGGCGTCGTACCCGAGCCAGACGATCGCCGCGGTGGACGGGTCGTACCCCTGGGCGCCGATCGCCGTGTCACGGGCCCGCTTGAGACCGCTCTTCGCGAACTCCTCGTCGAGAGAGGTGTTCAGCCCCGGCACATAGGCCGACACGTTCTTCGAGGTGTCGGGGTTGCCGTAGGAGACGATGGCCCTCCCGTTGCCCTCGTCACTGATGCCGATGAGGTGCATCGGCGGCTTGCTCCCCTCCTGAAGCTGCCGGTCGATCTCCCGCAACCCCGCCAGCTGCTTCTTCGACTTGGCGTCGGTCTTCCCCTCCAGCTTCGAGATCAGGTCCGGAAGGTTCTTCCGGTTGGCCGCGTCCCTGTCCGCCACCGGGATGCCGTCCAGATAGCCGATCTTGTCCGGCGAGAGTTCGAGGTACTGGTCGCGCTGTTGCTGCGTCAGCCCGTCCCACCACGACTTGCGCTGGGCCGCGGTGGCGTCGGTCGGAATACGGGCGTTGAGGTAGTCACGCTCCGCGTCCCGCACCGCCCCCTCGACGCGCGAACCGGAACCGGGCAGCCCGGCGACCGCGCCGCCGCCCCCACCGGATGCCTTGGTCATGTCCCAGGCGGCGGCGATGTACTTGCCCTTGTTCCACTTGTCACTCGCGCCCCGGGCGGACTGGCCGTACTGGTCGGCGATGCCCTTCACGGTGTCGACGGGGTGAATGACCGTGTCGACGGCGCCGCTGACGTCGCCCCAGAGGCCGTCCTTGCCGATGACGCCGGTGACGAAGTTGCCGTCGGAGGGGCGGGACGTGTTCGGCTTCGGGCTTTGTCTACCCGCGTCGACCTGCGAAGAAGAATCGCCGTTGGCCGAGCCGGAGGAGCCGGTGGACCCGGTGGAGCCGCCTGCGCCGCCGGAGCCGGAGGAGCCGTCGGCACCGCCGGAGCCGTCCGTGCCACCGGCACCGGATCCGGAACCGCCGGACGCGGTGTTGCCGCCGGACGCGGTGGACCCACCGGACGCGGTGTTCCCTCCCGACGCGGTGTTCCCTCCCGACGTCGTCGACCCGCTGGACCCCGTGCCACCGGTCACGGTCGAGCCCTCGGAGCCCGCGCCGCCGGCGGAATCGGATCCCCCGGTCGAAGCGCCGCCGCCCTTGCCCGAGCCCTTGCCGGCCACCACCTCGACCTGGGGTGCCGGACAGGCGCTTCCGGTCAGTTGGCAGATGGCGTTCCGGAGCTCGCCGGTCAGCTGTCCACCGATCCCGGTCGCCACCAGCCCGCCGATGAGGGCCACGACCACGAGGATCATGCCCAGGTACTCCATCGCGGTCTGACCGGCGTCCCGACGCCACTTGATCATCCGCGCAAGGCTGAACGAGCGGTGCTCGGCGCGCTGTTCGGCGTTGAGGCCGAACCATTCGCGCGAGCCGGGCCGCAGCAGCAGAACGACAACCACAACCGGCATCACCAGTTGCGCCACGCCCTGCCCGCCGGTGCTCCCGCCCAGTGTCGCCAGGGCACCGAGGGTGAGCCAGGCGTGTACGGCAAGGAGACCGCGCCAGATCCAGACGCCGCCGGTGCGCATGTACAGCGACAGCACGAACCCGGTGACGCCGGGCATCGCCGCGTACAGCAGCATGCCCGACAGCCGCCCGTCCACGGCATCGACAGACGAGGCGACGACCAACTCGTCGATCACACCAACTACGGTGACGACGAAGAGCAGTCGGACGAGAATCAGCACCGCCTGCAGAGGGCGCGACAACGACTGCCTGCCTGGACGGGCCTCGGCGGCACTCGTGTCGGCACCACCCGGAACCGCTAATTCTCGTATGCCAGACACGGCGAATCTCCCAGCTTTGTGAGTGGGCGCAGCGACAGTTCCCCCGGTCTCTGTATGCGACCACACCAACACTGGGCGCGGCATGGGCCCCAGGGCCCAATGAAGGACTCAAAGTCCCAGGTGATCGGCACGTCCCTTTCCGCCACCGACCGTCTGGTTATGGGTCATTGATGGCGGAGACGTGACATCAGGGCACCCCGGCGGACCAGAAGTCCGAGCGGACGTTGGGGCCCGGCACCGGCTGCCCCGCGCGCCCCTCCTCGCCAGATGCCGGGGTGGGTGGTGCGACCGTTGACTCGTCGACGCACGGCGTTGCCACTTCGAAGAACGCCTGACCGCTGCCTCCGACGAGAAGCCGAATTCGGAATCCATCCGGCGTCTCAAAGTAAGTTGCAGGACTCGATGAGTTTGCATTCACTCCAAGTTGACGGTATCCAGATTCCTTCCAGCCCCGCTCCACAATTCCGAAGAAGCTCCCTCTTCGCGCCGCAGAAATTACAGTCAAGACTGCACGTCGCCGAGATACATCACACCTCCCTTCTGTGGACTCTCCATGAACCCAACGAACTGGCGGCTTAATTCTCGCAAACGTATCATCGAGGATCTCATCCGCCTTTTTTGCCGCTTCTTGCATGTTCATATGCCCACCACCACCACCACCATTACCTGAACCCGCCGAGCCATTCATAACTCCACATCCCGACAGGAGGAGCAGCGCTGTCACCAAAAAAGCAGAGTGCAATCTCACCTGGGATGCTCCCGTTGAATCTGTTCCGACTTCCCTGAAACGATTCTCGCAATATTGTCTGCCGACATCTGATCTTTGGACGGGTTGAAGTAATTCGAATGCGCTTCCACTGGTTCGTGCCCTCGCTCGAATGGGCGCGGGCCGTCGCTCACCGCGAACCTATTTGCTCCGAAGTCCCGGTGGGCCGGGTCGGTTCCAAACCAGGCCTCGCTTTCATCCGCCTGCGCATCTTGTGCCGCATAGCCGGCGAATCCGCCAGCGATGCCTCCCGCTGCGCCACCGATGACAGCACCTACCGGACCCGTGCTCGCACCCAGCACAAAACCTGTCGATGCCCCGCCTGCAACACCAGTCCCAATGCCGCTCGCTTCCTTACCGTTAGGTAGTTTGGTAACAGGATCGTTCTCAGCCGCCCCCACGAAAACGTGATTCTTTCCAACACCAAGCTCGTCAGCGGATCGCGCCCCCGTTCCTGGACTGCCAACCAGAATGATGTCGTCAGCGCCTGGGATACCAGCTCGCTCTTGAGCAGCAAGACCGACCGTCAGGGATCCATATGAGTGACCAATCGCCGTGATATGAGGATCGTCGTTTTGATTGGTTGCAGAAATACCGGCCATAAATTTGTTATATGCAAGAGCGCCAATCCTCGCATCCCCTTCACCCATCACATCCAAGCTTCCCAGAGGATCAGCGACTGAGGCTTGCGGCGCATCGTATCCGAGCCAAACGATCGAAGCGCTGGGAGTGCCCGGGTTCATTTCTTTCGCTCCAATAGCTGTATCTCTGGCCCGCTTCAAATCACCCTTCGCGAACTCTTCATCCAGGGAGGTATTCAGCCCCGGAACATACGCCGACACATTCTTGGCCGCATCCGGATTCCCGAACGAGACGATCGCCCGCCCGTTCCCCTCGTCCCCGATGCCGAGCAGGAACATCGGCGGCTGCCGCCCCTCCCGCAACTGCCGGTCGATCTCCCGCAGCCCCGCGAGCTGCGTCTCCGACTTCGCGTCGTCCCGCCCCTCCAGCTTCCCCATCAGCAGCTGCAGGTTGTCCCGGTTCGCCGCGTCCCGCACCAAGGCCGGAATGCCGTCCAAGTTGCCGATCTGGTCCGGGTACACCGCCAGGTACTCCTCGCGCTGTTCGTCCGTCAGGGCGGCCCACCATGCCTTCCGCTCGGCCGGTGACGCGTCGCGGGGGATGCCGTCTTTCAGGTAGCCGCGCGCCGCGTCCCGCACCGTGGCCGCATCGCCCGCCGCATCGGTCCACGTGGTGTCGGGGACCTTCAGCCCTTCCGCGGCCTTCAGCCGACGCAGGATGCGGGCGTACCGCCAGTCGATCTCGGCCGCCGTCCGCACGGCCTTCGCCACCCGGTCCGCGATGTCCTGCGCCTTTGCCGCGTTCGGGTTCGGCGCCACCAGGCCCGAGGGCGGCAGGACGCCCGGCGCCGCGTCGGCCAAGGCCTTGCCGCCCGGCAACGGCCTGCCGTCGATCAGGCCCTCTCCCGCCGCCGGGTACGTCACCGAACCGTCCGCGTGCACAGTGAGCTTCAGGGACTCGGCGTCGTCCAAGGCCTCGTGCAACGCCCGCTGCTGGGCGCGCAGTTCGTGGGCCATGCTGTTCAGCGTCGTACGGAGCAACCCGCACTCCGTGTAGACGTACTGCAGGTTGCTGCTCAGCTGCCGCAGCCGTCCGACCGCCGCGCTCGCCGCCTCGCCGCGCTGCGTACCGCGCAACCCGTTCAGCATCTGCGTCTCGATCCGGTCCCGGCCCGCGTCGGCACGGTTGCTCGCCCTGCCCCACCCGTCGGCCGCCCCCTCCAGTTCGGCGCACCTCAGGTCCCGTAACTGTGCCCAGGTGAGAGTCATCGCGGTCCACCCGTAACCGGCGCGAACGACGCCTTCACGGCTTCGTCCGTCTCTCTCTGGGCCCTGGCGACAGCCCGCAGCTTGCCGGCCAGGGCCCCGCACTCACCCCGCGCGGCCTCGAACCGTCGCTCCCACGACTCCCGCACGGCGCCCAGTTCCGCCAGCGCGGTCAGCCCGGCGGTCCCCGCGAGCAGTCCCTCGTGCGCGGTCTCCAGTTCCGTCTTCACCGGGCCGAGGTGCGTGCACATCACTTCCGCGCCACCGGCCGCTCGCTGCCAGGGCCCGTCGCTGTGCTTCAGTACGTCCCCGTCGCCGCCGCTCTTCAGCCCCGCCAGATCGCTCAGCCGCTGACGGCCCCCCGGCTGTCCCACCACTGTCACTCCGGTCACCCCGCTCCGTCCTTGATCGTGGAGCGGCACTGTGCCAAATCCCGTGCGGGCGACACGCCGCGCCCGCACGCGCCTCAAGGTGCTGTGCCCCAGCAGGGCCCGGCACACCACGACCCACGGTTCACCCGAACGGGCTATCCCCGTGTGACACCCGAGCCGGTTGGCCACGGTGATTGGTTCCCGCCCCTCCGCGACGGGCTCCGGCATGCGGGCCGGCCGGCTGTACGTGCCGGTCAGGCCGTCGCGGGGCCGGCCGGAACCGGGTCGGCGGCCAGACGGGCGTGCAGATGCTCGTCGTGGTACGCCCCGTCGCCGTAGCGGTAGGACTGGCGCAGCGTGCCCTCAAGCAGGAAGCCGCAGCGGCGGGCAACCCGACAGGAGGCCTCGTTGCCGATGGCGTGGGCGATCTCGATCCGGCGGGCGTCGGCGGTACTGAAGGCCCAGTCGGTCACCGCCGATGTCGCTCTGGTGGCCACGTTCCGTCCACGGGCGGCCGGGAGCGTCCAGTAGCCGATCATCGCCAGGCCGTCCGCGCGGTCGACCCAGCGCAGGGCGACGGCGCCCAGGAGTGCGCCGTCGGCCTCGCCCAGTACGGCGAAGGTGGCGGCGTCGCCGCGGTCCCAGCTGCCCTCGCGCAGCTCCAGCCACGCCATGGCCTCGGTGCGATCGGCGGCCGGCAAGGGGGTCCAGCGGGCGATCAGCGGGTCCGGCGCGGCGGCGACCAGCCCGTCCAGCATCGCCTCCAGATCGGCGCTCTCCCGGCTCCAGGGGCGCAGCAGTACGTCCCCCAGGTCGAGCGTGGCACGGACGAAGGCCCGCCGGTCGGCGGCCGGGGGTATGGAGGCGGAGGCACTCATACCCCCCTTCTTACGTGGGCCTCCCGCCCCACCACCAACGAATTTCCACCGTTCACGGACGGGGGGCGGCTCCGCTCAGCAGACCGCGCCCGGCCCCGACGCCGTGGCCCGGAGCAGGTCCCGCACCAGGTCGTAGTCAATGGCCTCCGCCTTGCGGAAGCGCAGACAGCCCTTCCCCATGTCCTGTCCGGCCAGCCGCTCCGTGAACGCCTCGCGCACGTCACTGCGCATCAGGTAGAAGGAGATGTACTGCTTCTGGGCGGCGAACGCGATCTCGACGGCACCGTCCCGCTCGTACGCGGGCATCCCGTACGCCATGACCTCGTCGAAACCGGCGAGCTCCGTCCGGCACAGCCGCCGCAGTCTCTCCAGGGCATCCCTGCGTTCCTCGGGCACCTCGGCCAGATACCCGGCCACGTCCTTCGCCTCGCTCCGTACCATGCAACGAGGCTATGCCCGCCCCGCGTGTCTGTCGCCCGGCCCGGACCACGACCTGGGGTCGTTCGTTCGGATGCGGACCAGGGCTCGCGAGCCCGGGGTGATCCGGACGAGAGGCCCTACTCCTCCCCCTTGGCCGCGCATTCCACCCAGAGCAGTTTCCCGCCCTGCCCGGGCAGTCCGGTCCCCATGGGGTGGGCGCCCCAGCTCTCCGCGTAGAGGGTGACGAGGTACAGCCCCCGCCCGCGTTCGGCGAGCTCTTCCGGGGCTTCGGCGCTCCATTGGAAGGGGGCGGGGATGTGGGGGTTGGTGTCCCAGACGCTCAGTCGTACACGGCTGCGCCCGGCGTCGCGCAGGCGCAGGGAGTAGGCCCCCGAGGAGTACAGGTAGGCGTTGGTGACCAGTTCGCTCGCCAACAGTTCTGCGGTCTCGGTGAGTTCCCGCATGCCGTGCACGCGCAGGACGGTGCGGAGGGTGGAGCGGACCACGCCGGGAGCGCGGGGATCCTGCGGGAGTTGGAGGGTGTACGCCCAGGGCGGGGATACCGTGGCACTGACCATGGAAGTCTCCGATCACGGAGGAGAGTTGAAGGGTGCGCTTCGGGTTGCCCGGTGACGAGACCGCTCCGTCGAGCGGGGTACTTCCGGGCGAGTGGCCTGAGCCTGACAGTAGAGCGAAACATGGAATGCATTCCATGAACTTCATGGATTACATGACAGATACCCTCGTGTGGGTGACCAAGCCGGGGAGCGAGTGATGTCATCCAGCGCCACACCAACAGCCCGTCGCCAACGGCTGGGGGCCGAACTCCGCAAGTTGCGCGAGCGCGCCGGAATCACCGCGCCCGAGGCCGCAAGGCTCCTCGGTGGCAACCAGGCGCGAATCAGCAACATCGAAGCCGGCCGCTACGGCGTCAGTGCCGAACGGGTGCGCACCCTGTCCTGCCACTACGGCTGCTCGGACCATGCGTTGGTCAACGCCCTGGCCGCCATGACGGGTGACCGCACGCGCGGGTGGTGGGAGGAGTACCGCGGGACCCTGCCCGCGCCGCTCCTCGACCTGGCGGAAATCGAGCACCACGCCCACAGGCTGCGCACAGCCGTCACCATCCATGTCCCCGGCCTCTTCCAGACCGCGGAATACGCACGTGAGGTCTTCCGCCAGGACGTGCCCGAGCTGTCGCCTCCCGACATCGAGCACCGCATCTCGTTCCGTATCAAACGACAGGCCGTGCTGTTCCGGGAATCACCGACGCCGCACCAGGCCGTGGTCCACGAGGCGGCACTGCGGATGCAGTTCGGCGGCCCGAAGGTGACCCACAAGCAACTTCAGCACCTCCTCGACATGGGCGAGCGCGACCACATCACCCTCCGGGTCATCCCCTTCTCCGCCGGAACCCTTGCCGGGTCGGGTCAGTCGATCTACTACTTCCTCGGCCCGGTCCCACAGCTCGACACCGTCAACCTGGACCAGTCCCA
The DNA here is from genome assembly GCF_055584025.1 of Streptomyces sp. NPDC104309. Classification (NCBI taxonomy): domain Bacteria; kingdom Bacillati; phylum Actinomycetota; class Actinomycetes; order Kitasatosporales; family Streptomycetaceae; genus Streptomyces; species Streptomyces sp. NPDC104309. The sequence goes on along the minus strand of NZ_JBVJMV010000018.1, from coordinate 12,568 downwards.
TGGCCCCGTCTTCCTCGACGCCGAGGCCCAGTTGGAGAAGTACCGCATCCTGTTCGCCCGCATGGAAGCCACCGCGCTGGACCGCGAAGAGTCCAGGGACTTCATCCACAACATCGCCCGCGACCTGTGAAGGAACCCACGATGCCCGCTCCCGCCTGGCAGAAATCGTCCTACTGCGCACAGGGAAATTCCTGTGTACACATAGCCGCCCCCGTCCCCGGCACGGTCTGTCTCACCGAGAGCGGCGACCCCACCGGGGCGATACTCCGCACCACACCCACCGCGTGGGCAGCCCTCGTACGCACCTTGAAGGAGAGCCACGCCCATGGCTGACATCCCCACCGACCTCACCTGGGTCCGCGCCGCCCCCGAGGGCGAGGAGGGCCCCGGCCCCTGGATCGAGATCGCCTTCGGCCCGGACGAACTCGTCCATCTCCGCGAGACCGGCGACCCCACCAACGTCGTCACCACCACCCAGATCAAGTGGGACGCCTTCACCAAGGGAGTCCAGGCCGGCGAGTTCGACCACTTCACCGAGGGCGGCGACGAGGAGAACCCACCGACTCGGCACTGACCGCCGGCCCCACCCCCGCGCGGTAACGTGACACCTCCCGGGTCGACCGTCACGTTCCCGCACAGGGGCTGCCTCCAGGGATGCCGGATCATCCCGGTTCTGTCCCGGATCGCCGCAGAACTCGGTACAGCGACGGCCGAAACCTGGCGGCTCCCGATGCCTGCTGCCACGCTTCCCGGCATGACCGACAAAGAAATGAACAACCAGGACGTGGTCTTCGCCGACTCCCAGATCGGCAAGGGCATCAAGCCGCTCGCCCAGCACGGTTCGGTCGTCATCGGCGCGGACGGGACTCTCGCACTCGTGGGCACGAACGGAGACGTGATCGACTCCGCGCCCCTCCGGGAGGTCACCGCCAAGCGCATGTGGGTCACCGGCGGACAGACCGTCTCCCTGACGCTCCAGGGGCGGAAGTACAACACCACTCCCGGCTGGGGTTCTCGCGGCAGCCAGGGTGTCATCGGCATCACCGGCGCGGCAAAGGCCCTGGTGAAGCTCATCGAGAACAACGGAGCCCGTTGAGACCGCAGGCCTCGCAGAGGCGGAGGGTCTGAACTGGTACTCCTGCCCCGTCCGGACCTGGCGGTCACGCCGAGCAGTCCCACCGGCCATACGCGGCATGGACCCCCTCGAACTGCGGACGACTCATCAGATCACACCACTATCCGCTAGTTCGACCGATTCATGCGCAGGACCGGCACTCCCGGCGTGTCCAGCCACACACACGGCGGCACGCCGAACCGATTCGCCGATCACGTGTCCGCCCACCGCGCCCCGGGCATGATCGACAACATGAGCGACGACCCGGGCCGGATACTCCGCTGGAACTTCTTCATCGGCGGACACCTGAGCGCCTCGGTGCCCGTACGCCTCGTCGAGCGCACCGAAGCGGGCCAGCTGGTGTGGATGGAGGCCGGCACACCGATGTGGCGTACGGAGATTCCATGCGGGGCGCATCTGCGGGACATCGCCCCGCACGACCGCCCGGCCGACGGGTATCCCGTGGTCGCCGGCCGGTGGCCGATGGGCAGCGCGCTCTTCTACCAGCCCGCCGACGCCTCGCACTCCGTTCTCTGGCTCTTCGGCCGCAGACAGAAGTTCCGTGGCTGGTACGTAAATCTGGAGCGCCGGGTCCACCACGGTGACGACATCGACATCACCGACCACGAACTCGACATCAACGTGGCGCCGGACCGGAGCTGGCGGTGGAAGGACGAGCAGTCCTTCGCCGAGAAGACCGGTGACCCGGCCTACTGGTCGGCCGATGAGGCATCGGCCATCCGGAGCGAGGGCGACTCGGTCGTACGGCTCGCCGAAGCCGGAACGTTTCCCTTCGACGGCACCTGGTGCGATTTCCGGCCGCCACCGAACTGGACGACACCGCCCCGGCCACCCGCCCCGCGCCACCCCCTGCTCTGACCTGGCCAAGCGACGGCCGGGCCCTGCGCGAAGGTCTCGGCCAGGGTGGCGGGATGGCATTCATTGCCCGACGTCACCCCCCGTGATACACAGAGTAACCATACGTATTCGGTCATACACCGATTCGATCCGCAGGTCAGGGGGTCGGATCGGTCAAACGTACGAGATCCGGCTAAAGAGAGCCGTCAAGCCGTCGTACGAGAGCAGTTTCATCAGCGAAGATAGAGAGCGACCCGTGTCGTGTGGCAGGGGCAATGAACTACCCAACAGGGGCGGTGACTTACATGATCCTGGCAGCTGAAAAGGGCGACATCACCACCATCATCGGCGGAATCGCCCCGAACTGGGGGCCGTTCGGGACCTTGGGCAACGAGGCCCGCGTAATGATCGAGGTCGTGATGGCCATTGCCATCCTGCTCTGCCTCGGCATCGCGGTCTGGGGCGCGGCGAAGCAGCGCATCGGCGCCACGGCCCTGCGCGACACGTTCAGCGCGGAGCAGGGCAAGGGGCTGATCGTTGCCGGTCTGACCGGTGTGTTCATCATCGGATCTCTGGGAACCTTGTTCACCATCGTCTACGGGATGGCCGTCTGACCGGCGGTCATCCCACGCCAGGGGCACTCCAGCCCGCCCCCACACCATCCGTCCGTCGTGCCCACCGGCAGAGGTTGCGTCTCCCTGATGTCGAGTCACCACACCGCGCCCGCGCGGGAACCCGCACGGCTACCGTCGTACTACCCGGTTCAGGAAACGGTTGAGGGGGCGTACGCGGCATGAGTCCCGGCGACGAGAAAGGCTACGGCAGCGGTTCGAGCCGTACGGACGATGGATACAGCACCATCGGCGGTACGCGCCAGACCCGTACCCGCCTTCCCGACCGCGAGGGCGGCGACAGCTACGGCACCCCCCGCCGCCCCGCCCGCAGCTCCCGCTCCCTCGTCACGGTGGTCGGCGTGGTCGTCCTCCTGATCGCGGCTATCGCGTTCGCGAACATGAGCGGAGGCAGCGGAGACGGCAACGGCGGTCGCTCGGGAAGCGGCGGGGGCAAACCGGACTCGTCGTCCACGGCGGCCACGGGGACGAAGCCGGTGACGGGGAAGAACGGTTCGATTCCGTCGGGGTTCGCCCATGACGAGCAGGGGGCGCAGAGCGCGGCCACGAACTACTCGGTGGCACTCGTTTCTGCGGACATCCTCAAGCCGGCCAGACGCGCCGAGATCGTTCGCCAGATCTTCGTCCCCGCCAGGGTCAGCGAACTCGAAACCAAGTTCAATCAGGCATACAGCAAGGACTTCCTCGACAAGATCGGCCTTGACGAAAACGGCAACGCAGCTGCTGGCATGACCTACGTCTCGCGGACTGCTCCGGTCGGAACCAAGGTAATCGAGTTTTCGCAGACCTCCACCACGGTGGAGGTCTGGTGCACAGGAGTCTTCGGCACGGCAGGAGTCAGTTCCACCAACCCGGTGAGCAATGACTGGTTCACCATGACGCTGAAACTCCAGTGGGAGGGCAACGACTGGAAGGTTGACAGCTTCTCCCAGAGGGAGGGACCGGCACCGGTGAACACCGACCGTACGGCCTCCAACGCCGACGAGATCGCCAAGGCCGTCGAGGAGTACGGAGGGTTCACCTATGCCCGCTAGTTCACGTCTCGTACTCAAAGTCGGTGCGGTCCTGGCAAGCGTCCAGGCAACAGCAGTAATCCTGGCAACTCGTGCGGCTGCAGATCCGACTCCCGGCCCTTCAACCACACCGTCCGCCAAGGACAAGTGCGACCTCATCGTCGGCCCCGCCAAGGACTACTGCGAAAAAGGCGACGCAGGCGCCCCCTCCACCGTCCCCAGCAGCCCCGACAACGCACTCGACCCCCTCTCCTCCCTCGCCCGCGGCTGCGCCGACGCCGCCGCGTGGATCGTCGGCAAGCTCAGCGACGCCGTGAAGAGCACCGCCAACGTCGACTTCACGAACACCAAGTTCCTCCAGCAGTACGCGATCGTCTTCGCCGCCTCCACCGTCCTCACCCTCGTCCTGTGGCTGCTCGCCGTGGCCAAGCGCGCCATCCGCGGCGTGCCGCTGACCACCGCGATCTCCGAGGCCATCGGGTTCCTCTGGCTGACGGTCCTCGCCTCGGCGTTCACCCCGCTGATCCTCTACACGGTCGTCTCCGCGACCGACGGCGTCACCGAGATCATCGCCACGTCCTCCGGCGGGCAGACGGACGTCTTCTTCGGATCGTTCGCCGAAGCACTCAAGAAGGGCTCCGACATCGGCGGCGGACCGATCATGCTGATCGTCGTCTCGCTGGTCTCGATCCTCGCCGCCGGCATCCTCTGGCTGGAGCTCGTCATCCGCGCCGCCCTGCTCTACGTCGGCGCCCTCCTCGGCACCGTCGTCTACGCGGGGCTCGTCGACAAGAACATGTGGGGCCACGTCCGCCGCTGGGCAGGCATCATGATCGCGGTGATCATGGTCAAGCCGGTCATCGTCGTCGTGCTCGGGCTGGCCGGCGCGCTCTCCCAGGACGACGGGCCGAACGCGTTCTCCGCCGTCGTGTCCGGCCTCGCCATCATCCTGCTCGCGATCTTCGCCTCCGCGATGATCTACCGGTTCGTCCCCGGCTTCGGCGACGAGATCCAGGGCGCCCGCACCAACCGCAAGCAGGCCACCGACGGCTCCCAGGCCGCCGCCATGATCAGTTCACCGGCCGCCCTCGTCTCCCAGGGCATCAAGACCCACAGCAGCCGCAGCGGCCAGAACGGCGGCGACAGCGGCAGCGGCGGCGCCCGGCCGGCCAATGCGGTCAGCGGTGGTGTCGCCGCGCACAGCTCCCGCAACTCCGGCGGCGGGAGCGGATCCGCCCCCTCGGCCACACCTCCGCCCCGCAGCGGATCGGGACCGGTCTCCGGCACCCCGCACGGCAGCCGCTCCCCCCGAGGCGGCGGATCAGGCAGTTCAGGTAACAACAGCACGGGAGGTGGAGGGCGTTGACGACTCCGTCCCACACGATCGCGCCCCGCCGTACGTATCTCATCGGCCGCGCCCGGCCGAACGCGATCGTCGGCAAGAACCGCGAGACCGGCGAGATCGCGCTGATCATCGCGGGTGCGTTCCTCGGCATGATGAGCGGGCTGCTCGTCCCCTACCTGGCCCCGCGGATCGCGCTGCTCACGGGCTTCCCCATCCTCGCCCTGGCGATCGTGTACCTCCCGTACAAACACCGCACCTTCTACAAATGGTTTGAGATCAACCGCAGCTACAAGCGCTCCCTGCGCCGCGGTACGGCCTACCGCTCCGGCGCCATGGAGGCGGGCATCGGCGCCGACGGGCGCGAGGTCGAGATCGGCCCGCCCCCCGGCATCGGCCGGATCAACTGGCTCGCCGCCCCCTTCGGACCGGACGAGATCGCCGTACTCCTGCACGCCGACCGCCGCACCGTCACCGCCGCGATCGAGATCGAGGGCCCCGGCGTCGGCCTGCGCGACAGCGAGGACCAGGAAGCCCTCGTCGACCGGTTCGGCACGCTGCTGAAGCACGTCGCCAACGGCGACGGCTTCGTCACCCGCATCCAGATGCTGGCCCGCACCCTCCCCGCCGACCCCGACGCCCACGCCAAGGACGTCGCCCAGCGCGGCGACCACACGTCCCCGGGCTGGCTGCGGGATTCGTACGACCAGCTCCAGTCCATGGTCTCCACCTCCAGCGAGCAGCACCGCGCCTACCTCGTCGCCTGCATGCACTTCACCCGCGAGCTGGCCGCCGAGGCCAACGCCATGGCCCGCGCCGCCCGCCCCGAGGCCGGCCGCAAGCTCGACCGGGACGCGGGCCTCGCCGTCGTCATGGCGCGCGAACTCACCGACATCTGCGCCCGCCTGGCCGAGGCCGACATCCGGGTGCGCCAGCCGCTCGGCCAGAGCCGGCTCGCCTCCCTCGTGCACTCCATGTACGACCCCGACCACCCCATCGACCACATCCAGGCCATGACCAAGCGCAACGCCTGGCCGGCCGAACTCGACGCCGTCGAGCCGACGTTCCTCCAGGCCAAGACCCGCGAGTCGGCCACCCGCGCGCCCTGGTGCCACTCCACGGCCTGGGTGAAGGAATGGCCGATGACCCCCGTCGGCGTCAACTTCCTGGCCCCGCTCCTCGTCCACACACCCGATGTGATCCGTACGGTCGCCGTCTGCATGGACCTCGAACCCACCGAGGTCGCCATCGAGCGGATGCTCACCGAGAAGACCAACGACGAGGCGGAAGCCAGCCGTCAGGCCAAGATGAACCGCACCGTCGACCCGCGCGACATCGCCGCACACGGCCGGCTCGACCAGCGGGGTGAAGACCTCGCGAGCGGTGCGGCCGGAGTGAACCTGGTGGGGTACATCACCGTGTCCTCGCGTTCGCCCGAGTCCCTCGCCCGCGACAAGCGGACGATCCGGGCCTCGGCCGGCAAGTCGTATCTCAAGCTGGAGTGGTGCGACCGCGAGCACCACCGCGCCTTCGTGAACACCCTGCCGTTCGCCACCGGCATCCGTCGCTGACCCCGGAACGACCGAGAGAACCGAGAGAAACGAGAGGGAGGTCGGTCACGCCATGCGAGATCCGCTGTCCGCGCTTTCGGACGCCTTCACCGCCTTCCTCTTCGGGAAGGTGGAGACGACGAGGCTGCCCGTCCGTACGTCGACCGGACAGGCCCAGGCCGTCTATCTGCCCACCGCGGCCCCCGGCCTCGGCGACTCCGGCGTGATCATCGGCCGCGAGGTGTACTCCGGCAAGGGCTACATCTACGACCCCTTCCAGCTGTACGGACAGCAGCTCCCCGCCCCGCACTGGCTGGTGCTCGGCGAGTCCGGCAACGGCAAGTCCGCGCTGGAGAAGACGTACGTGCTCCGCCAGCTCCGCTTCCGCGACCGCCAGGTCGTCGTCCTGGACGCCCAGGGCGAGGACGGCGTCGGCGAATGGAACCTCATCGCCCAGGAGCTCGGCCTCACCCCGATCCGCCTCGACCCGACCGCCGCGCTCAACGGCGGCATCAAGCTCAACCCGCTCGACCCCTCGATCACCACGACCGGCCAGCTCGCCCTGCTCCGCACGATCATCGAAGTCGCGATGGGACACGGCCTCGACGAACGGTCCGGCTTCGCGCTGAAGGTCGCCCACGCGTACGTCAACGAGACGATCAGCGACCGGCAGCCGGTCCTGACCGACATCGTCGACCAACTCCGCCATCCGGAGCCCGAATCCGCCGAGGCGATGAACGTCGACATAGACGATGTACGGGCCTGGGGCCTGGATGTCGCCCTCGTCCTGGACCGGCTGGTCGACGGTGACCTGCGCGGCATGTTCGACGGGCCGACGAGCGTCGGCATCGACCTCGACGCCCCGCTGATCGTCTTCGACCTCTCACACATCGACCGGAACTCGATCGCCATGCCGATCCTGATGGCGATCGTCGGCGTCTGGCTGGAGCACACCTGGATCAGGCCCGACCGGAAGAAACGCATCTTCCTGGTCGAAGAGGCCTGGCACATCATCAACTCGCCCTTCGTGGCCCAGCTCTTCCAGCGCCTGCTGAAGTTCGGCCGACGGCTGGGCCTGTCGTTCGTGGCCGTCGTCCACCACCTCAGCGACGTCGTCGACGGAGCGGCGGCCCGCGAGGCCGCGGCGATCCTCAAGATGGCGTCGACCCGCACGATCTACGCCCAGAAGGCCGACGAGGCCAGAGCGACGGGACGCGTGCTCGGCCTGCCCCGGTGGGCGGTCGAGATCATCCCGACCCTCACCCCCGGCATCGCGGTCTGGGACGTCAACGGCAACGTCCAGGTGGTCAAACACCTGATCACCGAGGCGGAACGCCCGCTGGTCTTCACCGACCGCGCGATGACCGAGTCCTCGGCCGCCGAACTCGTCCCGGAGGACGTACGCGCCGCCGAGCTGGAGGCCGAACAGCGCGCGGCCCGGATCGAGCACCAACAACGGCTGAACGAGTCGTCCGAGTCAACGGTGGCATGACATGGCGGGGCGCGGCGAGGTACGTACCGGGGGCAGTGGAAGCGGCGGCATCCCGGACGGGCTGCTGATAGGGCTGCTGGCCTTCCTGCTCGGGCTGACGCTCCTGGCCTGGACGGCCACCGGCCTGGCCGGACTCCTCGCGCACGGCGCCTGGCCGGAAGGGGTCACCCTCACCGAGACCCCGCTGGCGATGCGTCGACTCGTCACCACCCCGCACGACCTCCCGGCCGCCTGGCCGAACACCCCGGCGGACGCGCTCTCCGGGTACGGCCTGTTCTGGGGCCTGTTCATCGGCGAACTGATGGTGCTGGTGGTGCTGACGGTGTTCGTGCTGGGCGTGGTGGCCCGCTGGCGGGCGGTACGCGCGCGGCAGCGCGACGAACGGTACGGCGGCGGGGGCACGACGGGGGACGGAGTCGAGGCCGTACGGTCCCGACAGCACGAGCCCCGCACCGAAACCCTCGCCGAAGCCCGTACCGAGGCCGAGGCCCCACCACAGCCCCAGCCGGTACCCACCCCCACCCCTGCGTCTGCGCAGCAACCGCAACCAACGCTCCAGCACCCGGCGGTCACACCCGCCCCAGCGGCGCCCCTCGTGCCCGTACCCGTACCCGCGCCCACCCCCGTGGAGCACGCACCGTCCGACACCGATCCACTCCCAGGCCACGCGACCGTGCTCCCCGCCCCCCGCACCCCCCTCGTCATGTACGGACCGGCCGCCACCCGCCGCCCCACCGTCGTCCAGGCGATCCAGGAGGCCGACGGGCCCGCGCTCGTCGTCACCTCCGACCCCACCGTCTGGGCCGAGACGAAGGACGCCCGCGCCAAGCTCGGCCCGGTCCTCGTCTACGACCCGGGCCACCTCTGCGACACCCCGGCCCGCCTCCACTGGTCCCCCACGGCGGGCTGCGAGCAGCCCGATACGGCCGCCGCCCGCTCCACGGCGCTCCTCGCCCCGGTCCGGCCGCAGGCCCGTATCGACGCGACGACGGCCGACACCGCGGAAACGCTCCTGAAGTGCTGGCTGCACGCTGCCGCCATCGACGGCCGCCCCTTCCGCCAGGTCCACCGCTGGGCCCTCGGCGGCAGCGCCCACGAACCGGTGCGCCTGCTCCGTACCCACCCCAAAGCCGCCTCCGGACTCGCCGGCCTGCTGGAGTCCGCACTCACCGCCCACCCCGAACGCCGCGAGATGGCCCAGGAACTGACGGTACGGGCCTTCGCCGCGCTCTCCTCGGTCCACATCCGCGACGCCTGCACGCCCAACCGGGCGGATTCGCTCGTGCTGGAATCTTTCGCGGACGAAGGGGGCACCCTCTATGTGGTGGGTGAACCGATCGAGGATCCCCGCTCGGGTCCCGGAGCGATGCCCCTGCTCACGGCACTCGCCTCGCACGTGGTCGAGCACGGCCGCCGCATGGCCGCACGGTCAACCGACGGTCGGCTCGACCCACCAATGACGCTCGTGCTCGACGACGTCGCCGCGGTGGCACCCCTGCCCCGGCTCCCGGAGCTGCTGTCGACCGGCCAGGCCACGGGCCTGCCGACCCTGGCCCTCCTCCGCTCCCGCGAGCAGGCCCGCGCCCGCTGGACGCAGGACCTCATGGACTCACGCTGAACGCACTCACGCTGAAGGACTCACGCTGACCGGACGGCCCCCGCGCGCCCCGCCCACGCCGCCGGCCGCCCCACCGCGTACTCGAGCTCCCGCGCGGACGGGTCGCCCGGCACGGGCGCCGAATTGCCGGTGACCACGAATCCGATCCGCCGATAGAGCGCCGCCGCCCGCGCGTTGTCCTCGTGCACATACAGCCGCGCCCGCTCGATCCGTGGCTCACCCAACGACCACGCCCAGTCCGTCCCGGCCCGGAACAACGCCTCCGCCAGTCCCCCGCCCCGCGCCTCGGGCCGTACGAACACACCGACCACATGGGCCTGGTGGACGTCGACCGCCTCCCCGAAGCGCACCACCGCGCCCGGCCGCTCGATCCGCACGGTGACGCTGCCGTCCCACCGCCCACCGGGCCCTACGGCGACGAACTGCCGCGCTTCACCGCTCCCGGCCTCGGAGGCGCCGAGCGCCCGGTCCCGCCAGAACGCGTCGGGCTGTGCCGCGCTCTGCTCGTACGTCTCCACAAACGCCATCGACGCCACCGGGTCCTGCAGGGCGGTCAGCCGCAACTCCTTGACCAGGGGCCATTCGTCGGCTCGTACCGCTCGAATCACATGCTCCATCGGCCGATCCTGTCCCGCCCTCCCGAACTGCGCAACCACCGTGCGCGGTCCACGGCGACCAGGGTGTCGTCGTACCCCGGTACTACCCGCACCACCACATCCCGCCCCAGGTCCGACGCCCACCGCACGCCCCCTCCGTAGCGTCGACCGCATGATCAGGGCATACGAACTCACCAAGAGGTACGGAGACACCACCGTCGTCCACGACCTCGACTTCACCGTCCGGCCCGGCACCGTCACCGGATTCCTCGGGCCGGCCGCCCGCGAGGATGGACGCGTGACGGACGACCACAAGGACCGGGGTTCGGGCACCACCGCACTGACCGGGCACCTCCAGCAACTGCTCCAGCGCGTCCGCGCGTTCGACCTGCGACGGCCCGGGGTCTGGAACGGGCTGCTCACCACGTTCTGGGCGATCTTCGCCGTGCTCGACTTCACCACCGGCGGCTGGCGCACCGTGGCCGGCGACCAGAGCGCGCCCGAACCCGTGGTCCTGCTGATGAGCGTGGCGTTCTCCGTACCGCTGCTGTGGCGCCGCACCCATCCGTCGGCCGTGCTGGTGTTCATGACCCCGTTCGCCCTGATCAATGTCTGGACGGGGGCGCTCGTCCAGGCCGCCTACCTGCAGGAGATCGTCGTCTTCAACATCGCGCTACGGCTGCCCATGCGGGCCCTGGCGCGGGCGGGCGCCCTGGTGACCGTCCCGCTCGTGGCCGGCTCGGTGCGCTTCCCGCACAGCTGGGACCTGCTGTTCGTCCCCCACCTCTGGGCGTTCGCACTCGCGGCCCTGCTGGGAATCGTGGTCCGTACGCGCAAGGAGTACACGGAGGCCCTCGTCGACCGCGCCCGTCGGCTGGAGCTCGAACGCGACCAACAGGCCCGTCTCGCCGCAGCCGCCGAACGGACCCGGATCGCACGGGAGATGCACGACATCATCGGCCACAACCTCTCCGTCATCACGGGCCTCGCGGACGGCGGCGCATACGCCGCGGCCAAGAGCCCCGACCGGGCGGCCCAAGCCCTGGACGCCATCAGCACCACGAGCCGGCAGGCCCTCACGGAACTGCGCCGCCTGCTCGGTGTCCTGCGCGACCACCCCGCCGAGGCCGAGCGCACCCCGCAGCCGACCCTCGACGACATGGACGCGCTCCTCACCGGCGTACGAACAGCGGGGCTCCCCGTGCGCCTGCGCGTCCGGGGCACGCCTCCACCGTCCCCACCCACCGCCGGACGGCAGTTGACGGTCTACCGAGTGGTGCAGGAGGCACTCACCAATACGCTGAAGCACGGCGGCACCGGCCCGTCGCTGACCGCGGAGGTCACGCTCACCTACCGGGCGAAGGAGCTGGAGGCCCTGATCACGGACACGGGCACCGCTCCGAACGGACCCGAGGGGGGCGGGCAGGGAATCACCGGGATGCGCGAACGGGCATCCCTCTACGACGGCACACTCGAAGCGGGCCCACTGCTGACCCAGGCCACAGCCACGGCTCCGGCCACGGCCGGCTGGCGGGTGCGGCTCCGACTACCCCTGGAGGACACCCCCTCGTGACGACCGTGCTGATCGCGGACGACCAGCCGATGCAACGCTTCGGCTTCCGCATGCTGCTGGAGAGCCAGGACGACATGACGGTCGTCGGCGAGGCCGCCAACGGCCACAAGGCTCTGAACCTTGTCTCCCGGCACCATCCGGACGTGGCATTGATGGACATCCGCATGCCGCTCCTGGACGGCATCGAAGCCACGCGCCGCATCATCAGGACCGGCGCCCGCACGCGCGTCCTCATTGTCACGACCTTCGACCTCGACCGGTACGCCTACGACGGCCTCCAGGCCGGCGCCAGCGGTTTCCTCATCAAGGACGCGCTGCCCGAGGAACTCCTCTCCGGCATACGCGCTGTGGCAAGCGGCGACGCGGTGGTCGCCCCCAGCCTCACCCGCCGCCTTCTGGACGCGTACGCGCACCACCTGCCGGCTGTGCCCGGCGGCCCCACGACGCCGGACGCCCGCATCGCGAGCCTCACCGAACGGGAAAGGGAAATCCTCACGGTCATCGGCCGGGGCTGGACCAACACGGAGATCGCCGAGCGGCTCCACCTCGCCGAATCGACGGTGAAGACACATGTCACGCGCATTCTCGCCAAAACGGGATCCCGCGACCGCGTCCAGGCAGTCATCCTGGCCTACGACACCCGCCTGGTCACCGCCGACTGAACAGGAAAAGAGGGGTAAACGCGGAAAAGCCCCGTGCCACAAGGGCACGGGGCTTTTCCGTAAAAGGAGTTCGGCGGCGTCCTACTCTCCCACAGGGTCCCCCCTGCAGTACCATCGG